>CATPBK010000092.1 GCA_955652705.1 Candidatus Dormiibacterota bacterium | reverse complement strand
GGCCGACGGGGAGGGCTAAGGCGTCGGCGGGGCGGGCGGTGCCGGCGGGACATAGGGCTATTTGATTTTGTTCGTGCCGTTTCTGAGTTCTTTAAATTTGCCCTCGTCGAACAGCGTCACCTGGCCGCCGATCTTCGGACCGCCGGGCAGGATGCCAAACCAGAGCAGGGCCGCCACGAGCAGGCCCAGGTACCAGGTCTCAACCAGGGAGGCATCGCTGACGCCCGGCGAATCGGGACGGGGCCGGCCGAAGATCACGCGCTGGACCGTGAAGGCCACCACGGCCACTGCGACGGCCATCCCGAGGCCGGCCAGAAAAGCCGCCGCCGGCTGCGTGTAGAAGGCGCCCAGGAACGTGAAAACCTCTGAGATGAAGGAGGCCATGCCCGGGACCCCGATCACGGCCAGCCCGGCGAGGACGAGGAGCCAGGCCAGCTTCGGCATCCGCGGCGCCAGGCCGCCCAGCACGCTCAGGCTGCGGGACTGCGCACGCTCGGCGATCGTGGCGGTCACGCCGACGGCGAGAGCAGCCGCCAGCCCGCCGGTGATGAGCCCGAAGGCGGCCCCGAGCAGGGAGATCGACGTCAGCCCCGCCAGGCCGAGGGCGAAAAGCCCGCCCGGAATGACCGCCAGGTAGGCCCCGAACTTGCGGACGTCGTCGTTGCGGAACGCGGCCAGGGCCGCGTAGAGGATCGTGATCCCGGCCAGGGTGCCGAGCAGTGGCGCCAGGAGCCGCGACCCGTCGTGCAGGCCGGAGATGAGGAGCCGCAGCAGCATGAAGCCGCCAAGCCGCATGCCGAGGCCGGCGATCATCACGGCCAGTCCGGGCGGCGCCTCGGAAAGCGCGTCGCGCACCCAGCCTTGGAAGGGCACCAGCGGCAGGCGGGTGGCGGCCGCGATCACCAGAGCCAGGCCGGCGATCAGCTGCACCCGCGGTGTCAGGGCCGCGTTGGCCAGCACGTTCATGTCGAAGCTGGCCCCGCCCGTCGCGGCGTACACGAGGAACATCGCGACGAGGAGGGCCGCGGTGCCGACCGCCCCGTAGGCGAGGAACCGGACCGCGGCCTCGTGGCGGCGCGGGCCGCCCCAGCCCGCCAGCAGCAGCGCGGCGGGCAGGAGCCCCGCCGCCCAGAAGAGGACGAACACGAACATGTCGCGCGCGCAGAGCGCCCCCGTGATTGACGCCTGCAGGAGGAGGAGGAGGGTGAAGTATTCGCGGACCCGCTCGCGGATCGATGCGGAGGCCAGCACTGAGACCGTGCTGATCAGCGATCCGACGAGGAGCATCGCGATGGTGATCCCGTCCGCGCCGAGGTGGTAGCTGATTCCAAGCCAGGGCACCCAGCGGATCAGCTCCTCGAATTGAAAGCTCGGGCTGAAGAGCTGCGCCTGGTTGTAGGCGACCAGGGCCAGAAAGGCGAGGGAGGCGTTGGTCCAGAACGCCAGCAGGTAGATCGTCCGGTCGTTGCGGCCCCGCGGGTTGGGTAGGGCGGCAATGATCAGGGCGGCCAGCACCGGCAGCCAGATCAGCGTGCTGAGCAGGAAGCTGACGTGGAAGGGGTTGGCCGCGAAAGTGTTGATGGGTGTCGGGCTGGGGGTCGGGCTGACCAGCGTCGGCCCCGGTACGACCCCGACCAGGAAGAGGGCCAGGCTCATCAGCGGTGGACCCCAGGCGCGAAGACCGCCAGCAGTGCGGCCACGACCACGGCCAGGCCGGCGAGCAACGGGATGAGGACCCGCGCCGGCACGCGCGCGAGGCCGGCGGCGCGCTCGACGGCGGCTCCCACCACGCTCTCGCCACGGAGCAGGGCGGTGTCCTCCATCTCCTCCGCGAGCCGGATCGAAGGCGCCGCCAGGAACCGGCCGCCGAGCAGAGCGCTCAGCGCGAGGACGGCGGTCCAGACGGTCGTGGCGATCTCGGTCAGGCGTGCCCCTCGGTCTGGCGCCCGCCAGTAAAGGACGGCCGCGAGGAGGACGCCGATCGCCGCCGCGCCCAACCAGGCGAGCGCTGTGACGGGCTCGATCGAGTGCTGCCGGCCGTCGAGAAAGTTGAGCCAGCCGGGCCAGAACTCGGCCCCCACCAGAGCGGCAGCCAGCACGAAGCAGTAGAAGATCGGGGCCGACATCGACCCCGGCACCTGGCGAACCCGGTTTGGGTCAAAGCCCCGCCGGCGCGGCAGGAGACTGTGGGCGGCGCCGAAGTAGAGGCGGAAGGCGGCCAGCGCGGCGAGACCGATCGCGGCGGCATAGACGGCGATCCACTGGGGACGCAGCGAGCCCCCCACCCCGGCGGCCAGGACGCCGAGGGCGACCACCGAGAGCAGGAGGCCGACCGCAGAGCTGCGCATCCGATTCCACCCGTCGCCCATTTCCGTGAGATCGGCGGTGCGCATGCCGCTGACGAGGGCAGCGGTTGCGAGGACGAGCCCGGTGCGAGCGAGCGCTAGTGCGCAGGCGGCGGTCAGGGCCAGCGCCACGCTGGCCGGGCGGAAGAGCGCCAGCACCGCCAGCGCGGTGAGGCCGATCCCGGCGCAAGCGGCGATCCGGCGGGCGTCGCGGCCGGCCAGTCCCAGGAGGGGGACGCCGACCGCGGTGATGGCGCAGGTGATGGCCATGGCGCGCACGGGTAGGGTGCCCGCCGAGACCAGGACCGGCAGCATCTTGTAGAGGAGCCCCATCACGATCACCGTCCAGAGGCCCTGGGCGGCCGCTTGGGCCCCGGCCGGCGTCTCGGCCACGCCGGTGAGCCAGCCCTGCAGCGGGAAGAAACCGGCCCGGCCGACAGCCCCGGCGAACACCAGCAGGCAGGCGACGGTGAGAGCTTTTGGTCCCGCCCCCGGTGTGTTGTTCAGCACGGGCACAAGCGCGTCGAACCGGACTACGCCGTAGCGCGACCAGAGGATCGCGATGCCGGCCAGGAGCGCCACATCGGCGAGGGCCGGCACGGCCAGCGCGAGCCGGGCCGCGCGGGTGGAACGCTCGTCGGCGAAGAGGTGCGTCATGAGCAGGTAGGTGCTGACCCCGGCCAGCCCCCAGAACGTGTAGAGCTCGGCGAGGTCGGTGCTGACGCTGGCGCCGATTGCAGCGAACACGAGCAGCGTCAAAAGGCCGTAGTAGCGCGCGGGAGCCGGCTCACCCCGTGCTCCGGCCCGGCTCCAGATGGCGACGGCCAGGCCGACCGCGAGGCAGGCGCCGACCAGGAGCAGGGTCGGGTGGCTGAGGTGGATCCCGACCTGCGCGATGAAGGTCTGGAACTGAGATGGCCCGCTGTACGCCAGGCTCAGGTTGAGCCAGTCGTACGCGACGTCGTAAGGCTTGGTCTTGGGCGCGAGGGCCCAGACCGCCAGCGCATAGCCGCCGGCGGTGACCAGCAGCCCGCCGAGTGTCGTGTTGGCCACCGCGCGCCGGCTCCGAACTCCCACGGCGATCATGCAGAAGACCGCCAGCGGGGCGATGAGCAGCAGGGGCGCCGCCCAGGGCAGCGCGCTGTTGGGGTCGAAGTTGAAGCTGAAGGGGCCGCTCTTGCGCGGCGCCGAGGCAGCTGACGAAGCAGCGCTAGCGGCCGCCAGGTAGAGGACCGCGGGCAGGCTCAGCGCTGACCCTCCGGCACACCCGGTCCCGGCCGCGCAAGCGCCGCGCCGGCGGCCACCGCAGCCAGCGTCAGGCCCGCCAGGACGACGGCGAATTCCTGGCCGGCCACCCGGTCGGCCGCGGAGGTGGCGAAGCGGCTCACACCGACCAGGTCGAGGCCGGCTCCGCCAAGCAGGAGAGGGAGGCCGGCAAGGGCAGCTGGAAAGCTGCGCCGGTAGCCGACGGTGAAGGCCCCGGTCGCGAATAGAGCCCCGCCGACGAAGAGGACGGGTACGAGGGTGACGGTCATCGGACTCGGCGCACGCGGGCGGTCACGGCCGCGGCTGTTATCGCGGCCAGGAAGGCGCCGGCCAGGGCCTCCAGCGCCAGCGCGTCACGACCAACCAGGAGTCGCCCGATGGCGCTGGTGTTGATTTCGCCAGGGGCCCGAAAGCCGGTGCCGAAGTCACCCCGGTAGGCGGCGTAGGCAAGGACCAGGAAGATGGCTCCCGCGAGCAGGCCGCCCGCCTGCTGGAGCACGCCCCGCGGCTCGCGCTCGGCCGCCTCGAGGGCGGGCCAGGCGCGCAGCGTGCGCAGCAGGAGCGCGGCGCAGGCCACATAGGCGACGAGTGCCGCGGCGGCGGCAAAGCCGGCGGAAAGATCGGCGTAGAGGCCGGCCAGGCCCACGCCGACCGCGAGGAGGCTGAGCAATCGCCGCTCCCCGGCGAGCAAAGCGACAGCCAGGCCGCCCGCCAGCGTCAGGGCCGCGAACGCGTAGAAGAGCGCCGAGTGGAGAGCGTCCAAATTAGTGGAATGTGCCGCCCAAATGCGTCGCAGCGCGGAGCGGCGAAGCGCGGCCGCTCAGGCCGCCGGTGCCAAGGCGCGGGTGGCGCGACGACGAGCGCATCCAAAGATGAATGACGTCTAGCTCCGGGGCCCGCAACGACGGCATCAGCGCCGGCAGACGCCCGGCGGAAATGAGCGGGCGGATGCAATGGATTTGGGCGTCACAGTCCACGTGTAATCCTGCCTATCCGGAGGCGGCTTGAGTCCCGAAGCGGAAAGCATACAGGAGGCCTGCACCCACGACCAGCGCCGCCGCGACCGCGGCTGCCGCCTGGTCGCGCTCGAACTGCCCGGCCACTGCCGAGACGACCCAGGCGGCGAGCAGGAGCGCTGTGAACAGTGCGGCGCAGACCGCCGCGAGCACTGCTGCGTCAAATGAGGTCAGGCGGGCGAGCAATCGCTTCATGCCGCCCGCCTGATCAGCCCGCCGCCGAGAACCCGGGTGCCCCGGTAGAGCACCGCGGCCTGCCCCGGCGCGGCGCCCAGGAAGGGCTCGGCCAGGCGCAGGCGCCCCGCCTCGTAGACGGCCGGCACCGGCTCGGCGTGGTAGCGCAGCCGCGCCTCGCAGTCGAGCGCGGCCGCCGGTTCGCCCTCGATGAAGGTGACGTCGGAGAGCTCGACCTCGGTCACGCCCAGCTCCTCCCGCCGGCCAACCAGGAGGCGGTTGGCTGCGGCGTCGATGCCGAGCACGTACCAGGGCCCCGGCTCGGCCAGCTCGAGCAGGCCGGTCCGCTGCCCGACGGTGTAGAGCGGCGTGCCGCGGTGGCCGCCCACGCGGCGGCCCTTGCGATCGACCGCGTCGCCGGCCCGGACCGGCAGCCGCCGGGTCAGGTACTCAGCCGTCCGCCCGCGGGGCACAAAGCAGATCTCCTGGCTGTCGGCTTTGCCCGCCACCGGCAGGCCGAACTCGCGGGCGTGCTCGCGCACCTCGGGCTTAGTCATCTCTCCGAGCGGGAATTTGAGCCTGGCCAGGCGCCGCCGGTCGAGGTGGTAAAGCATGTACGACTGGTCCTTCGCCGGGTCCGCACCCATGTGCAGCTCGGGTCCGGGCAGGAGGCGTGCGTAGTGACCTGTCGCGAGCGCCTCGAAGCCGAGCCCCAGCACGCGCTCGAGCATCAGGTCGAAGCGGACGAAAGCGTTGCAGCGCAAGCACGGGTTGGGCGTCTCACCGGCCAGGTAGGCCCGGTGGAAAGGCTCGATGACCCGCTCCCCGAATTCGCGCTCCAGGTTCCAGACGTAGTAGGGGATCTCCAGGAGCGCTGCCACGCGGCGAGCATCCTCGACGGCTGAGAGCGAGCAGCAGCCGCCGTGGCGCTCCGTCTCCGCGGCGTCGTCCCGCGGCCATTGCTGGAGAGTGATGCCGACCACCTCGTGGCCCGCCGCCGCCAGCAGGGCCGCCGCCACGCTCGAGTCGACGCCCCCGGAAAGGGCGACCGCCACCTTCACGGACTGAAGGTTAGCGGCCGCCCTTGAGAAGGATCGGAGTCAGACCCTGCTGGGCTGCTTGATCTCGGCGAACGCAGTCTCGAAGATCTCGACCTTGACGTCGGAGGCGCCGGCGGCATCCGCGGCGTCGCGGCGCAGGCTGCTCACCTTGGATTCGCTGGCCTCCAGGTCGGCCTGGGTGTCCCAAACCGTCGATACCGTGCTCCAGCCCGTCGTCCGATCGACGTTCATCATCAGCGCGCGGTAGCCCTTCTGGCTCTGAAGGGCCGGCAGCACCTGCTTCTGGATGAACTTGATCGCGTTTTCGATCTTGTCCGGCGTGCCGGCCACCGTGTTGAGCCTGACGAAGGCACCCGCCTTCGGCGGCTGCGGCCGATCCGCGATCACCTGCTCGTAGCGGTGGACATTCACGATCGACCCACCCGTCGCGGCTGCCGACTGGGTGCGGCTCGAGATCCCAAACTGCTCGCTGGCGTTGAGGGCCTGGGCGGTCTCCCAGAGTGTGATCCCGACGGCGGTTCCTTTCTTGCGGTCGACGAGAAGCACCGCGCCGGCATTGCCCGGTGTCGATTTGGCGCCCGGCACCACCGTCTCCTTGAAGAAAGCGATTCCCTTCTCGACAGCATCCGGTGTGGTCTGGATTCGGGTCATGCGTCCGTACATAGACGCCACCTCCTACTGTCACACGGGACCCGGTCACCCGGGTCAGGACCGGTCCACCCTACTCCTCTCGCCGGGCGGCGCGCTATTCGACCAGGTCGCCTTCCGCCGGCTCCACGCGGATGCCCCGCGACTCCAGGTAGGCGACCCCTTTTTCGAGCTCATCAGGCTCGCCGGTGAGCTCCAGCAGGACCCAACCTTCGTCGCGCGTCACGTCTGCCCGACGGATGTTGGAGACGATCTCGTAGTTCTTACCGAGCTGGTAGATGACTGGCTCGGTCACCAGCTCGCGTCCGAAGATCAGCTTTACGCGGCGCCTGGCCATCGCGCCGAGGAGTTTAGCTGGCTACCTCCCCTCCAGCTACGGCAGGGATTATCGAAACTTCGTCCTTGGGGTCGAGCTTGACGTCGAGCCCGCCCGAGAAACGCACGTCCTCGTCGTTCAGGTACACGTTCACGAACTGGCGGAGGTTGCCCGACGGGTCGAGCAGGCGGTCCTTGAAGCCGGGGTACCGCGAGTCGAGCTCCTCGATCGCCTGGCGCAGGTCGCTCGCCTTCAGCTCGACAGTCGAATCCCCCTGCGAGAGGCTGCGCAGCGGTCCCGGTATGCGAACTAGTGCCACTTGCCTTTCCGAACCTCCTGAATCATTTTCAAACTTCAACCACTTCTCGGAACGACTTCAGCGTCGGGTCTATTTCGAACCGATGCGCCGTTCCGTCCGGGCCCGCCACTGCGTCCGCGGTTTTGAGCCCATGGCCGGTGACGTAAGCCACGATCGTCTCATTTCCCTTCCAGCGCCCGGCCCGAGCCAGTTTGGCGAGCACTCCGATGGTGACCCCGCCCGCCGTCTCGGTGAAGATCCCCTCGGTCCGCGCCAGGAGCTTGATGGAGTCGACGATCTCCTGCTCGCTCACCGCCTCCACCACGCCGCCCGTCTCGCGCGCCATCCGGATCACGTAGGTGCCGTCAGACGGGTTACCGATCGCGATCGACTTGGCGATCGTGTCGGGCTTGACCGGCATGACCTGGTCGGTGCCGTCTCGCCAGGCGTTGTAGACCGGCGCGCAGCCCAGCGCCTGGGCGCCGGTCAAAGCCGGCTGCCGCTCACCCTCCGCCAGGCCCAGGTCGAGCAGCTCCCCCCAAGCGCGGTGATGCTTGACGAACTGGCAGCCGCTGGCGATCGGGATGATCACCTCGTCCGGAACCTGCCAGCCGAGCTGCTCGGCGGTCTCGAAGTCGAGCGTCTTGGAGCCCTCCGCGTAGAAGGGCCGGACGTTGATGTTGCAGAAGGCCCACGGGTAGCTCTCCACCAGCTGCGAGCAGAGCCGGTTGACCTGGTCGTAGTTGCCGCGGACCGCCACCAGGTTGGGGCCGAAGACCGAGGTGCTGATGATCTTGGCGGGCTCCAGATCGGCCGGGATGAACACGAACGATTCGAGGCCGGCCCGCGCCGAGTAGGCGGCCACCGCGTTGGCCAGGTTGCCGGTCGAAGCGCAGCCGATGGTCTCGAAGCCGTGCGCCCGCGCCCAGGAGATCGCCACCGAGACGACGCGGTCCTTGAAGGAGTTGGTGGGGTTCATCGTGTCGTTCTTCAGGTAGAGGCGGCTCAAGCCGAGCTCGGCGCCGAGGCGCTCGGCGAGGACGAGCGGCGTGAAGCCCTCGCCGAGCGTCACGACCGGGACGTCGTCCTCGACCGGCAGCAGGTCTCGGTAGCGCCACATCGAAGGCGGCCCGGCAGCGATCTTTTCCCGGGAAATCGCGCGCTTGATCGCGTCGTAGTCATAGACGACGTCGAGCGGTCCGAAGCACATCTCGCAGACATGCGTCGCCTGCACGGGGTAGTCGGTGCCGCATTCACGGCAGCGCATCCCGATCACGCGCGTCATGCCGGCCGGCTCTCCATCAGCGCCAGCTCCTGCTCCACGACCTCGTCCCCGAGCTTCTTGAAGAGTGCCTTCGGCTCTTGCAGCTTCTGCCCCGGCCGCAGGTCGGGCGCCTGCCAGCCACGCACCCAGGATTCATAGTCGCCGGTCAGGACCCGGTGCGTCGCGCCGTCCTCCGGCACCTCGCGGACCTCGATCGGGCCGGCCAGAAAGCCCTCGTGGCCGAGCATCTCGTGGACGCGCTGCGAGGTGAACGGCAGGAAGGGCGTGAACATCACCTTGAGAGCGTCGACGCATCTGAGCGCGATGTTGAGCACGGTCCCCGCCCGGGCCTTGTCGGTCTTGACCAGCGCCCAGGGCTGCTCGTCCTGCAGGTAAGTGTTGGCGATCGAGGAGAGCCGCATCGCTTCTGCGAGCGCGGCTTTGAAGCGGGCCTGCTCGATCAGGCCGCCGACTGACGCGTAGCCGGCCCTCACTGCGTCGAGCACGGAGCGGTCGCGGTCGGTCAGATCGCCGGCGGCCGGCACCTCGCCGAAGTTGCGGTGCGCGTTGACGAGGGTGCGGTTCACGAGGTTTCCCCAATTAGCCACCAGCTCGTCGTTGTTGCGCCGCACGAACTCCGTCCAGGTGAAGTCGGTGTCCTGCGTTTCCGGGCCGGCGATGGTCAGGAAGTAGCGCAGCGGGTCCGGGTCGTAGCGGGAGAGGAAGTCGTTGACGAGGATCGCCACCCCGCGGCTGGCCGAGAACTTGCGGCCCTCCATCGTCAGGAATTCGCTGGCCACGATGTCGTAAGGCAGCTCGAGGCCGTGCCCGAGCAGGATCACGGGCCAGATCACCGAGTGGAAGACGATGTTGTCCTTGCCCATGAAGTAGTAGTGGCGGGCCGCCGGGTTCTGCCACCAGAGCTTCCAGTCGTCCGGTCGGCTGCGCAGCTTGGCCCATTCGATGCTGGCGCTCAGGTAGCCCAGGACGGCGTCGAACCAGACGTAGATCCGCTTGTCGTCGCGCTCCTCCCACCCGGGCAGCGGTATGGGCACGCCCCAGTCCAGGTCGCGCGTGATGGGCCGCGGCTTCAGCTCCGGCAGGAGGTTGCGCGTGAAGTTGATGACATTGGGCCGCCAGTAGGTCTCCTTTGTGGCGAGCCACTCCTGGAGGCGCGCCCCAAAGGCGGGCAGGTCGAGGAAGAAGTGCTCGGTCTCTTTGAACACCGGCGGCTGGCCATCGATGCGCGACCGAGGTTCGATCAGGTCGGTGGGGTCGAGCTGGTTGCCGCAGTTGTCACACTGGTCGCCGCGCGCCTCGGGGAAGCCGCAGATCGGACAGGTGCCTTCGATGTAGCGGTCGGGCAGCGTGCGGCCGGTGGCGGCCGAGAAGGCTGCCAGCGTCGTCTGTTTGATCAGGTAACCCTTGTCGTAGAGGTCCTTGAAGACCTGCTGCACGACCTCGTAGTGGTTGGGCGTGGTGGTCCTGGTGAAGAGGTCATAGCTGAGGCCGAGCTTCACGAGGTCGTCGCCGATGATCCGGTTGTAGCGGTCGGCGATCTCCTTCGGTGTGCTGCCCTCCCTGTCAGCCGCGACCAGGATGGGGGTGCCGTGCTCGTCGGTGCCACTGACCATCAGGACCTGGCTGCCCTTCAGCCGGTGGTAGCGCGCGAAGATGTCAGAGGGCACGCCGAAGCCGGCCACGTGGCCCAGGTGTCGCGGGCCGCTCGCGTACGGCCAGGCAACGTTGACGAGGATGCGTTCGGGCATTTGCTTGAGCGAGGCGCGACTGCGGAGTTGGGCTAGGCCCGCAGCCGCGAGCGCATGGCCATGGCGCTGAAGCGGATCGGGCTGTAGAGCTCCATGCCGCCCCTTATCCTAATTCCCCGATGGCGACCCGCACCTCTTATCGGAGCGTCTCCAGCGGCGGGATCGACTTCGAGAGCGTGCCGATGCGGCTCTTCCAGAAGGCCAAGAAGCTCGGCGTCTGGGACCCGATGGCGATCGACCTCGCGCAGGACCGGCTCGACTGGGAAGCGCTCCCGCCCGCCCGGCGCGACGACCTCATCGGGACGACAACCCTCTTTCAGGCGGGTGAGGAGGCGGTCACGCTCGACCTCCTGCCCCTGGTCATGGCGGTCGCTCGGGCCGGCCGGTTGGAGGAGGAGATCTACCTCACCTCCTTCCTCTGGGAGGAGGCCAAGCACACCGAGTTCTTCCGGCGCTGGCTGGACTTGGTGCCGGCGGTCAAGGGTGAGGACCTGCACGAGTACATGGGCCCGAACTACAAGCGGCTCTTCTTCGTGGAGCTGCCCGATGCGATGGGTCGCCTGCTGGAGGACTCGTCGAACGAGGCCCTGGCGCGGGCGCTCGTGACTTACAACATGATGATCGAGGGAGTGCTGGCGGAGACCGGCTACTACAGCTACGGGAAGCAGCTGGAGCGGGGACGGCTCTTTCCCGGCCTGGCCGGGGCGCTGCGGCTGATCTCGCGCGACGAGTCGCGGCACATCCGGTTCGGCGTCTACATGCTGCAGCTGTTGATCAGCGAAGACGCCCGGATGTGGGACGTCGTGCAGGGGCGGATGCGGGAGCTGCTGCCGCTCGTGCTCGGCGTCGTGGGCCCTGCACCGGACGACCCGCCGCTCCCCGACGACTCGGTCTTCGCCGCCGCCCCGGACGAGATGGTCGCCTTCGCCACCGCGCAGTACGCCAAGCGTGTCAAGGTGCTGGAGAGAGCTCGCGGCCAGGCTCGCCGCGACCTCGAGCGTGAGGTCGGCGAGGAGCTCACCGAGGAGTTCTTCGCCGGGCCGGCGTGACCTTCCGACCGGCGCGCTCGAGCGGGTCGGCCTGGCTGATCGGGATCGCCGCGCTGATGATCGGCATACCGGTCCTGCTGCAAGCGCTGACTCCGTCCAGGAGCGTCTTGCTGGTCTTTATCGCAACCGGAGTGGTGGCCGTCTGGTTCGTCTTCCTGGCGGTCTGGTTCCCGTCCATGAGGTACGAATTGCAGGACCGGGAGCTGCTCATCCACTACGGGCCCTTGGTGCACTGGCGGATCCCGTACCGGGCGATCCGGGGAATGCGCTGGCAGGACTTGCGCCTGAACCTGCTGGCGAGCCATCGTCTTCCGGGATTCGCGCTTTTCGGGGTCATGTACGGCGGTGACGTCGGCGTCGTGCGCATGTGCGCCTCACGCTCTCTTCACCACATCCTGCTGATTGATACGGACCACGGCCGCTACGGGGTGACCCCGGCGGACGAGGCTGGATTCGTGGCTGCGCTTCAAAGAGCGCGGCGTTAAGGCGTGACCTGGCGGCGGCGTCAGCGGACGGCGACGACAATCAGCTCCCGCGTCGTCGGGCCGGCGGGGCGGCGGTCCCAGTCGCCGTACACGCGCTCGACTGCGAAGCTCGCGTCGGCGAGCGACCGGCTCAGCTCCTCTTCGGTGCGAAACCGCAGCCTGACCGATGACACCAGCTCCTCCCCGGTGGCCGCAAACGCGTAGTGGTTCACGCAGGAGACGATCCCGTCCCGGACGTCATTGACCTCGGTCCAGGTGTCGATCGGCCCGGCCGCAGGATCGTCGGCGGACCACCTGGCCTGGCGGGTCCAGCCTTCCCACTCCCGCGCCCCGGGGTTGCGGCTCTCGAACGCGAGCCGGCCGCCCGGCCGCAGCGCGGCATGGAGGGCGGTGAGCGTCGCGTGCCAGCTCTCGTCGGTGAGGAAGAACTGGGCCACGTGGCCGGTCATGATGGCCAGGTCGGCATCCCGCGCGCCCAGCCGGCTGGCATCACCGACGACCCAGCGCACCCGATCGCCGTCGGGGCGGTGCCGGGCGATGTCGAGCATCGCCGGCGCCGGGTCGACCCCGGTCAGCCGGTAGCCCTGCCGGGCCAGCTCGCGGGTGATCAGCCCGGTTCCGCAGCCGAGGTCGACGATCGAGACCGCGCCCAGCTCGGCGGCGAGCTGCAGATAGAAGCGAGGCTGCGTGCCGGCGGCGTAGGAGTTGACCGTCTCGTAGATCGCGACCAGGCGGCGGTCGTTGAACTCGGCGATGGACAGGTCGGACGTCACGCAGCGATGTCGCCGTCTGGCGCGGCGCGGTCCTGCCGCATCAGCTGCCTCCCGGCCGGCGAGCGATCACTTGTCTAACCCTCCTGGACGAGCCGGTCGTACACGATCTGGGACCAGGACTCCATCTCCAGGTAGAAGATCCTCATCTCCTCGAGAGTGAGCAGCTCGCCCGCCAGCTTGTCCGTCTCCCTGATCGCGATCTCCGGCGTCGACCCGTCCACCAGAAAAGCCAGCGCCAGGTGCACCTTCGAGACCGGCGACGAGTCGTCGTTGATCAGCCCCAGGAGCGTCGCCTGGAAGTCGCCGGCATACTCCACCTCCTCTTCGAACTCCCGCTTGAGCCCGTCCAGGACCGGGTCACCGTTCTCCAGGTCGCCTGGGTTGATGTGACCGCCCACGCCGAGCGAGTACTGCTGGCGCAGCCGCTTCTCCGACGACGCCTTGAGGCGCCGGGTCAAGAAATAGCGGTCGGCGTGCCGGAAGACCACATAGGGAATCACCTGCTGGTAGCCAGGGTCTTCCTCGACATCGCGCCGCGGCATGAAGAAGGCGCGTTCACGGATCAGCCGCTGGTAGCGGTCCAGGCCGTCCGAGACGAACCCGTGCCAGGCGCCGTCGGGAAAGACGTCCTCGCGCTTGACGCAGAGCACGTGTTCGTCGAAGACGCCCGGACTCACGGGCAGCTCACAACTGGGTCCGGTCCACGAGGGGCTCAGTCCGCAGCGGCGAGAGCGGAGCCAGGTCGATCGGCGGCGTCAATCCGAGGATCATCGCCGCCAGGCCCTCCCCCACCGCCGGCGACTGCATCACGCCGTGCCCGCTGAAGCCGCAGCACGCCCAGACGCCAGGCCGCTCGGTCTGGCCGACCAGCGCGTGATGGTCGAAGGTCACCTCGTAGTCACCGAACCATCGACCCGACGGTTCCGAACCGGCGGTCGCGGGCACGCGCCGCCAGAGCCAGTCCCGGAAATGTTCTCCCGCGCGTTGGTCCCCCGGCCCGGTCACCCAGAGTCCGCGATCCCGCTCCCGGAAGTGGTATCCCGAGCCGGCCTCCAGCGTCATCGGCACCGCCAGCCCGCCCAGCCAGGAAAAGGGTCCGAACCTCCAGACAGCCCGCTCGAGCGGCTCCACCCGGAGCGAGACCCCCAGCCTCTTTCCCACCTCCCCCGACCAGGCGCCGGCGGCTATGACCACCGCCTCCGCCTCCTCCACCTGCGCCGGCTCGGCCGCCGTCCCGTAGCGGAACGTGACGCCCGCGCGGGTCGCTTCCTCCGTGAACGCAGCCAGCACCAACGGGGGCAGGTAGAGACCGTCCAGCGCGCAGAAGTTCGTGGACAGGATGTCCGCCGCGGCCAGGAACGGGACCAACGACAACGGGTCGGGATGGGTGATCGGCAGCCCGGACTCGGATTGGAACTCGGCCCGCGCCGCCAGCTCGGCCTTCGCCGCGGGCGTTTCCGCCAGGTACAGGTACCCGTTCGGCTGAAACCTGACCCGGTCGGCCCGCGCCACGAACCAGTCACGCGAACGCAGGGCCAGGTCGATGTTCGCGCGCGATCCGTGCTGGGTCCGGAAGCCGCCCATCGCCTTGCCCGTCGAGCCCTCGCCAGGCTGTCGCGGGTCGTAGACCACTACGTCGGAGCGGCCGGCCTGGGAGAGCCCCCAGGCCACGGCGGCCCCGGCCACGCCGCCCCCCAAGATGGCGATCACAGGACCCGGATCAGTCCCCTCCCGTAGAGGGCGATCAGCTCGGCTGTCCGCTCGACCGCGTCCTCGTCCACCGGCAGGAAGTAGATCCAGGCCGCCGCGCCCGTGGCGGTCGTGATCCGCGTGCGCTCGGAGTCGGCGGACGGATTGCCGCAGGGTCCGGCGCCGTCCGCTACGCAGATCCGGCCCTCGACTTTGACCCGCTCCTTCCCGATGCCCGCGTAGCCTTCGCCCGGCTCGCCGAGCCGGATCACGAGCTCGTCGCCCTCCAGCTTGCCCACGTCATAGAGGCCGATCGGGACCTGGAGGCGGAGCGACATGACGTTGCCCACGTCGACCAGCGAGTTTATCCGCGGCAGACCCTCGCCCCGCCGCACGCGGCGCAGCAGCGCCTCGCTGGAAGGCCGGTACCGGGTCGGATCGATCCCATACGAACGGTAGAGAGCACGCGCCGCCGCGGTGTCGGCGACCTCTTTGTCATGGACCGCCCGCTCGGCGGCGGCGACCTCCGCATCGAAGCCTGGAAGCGGCTCGCGCACCTCCAGCTCGTGAAGCTCGAGCGCGGTGAACCCCTCTCCACCGGGCAGTGCGGAGCGAACGCTCAGCACAGGGATTCCAGGTCCCGCCAGAAGCTCGGGTAGGAGATCGCCGCGTGCTCCGCGCCCTCGATCTCGGTGGTACCGCCGGCGAGCAGGCCGGCCACCGCCAGGGCCATGGCAACCCGGTGGTCCCCGAAGGCCGACACCCGGGCGCCCGTGAGCGACGTCGGGCCCGTGATCTCCCAGCCGTCCTCGCGCTCCCGGATCTGGGCGCCCATCGCCCAGAGGCCATTCACCATCGCCGCGATCCGGTCCGATTCCTTAACGCGAAGCTCGGCCGCGCCGGCGATCCGGGTCGTGCCGCGGAGCTGCGTCGCCGCCACCGCCAGCACGGGGAGCTCATCGATCAGCGCGGCGCTCCACTGAGGGTCCCAGTGCCAGGCCGGCAGTGCCGGGCTGGTGCGGACCTCGAGGTCGGCCACCGGCTCCCGTCCAACCTGACGATGCCGCACCTCCTTAGCCGGCAAGAGCTCGAGGATCCCCTTTCGGGTCGGGTTCACACCGACCTCGAGCAGCTCGATGCTCGCATCGGGATGGAAGCTGCCGGCGACGATCCAGAAGGCGGCCCCGCTGATATCGCCCGGGATGCGGAGGTCGAGCGGCCGCAAGCGCTCGGTGGTCCTCACGGTCACCGTCCGGTCGACGACACTGAGCGGAGCCCCCATCGCCTCCAGCATCAGCTCGGTGTGGTCGCGGGTCGGCACCCGCTCCACCACCCGCGTCGTCCCCTTCGCCTGCAGTCCCGCCAGCAGGATGGCGGACTTGACCTGGGCGCTGGCGACCGGCATCGAGTACTCGATCCCGTGCAGCTGCCGGCCCCCGACCCTGAGCGGGTCGAGCTCGGCGTGCGCGCCCATCTTTCGGAGCGGTTCCACGACCCGGTCCATCGGCCGCCGCGCGAGCGACTCGTCGCCGACCAGCATGCTCTCGAACGGCTGGCCCGCCAGGAGGCCGGCCAGGAGCCGCATGGTGGTCCCCGAGTTGCCGCAGTCGAGAGGACCGTACGGCTTGCGGAGGCCACCCAGGCCGACGCCGTGCACGACCCCCTCACCGATCTCGACCCCCAGGCTGCGCAGGCAGGCGGCAGTCGAACCGATGTCGGCTCCGGTTCCGAGGTTGTCGATCTCGGCGCGGCCGTCGGCGACCGCGTTCAGGATCAGCGCGCGGTGCGAGATCGACTTATCGCCGGGAGGGCTGACCGTGCCCCGCAGCCGCCGGGGCGACTTGACTCTTTCGATCAAGCCTTGCGCTCCCGCTCCCAGTGCTCCCGCGCCTGCTGGGCCTCTTCGAACAGCTCGGCCAGCCGCGCGTCGCCCGCCTCCAGGTGGCGCCGGACCTTGGCGATCTCGGCCTCGACCGCGGCCAGCCAGAGGGCCGCGTTGTCGGCGTTGGTGCGGGCGATGTCCGCGTACATCTCGGGGCTCCCGGCCGCCAGTCGCGTCATGTCCCGGAAACCGGAGGCCGCCAGGCGCGAGAGGTCCGGCCAGTCGGGCGAAGCCGACGCGCTCAGCATGTACGCCGCCGCCAGCAGGAAAGCGGCGTGGCTCACCCCCGCGACCACCCGGTCGTGCCGCTCGGCGTCCATGACCAGCGGCACCGCGCCGACCGCCCGGACCACCTCCTCGACGCGCGGCTCGGCGCGGGTCAGGACCCAGGCGGCGCCCTGGTAGAGATTCGGGTCGGCGGCGTCGATGCCGCTCCGCTCGCTGCCGCACATGGGGTGCCCGCCGACCAGGTCGACGCCCGCCTCCGCCGACCACTCGAGCACGCTGCGCTTGGTGCTGGCCAGGTCCGTGACCAGCCCTCCCTTCGGCAGACCGGCGAGGACCGCCCGCATGGCCCCGATCGGCACGGCCAGCACCGTGAGATCGGCGCCCGCGACGATGGCCAGGTCGTCGCCGCCGGCGGTCACGTAGCCACGTTCCACCGCCTTCACGAGCACGGACGGGTCGCTCTCCACGCCCAGGACCTGGACCTCGGGGCGAGCCCGGCGCAGGGCGCCGGCGAAGGAGGCCCCCATAAGCCCCAGCCCGACGACCGCGATCACCGCCTCAGGGAGGCTCGATCAGCCAGGGCGCCGGTGAGGCGTCCCAAGTCTTCCATCAGGCGGTCGAAGGTCTCGAAGTCGAGCGACTGGGCGCCATCCGAGAGGGCGTCGTCCGGGTGCGGATGGACCTCGATCAGGAGCCCGCTGGCGCCGGCCGCCACCGCCGCCAGCGAGACCGGGCCGACCAGCGACCACTTGCCGGTCCCCTGCGACGGGTCGACGACCACCGGCAGGTGCGAGAGCTCACGCACGAGCGGGATGGCGTTGATGTCGAGCGTGAAGCGCGTCGCCGTCTCGAAGGTCCGGATGCCCCGCTCGCAGAGAATCACGTTCCGGTTTCCCTGCGAGAGGACGTACTCGGCGGCCAGCAGCCATTCCTCGATCGTCGAGGACATGCCGCGCTTCAGCATCACCGGCTTTCCGGAGCGTCCGGCCTCCTGCAGAAGCGCGTAGTTCTGCATGTTGCGGGTCCCGAGCTGGAGGACGTCCGCGTACCGCGCGACCAGCTCCACGTCGGCCGGCGTGATGACTTCCGTGATGACCTTGAGGCCCGTTTCAGCCCGCGCCTCGGCCATCATCTTCAGGGCCTCCTCGCCCAGCCCCTGAAAGGAATAGGGCGATGTGCGCGGCTTGAACGCTCCGCCGCGCAGGATGCGGGCGCCCCGGGCGGCCACGTGGCGCGCCGTCTCCATCAGCATCTCGACGCCCTCGACCGAGCAGGGACCGGCCATGACCACGACCTCTCCCCCGCCGATCTTGACCCCGCCCACGTCGATGACCGTGTCCTGCGGCCGCCACTCCCGGCTGGCCAGCTTGAACGGCTTGGTGATCTGGACGATCTCCTGGATCCCGGGCAGGTGGGCGAAGGCCTCCCGGTAGGCGTAAGCGTTGCCACCGATCACGCCGATCACGGCGCGATCCTCACCGAGGGACGTCTCGGGACGCAGCCCGAGCTCCTTGACCTTGGCGACCACGGCCTCGACCTGCTCCGGCCGGGCCTGGTGCGACATCACGATGATCACGAGTGGAGCCTACCGGCGAAATCGGCAGCAGCGCGAAGCGGCGAAGCCCGGCCGCTCAGACCGCCGGTGCCAAGGCGCGGGTGGCGCGACGACGAGCGCATCCGAAGATGCGTGACGTCTAGCGCCGGGACCCGCAACACCGGCATCAGCGCCGGCAGGCGCCCGGCGGCCGGGGTCCCCGCGAAGCCTGCTTCGTGGGGTGGGGATATGAGCGGCCGGATGCCCCGCATTTCGCCGGTTGGGTTCACTCCTGCATCTCTCGCTGGGTCTGATCGAGGTCCGCCTTGATGGCCTGGGCCCCTCGCAGGTAGGCGAACTTCATCTCGGACTGGGGCCGGTCGGTGTTGTAGAGGAGAAGGATACGGATGCACATCGGCACCGACCGCGCGTTGGGGCCGGGGACCCGCATGTCGTTGCCGCAGAGCAGCGGGACCTGGAACCAGCCCATCCGCCGGGCGGCGACGGCCGGGAACTCGGCGTCGAGGTCCTCGGTGGTCGTGAAGTAGCCGAAGCAGACTTCTTCCGCCTGGAGATCGTTCAGCCGCACCAGCTCGGCCAGCAGCTCGGAGGTCGCCTCGACGATGGCCTCGGCCGTGTTGGCCGTCGCGGTCGTGGCGCCCCGGATACCTCTCACGCGCATGCCTTCAAGAGTTCCTCCAGGAGGGGAAGCGGGTCGTCCGCCGCCACCAGCGCGCTGCCCACCACGGCCGCATCGGCGTGGCCTTTCAAAGCCGCGATGTGCTCGGCCCGAGAGATCCCGAACCCGGCCGCGACCGGCAGCTCGGTTCGCGCCCGGACCCGCCCGAGGAGCGCGTCCAGCCCGGCCGGCAGGTCGGCGCGCACGCCGGTGATCCCCGTGAGCGTGACGCAGTAGACGAAACCCGTCGAGGCCGCGCAGATGCGCTCGATGCGCTCGTCTGTGCTGGTGGGCGCGACCAGGAAGACGGTGTCGAGGCCGGCCTGGCGGAAGACCGGGGTCAAAGCCTCCGCCTCCTCCACCGGCAGGTCGGGAACGATCAGCGCGGCGACGCCGGCTGAGCTGGCGTCGCTGGCGAAGCGATCGGGTCCGTAGGCCAGGATGGGGTTGATGTAGCTCATGAAAACCAGGGGCGCGGGCCCGCCGACGGCCGCCGCGATCTCCATCGCGCCGCCGACGGTGAGACCGCCCTCCAGCGCCGCCTGCCCGGCCTTCTGGATCACGGGACCGTCCGCGAGCGGGTCCGAGAACGGGATGCCGATCTCCAGCGCAGCCACGCCCGCGCCCGCCATCCGGCGGCCGTTTTCGATCGACCGCCGCCGGTCCGGGTATCCGGCCATCAGGTACGGCACCAGCTCGAGACGCCCGCTGGGCGCGCGCGGGAACAAGGGGCCCTCAGCTGGCAAGGACAGTCGCCAGGTCTTTGTCGCCGCGGCCCGAGAGGCAGAGCAGGACCCGCCCTTCCAGCCGCGCGGCGGCCGCCAGTGCATGCGCCGGCTCCAGCGCGGGGAGGATCCCCTCCAGCCGGGTGCAGAGTTGGAAGGCCTCGAGCGCCTCGCCGTCGGTCACCGCCAGGTACTCGGCCCGTTCCAGGTCGCGAAGCAGGGCGTGTTCCGGGCCGACACCCGGATAGTCGAGCCCGGCCGAGATCGAATGAGTGGGCAGGACCTGCCCGTCGGCGTCCTGCAGCAGGTAGGACAGCGAGCCGTGGAGCACGCCCGGGCGCCCGGCCACGAGGGAGGCGGCATGCCGCCCGCCCTCCACTCCGGCTCCGCCCGCCTCCACACCCAGAAGCCTGACGTCCTCATCGTCCAGGAAAGCCGTGAAGATCCCGATCGCGTTGGAACCGCCGCCGACGCAGGCGACCACCACTTCGGGGAGGCGGCCTTCCGCCTCCAGGTACTGCGCCCGCGCCTCGTCGCCGATGACGCGCTGGAGGTCGCGGACCATCTCCGGGTAAGGATGCGGCCCGACCGCCGAGCCGATGATGTAGTGGGTCGTGCGCACGTTGGTGACCCAGTCCCGGATCGCCTCCGAGGTGGCGTCCTTGAGGGTCCGCGTCCCGGCGGTCACCTCACGTACCTCGGCGCCGAGCATTCGCATCCTTTCCACGTTGACGGCCTGGCGGCGCATGTCCTCGGTGCCCATGTAGACGGTGCACTCGAACCCGAACCGGGCGCCGACCGTGGCGGTCGCCACGCCGTGCTGCCCGGCGCCGGTCTCGGCGATGATCCGCTGCTTTCCCATCCGCCGCGCGAGCAGGGCCTGGCCGAGGGCGTTGTTGAGCTTATGGGCGCCGGTGTGGCAGAGATCTTCGCGCTTGAAGTGGACGCGCGCCTTCCCGAAGTGCGCGGACAGCCGCTCCGCGAAGTAGAGCGGGGTCGGCCGGCCCACGAAGTCGCGCCTCTGGCCTTCGAGCTCGGCCTGGAAAGCGGGGTCGGCTCGCGCCGATCGCCAGGCCGCTTCCAGCTCGTCGAGCGGTGAGACCAGGGTCTCCGGCACGTAGCGCCCGCCGTAGACGCCATACCTAAGCGGCATTCCGCACCGCCGCCACGAAGTCGCGCATTCTTTGCGGGTCCTTGCGTCGGACCTCGGCCTCGACGCCGCTGGAGACGTCGACGCCGTGCGGCCGGAGGCGGCGCACCACCTCACCCACGTTGCCGGGGTTCAAGCCGCCCGCCAGGAAGACTTTCCGCCCGGCCAGAAGCGGCGCCGCCAGGTCGAAATCCCAGGCCCGGCCGGTGCCGCCTCGCCGGTCGGCCGACCAGGCGTCGAGCATCACCGGATCGGGCCAGCCGCTGGCGTCGGGGAGCCGGCCGTCGCGGACTTTGAGAGCCTTGATGACCGGCCGGCCGGCGGCGAAGCCAGGAGCCTCGGCCCCGTGCAGCTGGACGTAGTCGACGCCGACTAGTTCGGCAATGCGGTTGACCTCCTCCGGCGACTGGTCGATGAAGACCCCGACCAGCAGCGGCAGGCTCGGCAGCCGCTCGAGGATCCGGAGCGCCGCCTCCGGCTCGACACGGCGCAAACTCGAGCAGAAGTGGAACCCGAGCAGGTCCGCGCCCGCGTCAACCGCCGCTCGGCCCCCGTCGACATCGCAGATCCCGCAGATCTTGACGAGCGTCACTTCAACGACAGCTCCTTGATCAGCGCGCCCGGGTCGGACGCGCGCAGGAGCGCCTCGCCCACCAGGATGGCGTCGACCCCGGCCTCCTGCAGCCGCCGCGCGGTGGCCGCGTCCTTGATCCCGCTCTCGGCGACCACGCCCCGATCCCCCGGGATCAGCGGGCGCAGCCGCTCGGACAGGCTCAAGTCCACCTGGAGCGTCTTGAGGTCGCGGTGGTTGATGCCGACGAGGCGGGTGCCGGAGTCGAGCCCGGCGGCCAGCTCCGCCTCGTCGTGGACCTCCACCAAGGCGTCCATCTCCAACGAGTGGATCAGTCGGACCAGTTGCCGCAGCCGGACCGGCTCGAGCGCCGCCGCGATCAGCAAGACGGCGTCGGCGCCCCAGGCGCGGGCCTCCAGAATCTGGTACTCGTCGGTCACGAAGTCCTTCCGGAGCAGCGGCAGCCGCGTGGCCGAGCGGGCTTCGGCGAGGTGCTCCGGGCTCCCGCCGAACCGGCTGCCCTGGCAGAGCACCGAGACCGCGGCGGCGCCTCCCGCCTGGTACCTCCGCGCCAGGTCGGCGGGCGAATAGTCCGCCGCCAGCTCCCCCGCGCTCGGCGAGCGGGCCTTCATCTCAGCGATGATCGCGAGCCCGTGCTGGGCCAGGGCGAGAGCGAACCCGCGGACGGGCGGCGCCTCGGCGGCCCGCCACTCGACCTCCGCCAGCGGCACCGCGCGCCGGCGCGCCGCGACCTCCGCCTGGGTTTCGCGGACGATCTCCTCGAGGATCGATCCGGACCGCGCTATGCGGCCATTGCCTGGCTGGCTTTCGCCCACCGCTGAAGCACCTCCCCCGCCCGCCCGGAGTCGATCGCATCGGCGGCCAGCCCGATCCCGTCTTTGAACTCGGACGCCAGTCCAGCCACCCGCAGGGCGGCCGCCGCGTTCAGCAGCACCACTTCCCGGCGAGGACCCTTGGCGCCCTCCAGGACCTGGCGCGCGATCGTGGCGTTCTCGGCCGGGCCGCCTCCCCGCATGGCTTCGAGGGGCGCTACCTGGAGGCCGAGCTGACCAGGCTCCAGGACGTACTCGCGGCGCTCGCCGCCTGCGACCTCGATCACGCGGGAGGGTCCGGTCGTGGTCAGCTCGTCCATGCCGTCCGACCCGTGGAAGACCAGCGCGTGGGCCACACCGAGCCTCAAGAGCACATCTGCCATCCGGCCGGCGAGCGCCTCATCCGCCACCCCCAGCGCCTGGCGCAGCGCGCCGGCGGGGTTGCAGATGGGTCCGAGCACGTTGAAAACCGTGCGGACGCCGAGCTCGCGGCGAGGCACCGCGGCGTACCTGAACGAAGGGTGGAAGACCGGCGCAAACAGGAAGCCGATGCCCGTTTCCGCGATGCAGCGGGCCACGCCTTCGGGGCCCAGGTCGATGCGCACGCCGAGCGCTTCCAGCACGTCCGCGCTGCCGCACTGCGAGGAGGCGGCCCGGTTGCCGTGCTTGGCCACCCGCGCGCCGCAGGCGGCCGCCACGATGCCGCTCAGCGTCGAGATGTTGAAGGTGCCGAGCGCGTCGCCGCCGGTCCCGCAGGTGTCGACCAGGCCGTCGGGGTCGATCTCGATCGGAGTGGCGAAGGCCCGGGCGGTCCGGGCCATGCCGGCGATCTCCTCGGCCGACTCGCCCTTGACGCGGAGGGCGATGACGAAGCCGGCGATCTGGACCGGCGTGGCCTCGCCCTTCATGATCAGCTCCATCGCCTCCGACGCTTCGGCCTCGGTCAGGCTCTGCCCGCGCACCAGCTTGCCGATCGCTTCCAGCACGAGGCGGTCCTACGCCGCCAGGCGGAGGAAGTTGATGAGCAGCTTCCGCCCCTCGACGGTCAGCACAGATTCCGGGTGGAACTGAACGCCATAGGTCCGGTGCCGCTTGTGCCTGAGGCCCATGACGATGCCGTCGTGCGTCCAGGCGCAGACCTCGAGCTCGTCGGGGACGGAGCCGGAGTCGACCACCAGGGAATGGTATCGAGTGGCTTCGAAGGGGACCGGCAGGCCCGTGAACGGCGGCCTGCCGTCGTGGTGGATCCAGCTGGTCAGCCCGTGCCTCGGCGGATTGCGGCGGACCACGCCGCCGAAGGCCTGGCCGAGCGCTTGGTGGCCGAGGCAGACGCCCAGGATGGGCAGGCGCCCGGAGAGCTGCCGGATCGCCTCGATCGAGACGCCGGCGTCGTCCGGCGTGCCGGGACCCGGGGAGATCACGAGGGCGTCGAACCCGACCAGGCCGGCCGCCTCGACCGCGTCATTGCGGAAGACCGTCGACTCCGAGCCCGACTCGTCGAGGAGCTGCACCAGGTTGAACGTGAAGGAGTCGTAGTTGTCGATGACCGCCACCCTGGGCCGCCTCATGGCATGGCCTCCGGCGGGGGGGTGCGGTGGGGGAAGGGCTCCGCCCGGCCACCGCCAGGGGGGAACTCCCCCCTCTCTGCCATGTCAATAGCAGCGAAGAGGACGCGGGCCTTGGCCAGCGTCTCCTGGTACTCGCGCTGCGGCTCGGAGTCGGCGACGATGCCGGCTCCCGCCTGGACGTAGGCGTCGCCCCCGGCGATGAAGATCGTCCGCAGCGTGATCGCCATGTCCAGGTTGCCGCCGAAGCCGACGTACCCGAGGCAGCCCGAGTAAGGCCCGCGCCGGTCGGGCTCGAGCCCGGCGATGATCTCCATCGCGCGGATCTTCGGCGCGCCCGAGACGGTGCCTGCCGGGAAGGCGGCGCGGAGCGCGTCGAGCGAAGTCTTGCCGGCCGCCAGGCGGCCCGTGACGGTGGAGCTGATGTGCATCACGTGGGAGTAGCGCTCGACCTCCATCAGGCGATCGACGCTGACCGTGCCCACCTCGGCCACGCGGCCGACGTCGTTGCGCCCCAGGTCGACGAGCATCACGTGCTCGGCCCGTTCCTTTGGGTCGGCCAGGAGCTCGCGTTCCAGGTCGGCGTCCTCCGCCGGCGTCCGGCCGCGGGGCCGGGTGCCGGCCAGCGGTCGCGTGCGGATGTGGCCGTCCTCGACCTGGACCAGCACCTCCGGCGAGGTGCCGACCACGTGCGAGCCGTCGCCTACGTTGAGGTAGTACATGTAGGGCGACGGGTTCAGCGCCCGCAGGCAGCGGTAGACGTCGAGGGGGCGAGCCCCGAGTGGTTTCTGAAAGCGCTGCGAGAGCACGACCTGGAAGGCCTCGCCCGCCAGGATCTCCTCGCGCGCCGCGTCCACCATCGCGCAGTAGGCGCCCTCGCTCAGGTTCGAGCGCCAGCGGGCGCCGTTCACATGGGGCTTGGCGGTCGCCAGCGCCGGCTCCGCGTTCAGGTGCCTCTCCATCTCGTCCAGGCGGGCGCAGGCCTCCGCGTAGCTCTCGGTCTCTGGACGATGCAAGGTGAGCAGGCGCAGGCGGTGGGTCACGTGGTCGAAGACGGCCAGGGTCTCGGCCCTGAGAAAGGCGCTTTCGGCCATCGGCGGCGGTGGCCCGGCGGCGGCGGGCAGGCGCTCGAAGTGGCGGGCGGTCTCGTACCCGAGGTAGCCGACCACGCCACCGTGAAACCGGGGCAGCCCCGGAACCGGCGCGACGGGCGTGGCGGCGACGGTCCGGAGCGCGCCCAAAGGGTCGCCGCCGTTCACGTCGAACGGCTCGGGCCGGTAGCCGATGAACGAATAGCGAGCCAGGTGCTCGCCGCCCTCGACGCTCTCCAGCAGGAACCCGGTCGAGCCCGGCGGGCAGAGCAGCGAGTAGGCGCGGACCGGGGTCAGCATGTCGGCCAGCAGGTCGCG
The DNA here is from genome assembly GCA_955652705.1 of Candidatus Dormiibacterota bacterium. Taxonomy (GTDB): domain Bacteria; phylum Chloroflexota; class Dormibacteria; order Dormibacterales; family Dormibacteraceae; genus VBGR01. Next base: position 8,800 of record CATPBK010000092.1, on the reverse strand, counting down.
ATAGATCGGGACCAGCGGGTACTGGCTCGCCAGCTCGCGAGCCTCCTCTTGCGAGGGGGTGACGCTCATCTCGACTCCTCTTTTCTGTCTCCGCCTTCTGCTCTCGCGGCAGGGGCCGGGAGCGCAACGATAGCATCTCCAGCCGTGGCAGGTGGAGCGCGGCGGCGGAGTCTCCAGCAGCCCGAAGGGCCGGAGGCCGGCCGCCCAGACCGTCGGTGCCTAGGATGGGGTGGCGCACGAGGCAACGCATCCGAAGATGCGTGACGACGTGCGCCGGGCCCCCGGACAACGGCATCAGCGCCGTCAGGCGCCCGGCGGAAATGGGCGGTCGGATGCCGAGATTCCGCCGCCGCGGTCCGCCAAGGGTCATCGGCGGGCGATCGTGCAGGAGTTCAGCCACCAGGCCGAGGCCTTCAATCGCAGCCCGACCATGACCTCCGACCAGACCCTGCAAGCGCTCGTCGACCTCCTCCCCGCCAAAGCTGGAGAGCGCTGGCTGGAGGTCGCCTGCGGGCCCGGCCTGGTCGCCCGCGAGCTGGCGCCGCGCGTGGGCGAGGTGGTCGCCGGCGACGTCACGCCCAGGATGCTCGCCCTGGGCCGCCGGGAAGCCCGCGCGGCCGGGCTGCGCAATGTCCGCTACGTCACGGCGGACGCCACGTCGCTGCCCTTCGCCGACGGCGCGTTCGACGGCACCGTGACGCGCTTCAGCCTCCACCACATCCCCGACCCCGCCCGCGTCATCGCGGAGATGGCCCGCGTCACCAAAGCGGGCGGCCACGTCGCCGCGAGCGAGCACCTCGGTTCGCCCAACGCGGCCGCGCACGCCTGGCATGAAGAGGTCGAGCGCCTGCGCGACCCGTCGCACTGGGCCTGCCTGACCCCGAAGGGGATGTCCGGGCTGGGCCGGGCAGCCGGACTCCGACTCCTGAAATCCCGGCTCGAGCCCTTCCACCTCGACTTCGACGAGTGGCTGGAGCGGGGGTCGACCGGACCCGCCAACCGCGAGCTGATCGAAGACCTTCTGGGGCGGCGGGCCGACGCCTACTGCGCCCTGCTGCCCGACCGCGTCCTTCGCTTCCGGCTGGGCCGCTTCCTGTGGAGAACGTGATTCGCACTGAGCGGCTGCTGCTGCGCCGCTGGCGGGAAGCGGACGGCGAGCCGTTCGCGGAGCTCAACGCCGACCCGGTCGTGATGGAACACTTCCCGGCCGCGCTGAGCCGGGAAGAGTCGGACGCCCTGATCGCCAGTATCGAGGCCGCCTTCGACCTACGCGGCTTCGGCCTTTGGGCCGTCGAGATCATGGCAGGCGGCGAGTTCGCCGGCTTCGTCGGCCTTTCGGTGCCGAGCTTCACAGCGCATTTCACGCCCGCGGTCGAGGTCGGCTGGCGGCTCCACCGCCGGCATTGGGGTCGCGGCTATGCGACGGAGGCTGCGCGAGAGGCGCTGGCCTGTGGCTTCGAAGAGGCCGGCATCGAAGAGATCGTCTCCTTCACCGTCCCGGCCAACCTGCGCTCACGGCGCGTGATGGAGCGGATCGGGATGACGCACGAACCAGCCGACGACTTCGACCATCCGCGGTTCCCCGAAGGTCACCCGCTCCGCCGCCACGTTCTCTATCGGGTCAGGCCTCCGCGGCCCGCCGGGGCAGGTCCTCCAGCTCGCCGATGCTGAGACGAAGCCGATACGCCGTCGCTTCGGTTTCTTCTTAGTGCGGGTGCTCGGCTTTCATGCGGCGCTTCACCTCGCGCGCCTCCGCCATCGACTCCGCCGAGTCCACGTCGGCGACGGTGTGCCAGTGGGCGGCCTGCGCCTCCCAGCCCGGCGGCTTGACGCCGAACTTCTTGGCCAGCACGGCCATCGTGATCTTGACCTTCATGTCGCCGAACCCGGGCAGCTTCCCGATCCGCGCCGCCAGCTCCTTGCCGCTGGCGGCATCCTTCCAGACCCGGCCGGCGTCGCCGCCGTACTCGCCTACCACCGCCCGGCAGAGGTCCTGCACGCGCCGCGCCATCGAGCCGGGAAACCTGTGGAGGGCCGGACGCTGGCGGAAGACCCGGTCCAGCTCCTCGGGATCCAGAGCCGCGATCCTGGCCGCGTCGAGATGGCCGAGTCGCTGCTTCAGCTCATACGGCCCCCCGAACGCCTTCTCCATCTTCACCTGCTGGTCGAGGACGAGGCCGATCAGCAGGGCCAGCGGATCCTCTTCGAGGAGCTGGTTGGCGGCTTCGTTCTGGGTCCAGACGATCGGCACTTCCGTGAAGAATAGACGGGTCATCGACCCGCAGGCAGTCGTCCGCCAGCACCTGGATCGCATCCGGCGGCTGAACCCGCGGCTGAACGCTTTCATCCAGGTGGACGAGTCCGCCCAGGCCGGGGCGGCGGGCTCGCTGAGCGGCGTCACCGTCGGTGTCAAGGAAAGCCAGCCGGTCCGCGGGCTCTCCTTCACGTGGTCCTCGCCGAAGTTCAAGGGGCAGGTCGCGGACCGCGACGCCGTGCTGGTACTGCGTCTGAGAGCGGCCGGCGCCGCGATCCTGGGCAAGACCAACGTACCCGAGCTGGTCGCCTCCGTCGGGACCGTGAGCCCGCTCTTCGGCGCCACGCAGAACCCTTGGCGGGAGGGCGTCACGCCGGGCGGCTCCAGCGGAGGCAGCGCGGCCGCCGTGGCTGCCCGCCTCTGCACCGTGGCGACCGGTGACGACTACGGCGGCTCGATCCGGATGCCTGCCTCCTGCTGCGGCGTGGTCGGCCTGCGGCCTTCGCCAGGCCGAGTTCCGGAAGAGATGCCCGACCCGGCCGGGATCAACTCCCGGGGACCCCTCGCCCGCTCCGTCGCGGACGTCCGCGCGACCTACTCCGTGATGGCGGCGGTCGCACCGCCCGAGAGCGCGGACCGAAAGCACCGCATCCTGGCGATCACCAGGACCGGGATCGGGATGGACTCTGCGTGCTCCGAGGCCGCCCGCAGGGCCGCAGAGGCGCTGGCCGCCGCCGGGCAGGAGCTGGTGTTCGACGCTCTCGAGTGGGACGCTCGTCCGGTCCTCGACGCCTACAAGGTTGTACGGCGGGTCAGCCTGGCGGCCTGGCCCGGAGAGCCCGAGGAATACGGCCCGGGCGTACGAGCGCTGATGACCGAGGGGCGCGAGATCAGCGCAGCCGAGTTCTTCCGGGCGCACCAGGCCGGGCTCAAGGCCGGAGCCCTGGTGCGGGAGGCGCTGGAGGACGGCTTCGACGCCATCCTCACGCCGACCCTGGGCCTGGTGCCGATGCCGATCGAGCAGGTGCCGCCCTTCCTGGGCGAGGCTTACAACCGCCATGTCCAGTTCGTGCTCCCGGTCAGCTTCTCGCTGCTGCCGGCGATCTCGATCCCGGCCGGCCGCGCCGACGGCCTCCCGATCGGAGTCCAGTTGATCGGCCATCACCGCCGCGAGTTCGACCTCCTGCACCTCGCCGAAACCCTGGAATCGGCCGCTGGCTTCGGCTTTGAGGATCCGCCCGGCTCGGACTGACGTGTCATTCGCAAGCCCCACATCTTGGGTTTGCATTTCGACCGTGCGCACCATAGAGTAGCTACCTGGTGGGCGACTCTGTGCTCGGTCCTGTCCCGACGCGCCCGCTGCGCGAGCTCCTCGAGGGCGGACGCCTGGCGCCGATGTGCATAGTGGCAATCGCGATCGGCGTACTGGACACACTGGCCGCGCTGCACCAGGCCGGCGTCTGGCACGGCGCCCTCCACGCCGGCAATGTCGACGTGGCCCGTGACGGCACGGTCCGGCTCGGCGACCGGGACCTCACGGCTCGGGGCGAGGAGAGCGAATTGAAGCTGCAGGCGGCCGACGTCCAGGCGGTGGGGGCGCTGATCTGCGAGATGCTCCGGATCCCGCCCGATCCCGAGGCGGCGGCCCGTCCCAGCCGGCCGTCCAAGGCCGCCGAGAGTCCGCTCGGGGTCTATGCCCGCCGCCTCGTGCGGGGGACCCGCGGCCGGCGCTCGACCGGGTACGCGACGATCCAGGCCAGGCTTGCCCTCTGGGAAGTTGCCGGCCGGCTGGCCACGCAGCGAATCCAGGCGCAGGCGCGGCAGCGGCTCGGCGAGCTGGTGACCGGCGAGCCGGCAAAGCCGTCTCCGGCGCCCACCGCGGTGCCAGCGCCGGTGCCGGTGACGGTACCGGTCGTGCCGGTCGTAGCGGTGGCGCGCCCCGCGAAGCCGCGATCCGTGGCCCGACCCGTTCCGACCTTCGCGCTGGCGGGCCTGGTCGGAGCGGTTGTGGCGGCAGTCTTCGCGCTTTCCACCCTGCCGGTCGTCGGCGCCCCCCTCAGCGCCCACCCGGCACCGGCCAGCATCGAGCGGCCGGCGTACTCTTCGGTCCCGATCGGCGAGCCGCTTGGCGAGTCGGCTCTGGCCCCGGCCGGCGCCACGCCCAGGCCGCAGGCGCCGCTCCCCACGCTGGCGCCGGCCAGCTCCGGGCAGGTGACCGCGGTCAAAGCTGGGCCGGCGGCCGGCGCCTGCGCCGCGGGCAGTGCCTGCCAGCTGCACGTCGAAGTCTGGGTCCAGCCGGCCGGCCAAGCGCGCGGCGTGGCCTGGTCGGTGAAGTCGGTCGACCTCTGCAGCGGCTCAGTGCAGGATCTCGGGCACGGCGCCTTCACGGCCCAGCCGGGCTGGACCCATGTCGCCAGCGAGAACGGCTTCGACCTGCCTCGGGTGAAGGCCCAGGCGGTGGTCGTGGTCTCCGAGGCGCCAGACCGAGCGGCGTCGCCGCCGCTCGTCGTGGGAGACCGGGCCGAGACCTGTTCAGGCTAGAGCAGCCCGCCGCCGGCCGACCCGGACGTCACGCCTCCTCCGTGGCCGCCTCCTCTTGTCCGCGGCGGGCCAGCTCTTCGACGACCGCGGGTTCGGCGAGCGTCGTGGTGTCGCCCAGCGGCCGGTTCTCGGAGACGTCGCGCAGCAGCCGCCGCATGATCTTGCCCGACCGGGTCTTGGGAAGTTCGGGCGTGAACACGATGTTGGCCGGGGCCGCGAACTTGCCGATCTTCTGTCCGACGTGCTCGCGCAGCTCCTTCAGCATCTCCGGGGAGCCTTCCTGCCCGCCCTTCAGCGTCACGAAGGCGACGATCGCCTGCCCGCTCTGCGGGTCATCCCGCCCGGCCACGGCAGCTTCGGCAACGGCGGGATGCGCGACCAGCGCGCTCTCGACCTCGATCGTAGAGATCCGGTGGCCGGAGACGTTCATAACGTCGTCGACGCGCCCGAGCAGCCAGAAGTCGCCGTCCTCATCGACGCGCGCCCCATCCCCGACGAAGTACGTGTCCCTGTACCGGCTCCAGTAGGTCTCGCGGTAGCGGTCCGCGTCGCGGTAGATGCCGCGCAGCATCGCCGGCCAGGGCTTCCGGATCACCAGGTAACCGCCCCCGCCAGGCGGCACGGCCTGTCCCTCGTCGTCGTACACGGCGGCGTCCACGGTCGGAAAAGGCCGCGTCGCCGAGCCCGGCTTCAACGTCGTGATGCCCGGCAGGGGAGTGATCATGATCATTCCCGTCTCGGTCTGCCACCAGGTGTCGACGACCGGCGTCCGGTCGCCTCCGATGTTCTCCCGGTACCAGACCCAGGCTTCCGGGTTGATCGGCTCACCCACCGTGCCCAGGACGCGCAGGGAGCTCAGGTCGTGCTTCTGGGCGTGTTCCGGCCCCCATTTCATGTGCGTTCGGATGGCGGTCGGCGCCGTGTAGAGGATGTCGGCCTTGTAGCGCTCGACTATCGACCACCAGCGGTCCTTGTCCGGGAAGTCCGGCGTGCCCTCGTAGATGATGCCGGTCGTCCCGTTGCAGAGCGGCCCGAACACGATGTAGCTGTGCCCCGTCACCCAGCCGATGTCGGCCGCGCACCAGTAAACCGAGTCGGGCTTGACGTCAAAGATGTAGTGGTGCGTCGTCGCGACGCCGACCAGGTAGCCGCCGGTCGTGTGGATGATGCCCTTGGGCTTGGCGGTCGTCCCGCTCGTATAGAGCAGGTAAAGGAGGTCCTCGGAGTCCATCGGCTCGCACAGGCAGGACTTCGGGTCGTCGCTGGCCCCGTCCAGCATCTCGTCCGCCCAGACGTCGCGGCTTTGACGCATCTTCACGTCGCCGCCCGTGCGCCGGACTACCACGCATCGCTTGACCAGAGGCGACATCTCCAGAGCAGCGTCTGCGTTGCCCTTGAGCGCGACGCGCGAGCCGCGCCGCCACCCCTCGTCCTGGGTGATCAGGTACTGGCACTCCATGTCGTTGAGGCGGTCGGCCAGCGCCTCGGCGCTGAACCCGCCGAAGACGACGGTGAAGGGCGCCCCGACACGCGTGCAGGCGAGCATCGCCACCGGCAGCTCTGGCACCATGCCCATGTAGATGCCGACGGGCGTGCCTTTTTCGACACCGATCTGCTTCAGCCCATTGGCGAAGCGCACAACCTCGCGCTGGAGGTCGGCGAACGTGATCCGGCGCCGGTCGTTCTCCGGCTCGCCCTCCCAGAGGTAGGCGACCTTGTCGCCGTGCCCTGCCTCGACGTGGCGATCGACGCAGTTGTAGCAGACGTTGAGCTGGCCCCCGAGGAACCACTTTGCATAGGGCGGATCCCACTTGTAGAGGTCGGCCCACGGCGTGAACCAGGAAACGCGTGAGTTGGCCTCCTGCGTCCAGAACTCATCGAAGCCTTGCTTGTAGATGTCGGGCTGGGCATTCGCTTGCTTCGCGAACTCGGGCGCGGGTGGATACCGGCGCTCCTCGACCTGCATCGTCTCGATGGCGTGGGCTCCGGACCTGCGCTCGTTCACGGGCGTCTCCTCGTCAACCGACGCTGCCCAAGGCAGACAGGGAAATACTCCTCCCTCAAGTCTTCCAAAAAACGCCGAGGGCTATCCGCTGGTCTGCGGCCGCGTCGCGGTCCTCGGAGTCACCGCGGGCTCCTCCACCGTCCCCGGCTCGGCCCCCAGACCCGTGTAAGCGCGCACGTCGATCTCGTGGAACCGCTCTTCCGCCAGCCGATCGGCTTTCACCAACCCGCCGACCCAGGTGAAGACGAAGGCGCAGAGGAAGCCGAAGGGGATCGCCACGATGCCGACGTTGCTGAGCGGGAAAGCGGGATTCTTCGGAGGCGCGAGGGTGAACCCGGGACCGATCACGTAGAGCCAGATCGCCATCAGCGTGCCGCCGAGGAGCCCGGCGACGGCGCCCCAGGTGTTGAAGCGCTTCCAGAAGAGTGTAAAAAGGATCACCGGCAAGTTGGCCGACGCGGCGATCACGAAGGCCAGGCCGGCGACCAGGGCCGCCGCGTTCGTGGTGGCGCCGGTTCCCGATGCGAGGATGATCGAGGCGATGCCCACCACGGCCGCCGTGACCCGGGCCACGTTCACCTGCTCGCGCTCGGTCACGTCGCGGCCGGCGCGAATCACGTTGACGTAGAAGTCGTGCGAGAAGGCGCTCGCCGCGGCCAGTGTCAATCCCGCCACGACGGCCAGGATGGTCGCGAAAGCGACCGCGGCGATGAGAGCAAGCAGGAACTCGCCGCCGAAGGTGCCGAAGAACTCCTTGCCAAGCGTATTGGCCAGGAGCGGCATCGAAAGGTTGTTGTTGAGCGCGGCGGTCGCGCACTTGCCGGCCGCGTCCGGCTTGGCGCAGATGTGCGCCTTGCCGACGAGCGAGGCGGCTCCGAAGCCCAGGAAGCTCGTCATCACGTAGAACGACCCGATCAGGCCCATCGCCCAGGCGACCGAGGTGCGGGCGGCTTTGGCGTTGGGCACCGTGAAGAACCGCATCAAGATGTGGGGCAGGCCGGCCGTCCCGAGGACGAGCGCCATGCCCAGCGAGATGTTCTCCAGGAGCGCCTTGTCGACGCCCCAGACGTTCTTCGCCCCGTACTGGTAGAGGATGCCGGGACTGGTGAACGGGAGGTGTGTCTTGGCGTCCTTGACGGCTGCTACGTGGTCGAAGAAGGAGCCGATGTTGAACCCGAAATGGATGAGCACCAGGAACGTGAGCAGGATCGCGCCGCTCATCAGCATGACCGCCTTCACGATCTGGACCCAGGTCGTGGCGACCATGCCTCCGACGATGACGTAGATCATCATCAGCAACCCGACCACCGTGATCGAGGGGTCGAGCTTGAAGCCGAGCGAGGTCGACCACGCGAAATAAGGCTTGAGGGTCGCGTCGAGGGTGGGGATCAAGACCTTCACGAGGCTGCCGGCACCCACCATCTGGGCCATCATGTAGCCGGCGCTGACCGCGATGGTGGCGACCGCCGCCGCGGAACGGACCGGCACAGCCCGCATTCGATAGGCCAGTGTGTCGGCCATGGTGTACTTGCCGGTGTTGCGCATCGGCTCCGCGATCAGGAAGAGCACGAGCAGGTAGGCGACGAGCCAGCCGACCGAGTACATGAAGCCGTCGTAGCCGTTGAAGGCGATCAGTCCGGCGATGCCGAGAAAGGAGGCGGCCGACATGTAGTCGCCGGCTATCGCGAGGCCGTTCTGCCAGCCCTTGATGCCGCGCCCGGCCGCCCAGAACTGAAGGGTTGTGCTGCTGCGGCGCGCCGCCCAGCCGGTGATCAAGAGCGTGATCGCGACGACGAACAAGAACATCGTCAGGGTGATGTTCATGAGCCCATCTCCCGGCGCCGGGCCAGCTGCCTGACGCGTTCCGCCAGCGGGTCGAAGACGCGGTTTGCCTTGCGGATGTAGAGCCCGGCCAGCACCCAGGCCATCACGAACTGTGAAAGCGCGAAGAGATAAGCGACGTTGATGTTGCCGATCACGTTGGTCCGCATGAAGCTGGT
>CATPBK010000091.1 GCA_955652705.1 Candidatus Dormiibacterota bacterium | reverse complement strand
GAGCATCGACCTCCACCCCCAGGACGCAGCCCGTCTCAGCGTCGCCGAAGGCGAGCGCGTCCGCGTCGTCTCCCGCCGGGGTGCGGTGGAAGCGCCGGTCCGGCTCGACCCTGGTCTGCGGCCGGGGCTGGCCTTCATGACCCTTCACTTCCCGGGCGATGTACCCACCAACGTGCTGACGATCGACGCTTACGACCCCAAGTCGGGCACCGCCGAGTTCAAGGCGACAGCGATCCGCGTCGAACCGCTGGGCGACGGCTCCTAGATGGACGTCAAGCTCAGCGGCGCGGCCGCGACCGACGTCGAGCGGGCGGCGGTCGCGACAGTCCTCGGGCCGGAGCCACCCCAGGATGGCCGCGTCGTCCGGGCCGGCCGCGCCCAGCGTGAGCACCGGCATCTCCTGCTGCCGGCGCTTCACGCTCTCCAGGACAGCGTGGGCTGGCTGAGCCGGGGCGCCGTCGACCACCTGGCCGAGCGGCTCGCCGTCGCGCCGGCCGAGATCTACGGCGTGGCCAGCTTCTACCACCTGCTCGCGACGGAGCCGCAGCCGGCGCTGGCGGTGCACGTCTGCGACGACGTCGCCTGCCGAGCGGCCGGGGCCGGCGCGCTCCTCGGCCAGCTCGGCGAAGCGGCCCGGCGCAGCGCCTGCCTTGGACTCTGCGACCACGGGTCGGCGGCTCTCGTCCGGCGAACCGGGCCGGCGGCGGAGCGGCTTGACGTTGCCGTGGCGCCGGTGACCGCGGCCCAGGTGGCCGGGTTCCTGCGCGGTGACCCGCCTCCCGAGCTGGCGGCGGTCGACGCCCCGCCGCCGCAGGCCGGCGATCCCGGCCTGCGCCTGCTTCGGCGGGCTGCGGGCAAGGTCATCACCACGGTGGACGGCTACGAGGCGGCAGGCGGCCTGGCCGCGCTCCGCCGGGCGCTCGAGCGGGGTCCCGATTGGGTGCTGGCCGAGGTCAAATCGGCGGGGCTCGTCGGCCGCGGCGGCGCCGCTTTCCCGACCGCTCGCAAATGGGAGGCGGTGCTGCGCGCGCCATCCCGGCCCCATTACGCCGTCTGCAACGCCGACGAGTCCGAGACCGGGACCTTTAAGGACCGGCTGCTGCTGGAGCGCGATTCCTTCGCCGTCCTGGAGTCGCTCGTCATCGCCGGCTTCGCGACCGGGAGCGAGCACGGGTTCGTGTACGTGCGCGATGAGTATCCTCTGGCTCGCGCCCGCCTCCAGGCGGCCATCGAGGACCTGCGCCAGGCCGGGTGGCTCGGAGCTTCGGTGGGCGGCGCTGGTTTTGCCTTCGACGTCGAGCTGCGGCGCGGCGCCGGCGCCTACATCTGCGGAGAGGAGACCGCTCTCTTCAACTCCATCGAGGGCCGGCGCGGCGAGCCGCGCAACAAGCCCCCGTTTCCGGTCGAGAGCGGCCTCTTCGGGCAGCCGACGGCCGTCAACAACGTGGAGACGCTGGTGGCGGTTCTGGAGGCGCTCCAGGCCGGCGGTTCGGCCTCGTCGAAGCTCTTCTGCGTTAGCGGGCCTGTGCTGCGTCCGGGGGTCTACGAAGTCGAGTTCGGGACCACTTTACAGGCGTTGATCGAGCTTGCGGGTGGGCTCCAGCCGGGCCGGCGGCTGCAGGCCGTCCTGCTGGGAGGAGCGGCGGGGTCGCTGGTCGGGCCGGGCCGGCTCGGCCTGCAGCTCAGCTTTGAGGCGGCGCGCGCCGCCGGGCTGAGCCTCGGGTCGGGCGCGGTCGTCGTCATCGACCAGAGCCTCGACCTCACCGAAGTCGTACTCCGGATCGCGCGCTTCTTCCGAGAGGAGTCCTGCGGCCAGTGCGTACCTTGCCGGGTGGGCACGGTGCGCCAGGAGGAAGCGCTGCGACGGCTCTTCTCGGGACGGCCGCTCGGCAGCCGCGAGGATGAGCTGGTGCGGCTGAGCGAGGTGGCCCAGGTGATGCGCGACGCCTCGATCTGCGGGCTCGGCCAGACTGCGGCGATCGCCGTCCAGAGCGCTCTCAAGGAGCTGCTTTGATGTCTGCCCGCGTGGCCCTCAGCATTGACGGCCGCGACGTGCAGGTGGCGTCCGGGACCACGCTGCGGGAAGCCTGCCAGGTGGTGGGTATCGAGATCCCGACCCTCTGCTTCAACCCGAACTTCAGCGCCGCCAACGCTTGCCGCCTCTGCGTCGTCGAGCTGGAGGGCGCGCGCACGCTGGTGCCCGCCTGCTCGCGACGCGTCGAATCCGGCATGCGGATCCAGACCGGCTCCGACCGGGTGCGGCTCTCCAGGCGGCTGGTGCTGGAGCTCCTCGGCTCTTCGGTCGACCTCTCGGTCGCGCACGAGCTGGGTGAGCTGATGCAGGAGTACGGCGCCCGGCCCGAGCGATTCGCCGACGGTGAGGCCGCCACCGTCCAGCAGCCGGTCAAGATCGACAACGAGCTCTACGTTCGCGACTACTCGCGCTGCGTCCTCTGCTACCGCTGCGTCCAGGCCTGCGGCGTCGAAGCCCAGAACACCTTCGCCATTTGGGTTTCCGGACGTGGATTCGAGGCCCGGATCTCGACCGAGTACGACGCGCCGCTCCCCGATTCGGCTTGCGTCTACTGCGGCAACTGCATCGAGGTCTGTCCGACCGGCGCGCTCATGTTCAAGTCTGAGTTCGACCTTCGCGAGGCGGGCACCTGGGACGAAGGCCGCCAGTCCACGACGACAACGATCTGCTCCTACTGCGGTGTGGGCTGCAGCCTCGACCTGGTGGTACAGGACAACCAGATCGTTCGGGTCAACTCGCCGGAGGGCAACGACATCACGCTCGGCAACCTCTGCATCAAGGGGCGCTTCGGCCACCAGTTCGTGAGTGGACCGAAGCGGCGAGGACGATAGGCAAGTTAGGCGCTCGTGTAGTGGCGCACGGTCGGCGGACCGTCCAGGAGGCTCATGCCGAGCGCCGTGCGGTCGCGGTACTCCGGGTGGTTGACCATCGCGTCGAGAGCGGCCTGGTCCCGCCAGCGCGAGATGATCGCGAAGGTCCCGGGCTCCTCCTTCACCTGGCAGAGCTGGGCGCCGAAGCAGCCGTCCAGGCTCGAGATCCAGGCAACGGCAGGCCGCTCTGCCTCCGCTAGCTCAGCCTCCATCCCGGCTTTCAGCCGGCCGCTAAGGATCCTTACGATCGTGGCGTGATCTGTCATGCCACCAGCCTACCGCTCCGCGATTCAATCAAGTGTTTAATTGACCAATGGTGACCCAACCCGTGAAGGAGGATCGCCGGCAGGAGCTGGTCCGGGCCGCCTACAACCAGATCGCGGAACGCGGGTTCGAAGGGCTTCGCACGCGCGAGGTCGCGGCCGAGGTCGGCCTCAACATCGCGACGCTCCACTACTACTTCCCAACGAAGGAAGCTCTGATCCGGGGCGTCGTCGAGCACGCGATGGGCCGCTTCCGTACCACGCTGGCTCCGCATGGCTCTCCGGCGGACCAGCTCCGCAACCATCTGCGCGCGGTGCGCAAGCTGCTGCGCGAGGAACCGCAGCTGGGCACCGTCCTCGGCGAGCTTAACCTCCGTTCCGCCCGCGACCCGGCGATCGCGGGCATCATGCGCCAGACCTACGACGGCTGGCACCAGACTCTGCGGGGCTTGCTGAGAAGGGCGGTCAAGGAAGGCCACCTGCGGCCTGACATCGACAGCGACGAGGTTGCCGCCCTAGTCGTCGCCGCGCTCACCGCCATGACCCTGCCGACGCTCTCGAGCTCGCCCCGGACCGACCAGGCCCTGCGTCAGCTCGAACGCTGGCTTGGAATCGCGGCTCCCCGCCAGAAGCGATCCAATTACCCAAGCAAGTGATTGATTGGCCTGCTAGACTGAGACTCAATCAACTGATTGACTCAAGGAGGCAGATCATGGCTGCTCGCGCCCCGTTCTTCGTCGGAATCTTCAACCACGTCGCTCACCGCCTGCTCGGAGCCGGCATCCCGCTCGGCCCCAACGCTCTCCTCACCGTTCGCGGCCGCAAGACGGGCCGGCCCCGGACCACGCCCGTGGCGCTGGTCGAGGTGGACGGCCGGCGCTGGGTCGCCGGCACCTTCGGCGACGTCAACTGGGTGCGGAACTTAAGGGTCGCGCACGAGGGCCGGGTCGCCGCCCACGGACACGAGGATGCCGTTCAGGCCGCGGAGCTGACCCCGGAAGAGGCGGCCGGGTTCTTCAAGGATGTCCTCGGACCCTACATCCGCCGCGTACCGCTTGGCCGCTGGATGATCGGGTCGGTCCTGGGCGCCCACGAGATCCTGGACGACCCGGTGGAGGCGGCCCGGCGCATTCCAGTCTTCGAGCTCCGGCCGGCGGCCGGCAGTCAGGCGACGGCTGGCTGAAGCCGCGCCGGCTGGCGTGCGTTGGCGAAGTCCAGAGCTGCGATGGCCAGCCAGAGCACCGCGATGCCCGCCACCTGCCAGCTCGTGATCGACTGCCGCGGCGTGACCAGGTAGAGGTTGACCAGCACGCCTGTGATCGGGAAGGCCAGCTCGGCCAGGGTCGCCAGCGAGGCCGGCGTGCTGGCCAGGCCGCGGTAGTAGAGGAGGAGCCCGATCAATCCCGGCACCAGGGCCAGCTCGAAGTAGATCGGCACGTCGCCGGCCCGGTACTGCCCGAACGCCCCGAGCCCGCCGATGAGCGGTAGCACGACGGCGAGAGCCGGGAGTCCGAACGTGAAGCGCAGCGCCGTCAGCGTCGTGAAGCCGACGCCGGCGAGGGCGTAGCGGCCGAACACGGTGGCGCTGCCCCAGAGGGCCGCCGCAGCCACCGCGAAGACGGCGGCGGCGACGTGGAAGTCGGCCCAGGCCCGCTCGGGGTGAAGCGGGTCCGGGATGGCCAGCAGGTAGGCGCCGACGAGCGCCACCGGCACCCAGAGCCAGGCCTGCGGGGAGATCCGCTCACGGAGCCAGAGGTTGGCCAGCACGATGGCGAAGAGCGGCTGCACCTTCTGGAGCAGCAGCGTCTCGATGAAGTGCCCGTAGCCGAAGGAGAGTGTGAACAGCACGGTGGCGAGCGCCGAGGCGCCGACCCCGATCGCCGCGATCGCCTGCCACTGGGCCGCCTTCAGGCGCCTGATCTCGTGCCGCGCCCGCCAGAGCAAGGGCAGGCAGAGGATGACCAGGATCAGGTGCTCCATGAACACGAGCTGGGTCGATTGGACCAGGCGGTCGGAGGAGAGGTGCTTCAGGAGCGGCGCCCGAAAGAGTGCGTCGGTCCCCCAGAGCATCGCCGCCAGGGCGACCAGGACGACTGCGAAACGATCGATGAATCGGTCCACGCGCAGCAAGGTTAGAACTGGCCGTCCGCCGCTCGTCTTCCCGCCCACTCGGCGAGGGGCGCCAGGACGGCGGCGAGCTCCTCGCCCGTAGCGGTCAGGCGGTGGGTGCCGTCTCCCTCGCGGATGGCCAGGCCGGCCTCTCGCAGCTCGGCCAGCCGCTGGCTCAGGACGCTCGGCGACATCCCGTCGCACCGATCCTGGAGCGGCCGGAAGCCAAGGCGTCCGAGGCGTAGCTCCCATACGATGCGAAGGGCCCAGCGGCGACCGAGCAGGTCCAGCGCGGCCGCCATCGGGCGGCCTACGGTTTTCGTAGCGGGCACTGGGCCAAGGCTAGTCCAAGTGATGAGGTGAACGGGCGATGAGCGTGCGGGCGGAGGTAAACGGCGCGGTCACGGTAATCACCATCGACCGCCCGGAAGTGCGCAACGCGATCGACCACCTGACGGCGCAGGCCCTCCGCGCCGCCCTCCTTGACTTCGACGGCGACCTCGGCGCGGCGGTGGCGGTGCTGACCGGCGCGGGCGGAGTTTTCTGCGCCGGCTTCGACCTGAAGGCGATCGGCGATCCCGGCCGTCAGCCCCAGATCCGGCGTGACGGCTCGCCGCCGATGGGTTTCTCCGACCTCCTGCTCGCCAAGCCGGTGATCGCGGCGGTCGAAGGCTATGCGGTCGCGGGCGGCCTCGAGCTGGCGATCTGGTGCGACCTTCGGGTGGCGGCCGAGGACGCGATCTTCGGGGTCTTCAACCGGCGTTGGGGGGTCCCGCTCATCGACGGCGGGACGGTTCGCCTGCCCCGCCTTGTCGGCCAGGGCCGGGCCCTCGACCTGGTGCTGACCGGGCGTGGCGTGGCCGGCGCCGAAGCCCTGGGCATGGGCCTGGTCAACCGGCTGGTCCCCAAAGGCAAGGCGCTGGCTGCCGCCCTCGAGCTGGCCGGCGAGCTGAGCCGCCTTCCCCAGGACGGTCTCCGCTCCGATCGGCTGTCGGTTCTCGAGCAGTGGGAGCTGCCCCAGCGGCTGGCCTTCGACAACGAGCGGCGGCGCGGCTTGGAGTCGATCGCTTCCGGCGAGTGGGCGAAAGGCTCGGCGAGGTTTGCGTCCGGCCAGGGCCGGCACGGCAAGCCTGGCTCGGGAGGCTAGCTAGATCCAGCCCCGGCGGCGGAAGAAGTAGAGCTGGACCCCGGTGGCGGCGAGCATGGTCAAGACGCCGATCCAGAAGGCGATGTAGGGCGGCTCCAACACTCCAGTTAAATAGGCGAAGTTCATGCCGTAAAAACCCGTCAGAAAGCTCAGCGGCAGGAAGAGGCTGGCGATCACCGTGAGCGCCTTCATGGTCTGGTTGAGACGGTTGGAGACCGTCGATAGGTAGACGTCCATCGCGCCCGTCAGCAGGTCCCGCAGGGAGTCGACCTGCTCGTACTGCCTGATGATGTGGTCGTAGACGTCGCGGTAGTAGAGCGACATGTCCTGCTGTTGGTCCTCCAACGAGGCGGTGATCAGCCGCTGGAAGAGGTCGCGCTGGTTGCCGAGCCGCTGCCGGAGCTGGGTGACGGAGTGCTTCAGCTCGTAGACGGCGTGCAGCATCGCCGGCTCCGCGCGCTCGATGATCTGGTCCTGGAGGTCGTCGATCACCGCGTCAAGCCGCTCCAGGATGGGGAACAGCCCGTCGACCAGGTGGTCGACCACCAGGTAGGTCAGGAACTGCGGGTTACCACGAGTCAGTTCCGGGTTCTTCTGCCACCGCTCGCGGAGCTCGGCCAGGTGCCGCTCGGGGAACATGTGCACGGTGACCAGGTGGTCCTGGGAGAGGAAAAGGTCGTACTCCAGGAACTGGATCTCGCCCTGGCCCTCCCAGTGGGCGACGAACATGACCATGAAGGAGTAGCCGCGGTACTCCTCCAGCTTCGGGCGTTGGTTCCCGTGGCGGACGTCCTCGATGGCGAGCGGGTGAAATTTGAAGGTGTGCTCGAGGATCTCGTAGTCGTCGGCGTCGGGGGCCTCGATGTCCAGCCAGAAGCCCTCTTCCCGACAGACGTCGAGGTGGTTCTTGATCGTCTTCTTGGTCGGCTCGTGGTAGGCGCCCTTAGTGGTGATCAGGGTCCGCATTCGCGCATGCGACCATACCCGTTTTGATGGCGGCGCCAACATTCCTCGACCGCGCCCTGGGCGGTCGGCTCTGGCGCGACACCGGCTTCCTGTTGCTCTGGACCGGCCAGGCGGTCAGTGAAGCCGGCACCCAGGTCACCGCCCTGGCGCTGCCCTCGGTCGCCATCCTGGTCATGCACGCCGGCGCCTTCCAGGTCGGCACCCTGGCGGCGCTGGAGTTTCTCGCCTTCCCGGTGCTGGGCCTGATCGCCGGCGTCTACGCCGACCGCATCAAACGGCGCCCGATCATGATCGTCTGCGACCTGGCCCGCCTGCTGCTGATCGCCAGCGTCCCGGTGGCCGCGCTGCTGCACGTCCTGACCATGAACCAGCTCTACGTCGTGGCTCTCCTGGTCGGGATCGCAAATGTCTTCTTCGACGTCTCTTACCAGTCCTACCTGCCCACGCTGATCCCCCGCACCGACCTGGTCGAGGGCAACAGCAAGCTGGAGGTGAGCAGGTCCACAGCGCAGTTGGCGGGTCCCGCGATCGCCGGTTTCCTGATTCAGGCCATCGGGGCGGTCGAGTCGCTCTGGGTGGATGCCGCCTCGTTCGGCTTCTCGGCCGCCTCGCTGTTCGGGATCCGCAAGCCGGAGCCGGCGCCACAGCCCGGGACTGCCTCGGGGGAGGCGGGTTTCTGGCGCGAGATGTGGGAGGGCATCCAGGTCGTGATCGGGAACCCGACCCTCTGGAAGATCGCCGGCTGCACGGCCACCAGCAACCTGGGCAGCAACATCATGTTCGCCCTCTTCTTGCTCTTCGCCTACCGAACCCTGGGCCTGAACCCGAGCCTGGTCGGACTGGTCTTCGCCTGCGGAGCGGTCGGCGGGTTGCTCGGGGCCGTCAGCGCGGCAGCCGTGACTCGCCGCCTGGGGCTCGGCCTGACGCTTTTTGTGACGATCTCGGCGTCCGGGCTGGCCATGTTCCTGATCCCGCTTGCCCAGCTCGGCTTCGCCTTCCCCCTGCTCGTCTTCGCGACAGCGGTCTCTTTCTTGAGCACGCCGATCTACAACATCGGCCAGGTCAGCCTCCGGCAGGCGATCACGCCCGACCGCGTCCAGGGCCGCATGAACGCCACCATGCGCACGATCGTGTGGGGCACGATCCCGGTGGGCAGCTTCCTGGGCGGGATTCTCGGTTCGGCCGTCGGCATTGTGCCGACGATGTACATCGGGGCGGCCGTCACCACCGCGGCCGCGCTCTGGATCCTGCTCGGCCCGATCCGGCTGAAAGAAGCGCCCGCGCCCGTCGCCTGACGGGCTGGTACCGGCGCGAGAACGAAAGCTTCAGGCCAGCTTTCAGCAATTGTGAAGTTGGGTCCGCGTACTCGTCGACGAGATCGCCGGGACCCTGAACAACACTTCAGACGCCCGTCCGGGCGCTAGTCTCTATATCCGTTATTCGCTCATGCTCGCGCGCGGGAGGAGGAAGTGATAGACGGTCCGGAAGCAAGCGAGACCAGGTCATCGTGATGGGAGCCGGGCCCGCCGGACTCACCGACGCCCACGAGCTCAACAAGCACGGCGTCGCCGTCCCCAGCGCATCAAGGCCCCCGACCCCAGCGAGGTCGGAGAACGCGGGCCCAGCCGAAGCGAAATGGCGGCGGCAACCGGGGCGCCGTGATCAAGACGCCGATCGACCAATTCCGCCTCTTGGCCACGGCGGCATGCACAAGTACAACAACCAGGACCACTCGATGGCCACCCCGGTCGTGGCCCGGAACATCGCCACGTGCTCGGGGCTCGACCCCTGGACGGTGAACACCGACCCTGAGTACCACGAGGAGGCGCGCGAGACCGGGTTGGAGCGGAGCGGCAGGCAAACGCGGCGGCGGCTCGAGATCGCCTCCTAGGAAGCGGGCTCCGTGTCGCTTACCATCGGTCGCCACCCCGTCCGGCTGGGGGCTCCGGCGCTCTCACGGCCAGAGCGGGAGCTCCTGCGCGACGCGGCCGGCGTCTGGCTCGGGCCCAGGGTCGCACTCACGGCGCTCACCTTCCTCGCGGCCGTCCTGGCCGCCTATTGGGGCCAGCGCGGGTACGTCGGGTGGAACCAGTGGGACACTCGCTGGTACCTCCACATCGCTGGCGACGGCTACTTCTCAGAGCGGAGCGCCAACTTCTTTCCGCTCTACCCCCTGCTGATCGCCGCAAGTTCCTTCGTCCTCGCCGGCGGCCACCCCGCGCCTGAAAGTCTGCGTCTGGGCACCGCCCTCGCAATCAGCAACCTGAGCGCCCTGGTGGCTGTCTTAGGAGTTGCCTGGCTCGCGGCGCAGGAAGGCGGCTCACGGTCGGCGGCCCTGTCGGCGGCCCGCTTGCTGGTCGCCTACCCACTGGCCTTCTTCCTGGTCGCGGCCTACACCGAGGCCATCTTCCTGGCGCTCGCCATCCTGACGCTCATCGCCGCTCGCCGGGGAGCCTTCGTCTGGGCGGCGGTGCCGGCCTTTGCCGCCGGCCTGGTGCGGCCGTCCGCGGTCATCCTGATTCTGCCACTGGCTTACGAGTTCGCGCGTCAGCGGGGCTTGCGGCCGCCGCAGACTCGGCGCGGCTGGACAGAACTGCTGTCCGCGCTCGGCGCCGTCCCGGCCGGTCTCGGCTGCTTCATGGTTTTCGTCTGGGTGCGCTTCGGCGACCCGCTCCTCTTCCTGCACACCCAGCAGCGGTACTGGCACCACCAGCTGATGCCGCCCTGGTCGACAGTCCGGCTGGCCGTCGAGCATCTCACCGGCAACGGGGGGCTCTTGCCGCTGGACATCGCGCTGGTGCTCGTCTTCACCGCCGGCACGCTGCTGATGGCCCGGCGGCTGCCGTTTGCCTATCTCCTCTACATGGTCGGTCTCCTCTACCTGACCATCGCCGGTCCCGTGCCGCGGGAACACGATGTGATCATGTCGGCAGGCCGCTACCTAACGGCCGGGTTCCCCGTGTTCATGCTGATGGGTCGCTGGGTCGCCGACCGGCGTTGGCTGGAGATGCTGATCCTGGCGACTGGGTTCATGCTTCAGGCTGCCCTCGCCTTCACCTTCCTACTCGGAGGTCCGGTCTTTTGAGTGTCGACCAGCCGTTTTTCCGTGCCCTCGCCGGTCTCCGGACCGAGGTCTGCTGGCGCAACCTCGGCGCTTACCTGCTGGCTCTTCGCTGACGTGGCCCCGGCCGACTACTCGACAGTGCTGGCCCTCCTGCTCTGGATCGACCTTCGGGCCGGTTAGCTCTTCCGATCCAGGAGCAGCTTTTCGGCGTCCTGCCGGCTCAGGATGCCGACCAGGCGTCCGTCGGGATGAGTGATCAGCGCGCTCTCGAAGCCGCGCTCCTTCATGCGCTCGACCAGCTCTTCCAGGGGGACGTCGGGGCGGTAGGTGCCGGGGCCGGGTTCCATCACGCGGCCGGCCGGCGCGTCGAGGTCCTCATCCACCTTGGCGCGCCGCAGGCGGCCGAGCAGGATGCCCTCCTCGTTGACCACCGCCGCTTGGGTCAAACCCGCTTCGGTCATCCGCTCGAGGGCCATTCGGACCGGCTCCAGCGGCCCGCAGACCGGCACGTCGGGCCGCATCGCGTCGGCGACGACCGCGACCTGGCGGCCGGCCATCGGCAGTCCGAAGGCCGACCATTCGGCCTTACCCTCCGCGTAGTCCCAGACCTGCTCGAAGCCGAGACTCTCGAGCCGCCACGCGGCTCTGGGACTCATGTCTCAAACCGTGTCGTTGCAGTAGACGACGACCGGCCGGGCGCGGTCGAGCCGGCTCGCGCTCCCCTCGTCGAGCTCCTTCAGGGGCAGGTTTTGAGCCAGCGCGAGATGGCCTTGCGCGTAGTCGGCGGCGGGCAGCACCTCGACCAGCTGCGCGCCCTCCAGGAGCAGCCGCTGGACGTCAGCCCTAGTCGCGATACGCGGCATTAGGGCCATATTGACAGTAACGGCACCACCTTTGCTGTTACCAAGATTCCAGGCTTCGGCGAACGCTTAGGATTCGGGAGCGGTGCGCCGCCTGCTTCTGCTGCACGCCGCCGGTCTCTGGGCCGCCACCCGCGTCGCCTTCGCCGTGCTGACGGTCGGCTGGCTCCTCGCCTTGCCTGAGGGGCGGCACCTCTCGCACGACGCCCTCCGCTCCTGGCTGCAGTGGGACACGGGCTGGTACATAGTCATCTCCCGGTCCGGCTACTTCTCCGCCCAGAGCGCCGGCTTCTTTCCGCTCTATCCGCTGCTGATCGGGGTCCTGGGCGCCCCCTTTGGAACAAGCGACCTGGCCCGCCTCTTGGTCGCGCTCGCGATCAGCAACCTGGCGGCGCTGGGCGCCTTCCTGGCGATCGCGCTGATCGCCAGCCACGAGGACGGCGGCGAGCTGCCGGCCGGCCGCAGCCTGCGCATGCTGGCGGCCTACCCTTTCGCGATCTTTCTGGCGGCCGCCTACACGGACGCCCTTTTCCTCTGCCTGGCGGCCTTCGCCATCTACTTCGCCCGGCGCGGCGGCTTTCGCTGGGCCGCCGGTCTGGCCTTCCTGGCCGCGCTGGCCCGGCCGACCGGCGTCGTCCTGATCCTGCCGCTGCTCTGGGAGTTGGGCCGCCGCCACGGCTGGCGGCTGCGTCGCCACCTGGTCCCGACCGCGCTCCTCCTGGCGGCGGCCGTGCCCCTCGCCTACGGCGTCCTCGCTGCGTACGACCTGTATCGGTTCGGCGATCCCCTTCAGTTCTTGCACTCGCAGGAGCGGTACTGGGGCCACACGCCGGAGCCGCCCTGGGTGACCGCCTCGCTGGTCTTGACGAACATCGTGCGTGGCCACTCCGGGCTGCTCCTGCTCGAGGGCGGCACCTGGCTGGCATTTGTCGTGGCCCTGGCCCTCGGGGCGCGGCGGCTGCCCGTCTCTTTCACGCTCTACACGGCGGGCCTTCTCTTCGCCGCGATCGCGGCGCCGATCGTCACCACGCCGGACGTCCTCTACTCGGCCGGCCGCTATTTAACCGCCGCTTTCCCGGTCTTCCTCGTCCTCGGGCGCTGGATCGAGACGCGGCCCTGGCTGGATCTCGGCGTCACCGCTTCCGGCTTCATGCTGGAAGGCCTGTTCACCGTCAGCTTCCTGTCAGGCGGCGCCATCCATTGAGGGGCTGAAATATGGACCTGGAAACCGCCAACGCTCCCCGGACGCTGGTCCGCGAGGGCTATGAGGCCTGGTACCTCACATGCCACGTCCCCGGCGAGGGAATCGGCTTCTGGATCCGCTACACGACGTTCAACCCCGGACCGCGGCCCGAGGCCGAGCCACACGCCGCCCTCTGGGCATTCAGCTTCGACCGCAAGCGGACGTTTTTCCCTTACCTGGCGCCGCCCTGGGACCGGCTGGCGGCGCAGGGCGCCGGGTCTGCTATCACACCAAGGTGGCGGACCTGGTGCTCAGCCTGGACGGGCAGGAGGTCAAAGAGGAGGCCGCCGTAGCCTTCGAGTACGCCTCCCCGGAACCCCTGCCGGGCCTGCCGCCGCGCATTTAGCCAGGCGCGGGATTGCGTAATCCGGGCCGGCTGGGCGTTTCTACGTGCATGGTGAACTTCTTGAGACGTATCGCCGTGCGGACTGTCGTCGGGGGCGGCCTCGTCCTCGCACTGGCTTCGGGTGGGCCCGTCGGCTACACCCCCCTCCATTCGGTGAGCAAGCCGGCGACGACCGGCAGCGTGGCCGCCAGCATCGCCTCCAGCAAGAGCCTGGCGATAGTGGCCCGGAACTCCAGCGAGCCGGCCCAGGAGATCGCCGCCGAGGCGGCCCAGGAGCTGGCGGAGCAGCAGGCCGAGCTGGCCGCTGAGCAGGCAGCGCTGGCCGCGGCGGTGGCCGCCGCGCAAGCCGCGCAAGCCGCCCAGCCGGCCGATGCCGAGGACGTCGACGTCGACGTCGATGAGAACGTCGAAGAGACCGACGACAACGGCACGCCGCCGCCCGTGAAGCCTGCCGCCGCGACCGGCACGCACGAGCACCACGACAGCGAGTCGAAGGACTAGCAGCACTTCCTTTCAGGACAGGAGAGGGGCTGGGTGCGCCAGCCCCTCTCCCTTTTCCCGGCGATACTTCCTTAGGTGGAGGGTGCGGGCGCTTCGGGCCTGAGCGAGGAGAACGCCTTCGCGGCGCGCCTCTTCAACGGCCTGCCCGACCGTTACGACCTGCTGGCCGAGGTGCTCTCTCTTGGCCAGAACCGCCGCTGGCGGCACCAGCTGGTGGAGCGGATCGCCGCCGCGGCGCCGAAGCGAGTGCTCGACGTCGCGACCGGCACGGCCGGGGTCGCGATCGCGCTGGCGCGCCGTACCAACGCTGAGATCACCGGCGTCGACCTGAGCGCGGCGATGCTCGAGCAGGGCCGCGAGCGCGTCCTGGGGGCAGGCGTCGACGACCGCATCCGCCTCGACCAGGGCCGTGCCGAGCAGCTCCCCTATGACGACGGCTCCTTCGACGCCGTGGCCTTCACGTACCTGCTGAGGTACGTCCCCGACCCCGCCGCGGCGCTGGCTGAGCTGGCCCGCGTCCTGCGAATCGGCGGCGTCCTCGCCGGCCTCGATTTCGCGGTTCCGTCGCACCCGTTCTGGTGCGCGGTCTGGTGGGCCTACACCCGGCTCGGGCTCCCGCTGGCCGGTGCCCTGCTCGGAGGCCGCGCCTGGTATGACGTTGGCCGGTTCCTCGGCCCGAACATCTCCAACTACGGGAAGGAATGGCCCGTTGTGCGCTTGCGCGAGGCGTGGCGTGCGGCCGGCCTGGTCGAGGTCGAGGCCAGGTCGATGAGCCTGGGCGGCGGCCTCCTCATGTGGGGTCGCAGGGGTGCCTGAGGTCCTGGCGCCCGCCTTCTACGCGCCCCAGGCTCGGGGCTGGCGGCGGGACTGGATCGCGCTGCTGCACCCGCCGTATACGGCCTGGCACCTTTCCTACGTTGTGATCGGCGCCGCCCTGGCGCCGGCCGTCGACGCCGTCCGGCTGGGCGCCACGCTCCTGGCGTTCCTGCTGGCCCTGGGCGTGGCCGCGCACGCGCTCGACGAGCTGCGCGGCAGGCCGCTCAAGACGCGCATACCAGACGCAGTGCTGATCGGCGCTGCCGCGCTGGGCCTAGCCGGCGCCGTCGCGCTCGGCCTCGCCGGCATCGACCGCGTGGGCGTCGGTTTGCTCCCCTTCATCCTGGTCGGCGTCCTTTTCGTCGTGGCGTACAACCTGGAACTCTTCGGCGGAGTCCTGCACGGCGACTTCTGGTTCGCCCTCTCCTGGGGCGCCTTCCCGGTCCTGACCGCGTATTTCGCCCAGGCGGGGCGCCTCTCGCTCGCGGCCGTGATCGGCGCCGCCGCCGCCTACGCGCTCAGCTACTGCCAGCGCACGCTGAGCACGCCGGCCCGCCGGATCCGGCGCCAGGCACGAGCGGTGTCCGGCAGCATCGCGCTCGAGGACGGGACCGCGGAGCCGCTGGACTCGGCGGTGCTCCTGGGTCCTCTCGAGCGTGCCCTGCGCGCGCTCTCCTGGGCGACTGTCGCCCTGGCCGTCGCGCTTGCTGTCGCGCGTCTCTGAGGGGGCATCCCCCCTTGAGCGCGGCGCCCGGTAAAGAGCGACCTCGTGCCTGGTCTCACTGGTCTTCTTTCTCTTCGCCGTCCACGCGTTCGCCTTCCTGGCCAACGTCGTTGTGGACAGCGGGATTGCCTTGATCACCTACTGGTTCTACAGGCAGGCGGTGGGTCCGATTCAGCTGCGCGGCCCGGCGGCCGACCTGGCAGCAGGTGGTGCAGTACCTGGCGCACCGCTGATCCGGCGGCGGCGGAGCCGCAGCAAGTAGTAGCCGGCGGCCAGGACCAGCAGCAGGGCCAGCACGGGCACGGGCCACGCCGGCGAGTTCGCGCCGGCCGCCGCGGTCGCCTGGCCCGGGTGGTCGGCGATGGCGAGGAGGTGGCCCTCGATGTGTCCGGAGGGCGGCCCGACCGCCACCTCGTGGACGCTGCAGGCCGAGGTGCAGCGAATGTCGACGGTGACTCCGCCACCTTCGCCCGCGACCAGCAGGTCGCCATCCTGGACGCCGGCCCTGCTCAAGTCGCGGGAGCTCAGCCGCAGCACGCTGTCGGTGCCGGGGTGGGGATTGCCCGGCGTCCCCCGGTCGGCCAGGTACGCCCAGCCGCCGGCCGCGAAGCCGGGCGGGACGAAGCCCGCGCTCTCGACGCCGATGTCGCCGCCCTTGGGGATTCCCGAGTCGGCGATCACGGTCCAGCCGCCCGCCGGGCTCAGGGCCAGGATCGCTCCGCTGTTCTCGTCCGGCGCGATCAGCTGGCCGGCATAGTCTCCAAACGTCGAAGGCGCGACGGCGAGCCCGCCCTCGAGGAGCGGCGCCGAGCTCGTGATCAGCGTGCTCTTGCCCTGGCAGTCGAACGCCTCCAGCACGGTCTTGCCCAGGTGGACTCCGGTCACCAACAGCCGGTACCCGAAGCGCCCGACGCCGTCACTCACGATCCCGCTCAGGCTTTCGACACCAGGAAACTCGGCAAAGGGCCACACCGTCCCCTGGCGGTCGACGCGGACGATTCCCAGCGGTGGCGAGAGGCGGAGCCAGAACAGGTCCTCGAGCGCGAAGGTGCAGCCGGCGCTCTCCACCTGGCGGCCCGAGGAGGCGGCCAGGTAAGACTCCGAGCCGGCGGTGGCGAACTGGCCCGAGTAGCTGCTGGCCGTCCCTTCTCGGTGGAGCGACTTGAGCTGGCCGCCCGCGACCGCCACCAGCGTCCCGTCGGGCAGCGGCCCGGCCAGGTCCAGGACGCCGGGCAGGTGCTCCCACTGCTCCCAGTTGGCTGTGGTGGTCGCATCGGCCGGCACCAACAGCAGAAGGGCTCCGACCAGGATCACCGCCAGCGCTCGGGCGAGGTTCGCGGCTATGCCCGAAAGACTAGGGCCGGCTAAGGGCTGGGCTTCGCGGACGGGCTGGGAGTAGGTGAGGGAGGAGGGATGATCGGCAGGGTGGGCGAGGGCACCGGCGGGCTCGGGATCAAGGAGGGGGACGGAGACGGCGAGGGTGTCGGCGAGGGTGACGGGCTCAGCGCCTGGCAGGCCAGCTTCTCGGTCCCGGGCAGGTAGATCTCCGGCTGCTGGTCGCACGCCTTGCCGTCCACCAGGCCGGAGGGCCGGCTGATGAAGTTGTGGTACGCGGGCGGGAGCCCGTTCACGAACTCGCGCAGGATGGTCTGGCCAACAGATTCGCCGTAGGTGTTGATCTGGCCGCCGCCTCCGTTGGCGCCCGTGTTGCCGACCCAGGCGCCGAACACGATGTCCGAGCTGTAGCCCATGACCCAGGCGTCGCGGGTGGTGCCGCTGGTGCCGGCCCCGGTCGTCCCCGTCTTGGCCGCCATCGAGCGGTTCCAGCCGAAATTCCACTGGCGCGGGTAGTCCTTCAAGACGTCGGTAAGGAGGTAGGCCTCCTGCTCGCTCAGTACCTGCGCCTGGCCGTCCTGCTGGCCGGGCGTGGTCTGGTTCAGCACGCTGCCCTGGGAGTCGACGATCTTGGTGATCGTGAGCAGCGGGACCTTCTTGCCCTTGTTGGCAAACACCTGATAGCCCTGGACGTGCTCACGCATCGTGATCTCGCTGCCGCCGATGGCGGTCGACAGCACCGGCTTTTGCTCGGTCTTATCCACGCCCATCGACTTTGCCAGCGAGATCACGTTGTCGATGCCTTCGATCTTGGCTGCCTCGACAGCAGGGATGTTCCGTGACTTGAGCAGCGCCTGGCGCATCGTGAGGTCGCCCAGGTAGCGGTCGTCGAAGTCGCGGGGCTTGTAGCCGCCGCCGAAGTCGGTCGGCTTGTCGTGCAGATAGGAGCCGAGCGTCAGCTTGCGGTCGTGCAGCGCGGCTTCGTAGTCGTATGGCTTGAACGAGGAGCCCGGCTGGCGGCCGGCCAGGAGCACGTCGTACTGCCCGCCGATCGCCTGGCTGTAGTAGTCGGCCGATCCCACCCAGGCCAGAACCTCGCCCGTGTCCGGCTTGGCGGCCAGTAGGTCGCCGTTGTTCACGCCTGCGTAGGAGAGCTGCCCGACGCCGTCCTGGACCGACTTCTGGGCCAGGGCCTGAATGTCGAGATCGAGCGTCGTGTAGACGGCGAACCCCCCCTGCTGCACGGCGGCGGCGCCGTAGTCGGCCTCCAGTCGCTGGATCACGTAGTCCACGAAGAGCGGCGCCTTCGACTGACGGATGCTCGGATCGAACTTGAGCTCCTTGGCGATGTCCTCCTGCTCGGCCTGCTGCTCCTCAGCGGGAGTCAGCACGCCTGTCGTGACCATCCCGTGCAGGACGTAGAGCTGCCGTGCCCGAGCTAGATCGAAATGGGTCTGCGGGTCGTAGTAGGTGGGTGCCTGGATCAGCCCCGCCAGGAACGCCGCCTGGGCCGGTGTGAGCTGGCTCGGCTCCTTGCTGAAGTAGATCCGGGAGGCGGCCCCCAGCCCGTAAGCGTTGTGGCCGTAGTAGACCCGGTTCAGGTACATCTCGAGCACCTGGTCCTTCGAGTAGCGGAGGCTGACGCCTTCCGCCAGCACGATCTCCTGCGTCTTCCGGAAGATCGATTTCTGCGGCGTCAGGAGCTGGATCTTGACCAGCTGCTGAGTGATCGTGCTGCCGCCCTGGACGTAGCCCTGGTGGGTGATGTCGACGAAGAGGGCGCGCAGCATCGACAGCCAGTTGACAGCCCCCTCGTTGTAGAAGCTGCGGTCCTCGGCGGCCAGCGTGGCGGCCGGGCCGGCCTTCCCCATATCTTTGAGCAACACGATGTGGAAGTACTCGCCGTTGGCGTTGCGCTGCTCGATCTCTCTGCCCTTGCGGTCGAAGATCACGACGCTGTGCGCGAAGACCGGCTTGTTCGGGTCGGGCATGTCGCGCAGCGTCCAGCTCACGTAGATCCCGCCCAGGATGAGCAGGATGCCGGCCGCGATCACCGCCCGGCCGTGCCAGGTCCCGGCCCACTCCCTGATGTCGCCTGGGAAGGCGAATCCCTGGCGGGCCGAGGCGCGGGGGCGAATTGGTTGCTTGTCAGCCATCAGCGACGTCGGTTCCGTGCAGTTGGCGGCTAGATTTCATTCACTACGCAAGCCCAATATTGTGATAGTCCACATGACGCGATTTGTCCATATCGTAACGTTGCCCAAGGTCCGTCTGTTACGGACCGAAGCGAACGGTGAAGCTACACCGTAGGGGCGCCCAGGCCGCCTGCCGGAACTGCGACGGCCTCCTCAGCGCCTGGCCAGGGCGGGCTCGTGAAGCAGAGAAAGCGCAGACCCTCCGCTCCGGCCGCAAACTGGAACTCCCAGCCGGCCGGAATCAGTAGGCAGTCGGCGGCGTGGACGTCGACAGTCGCGGCTTCCCCGAGGGGCGGACGGCGCCAGACCCGTCCCTCGCCGGCCAGGAAGTACCAGGTCTCTTCGACCGTGCGGTGGCGGACCGGGCGCGAGATCGCGCCCGACGGCAGGCGCACCTCGACGAGGCTGGCCGCCTTACCGGCCGTGAGCAGCCTGATCTGAGACCCGTCGGGAGCCAGCGTATCCGGGCTCTGAGCGGCGCGCCTGACCTCCACCGGTGGCGCGACGGCTCAGGCCGCGCCAGGGGGCGGCGGGCTCGGGTCGACCTGCTCGGTGAAGATGACGAACCGCTTGGTGGCGAAGGCGCCGGCCCAGACCGGCCAGCAGGTCGTCAGCGTCAGGTGCCGGCCCTTGGTCTGGACGAGCACGGAGCGATCGTTCGGGTTGACGATCCGGCTCCCGGTGACCGCGTACCGGTAAGTCCCGTAGCGGGTCTCCAGGTCGACCTCGTCGCCGTTTCCGAGATTCGGAAACTGGATCCAGTAGACGTTGTGGGCCGCCACCCCGACCGTGCCGGACTGGCCTGGCCAGGGCGTTTCCGGGTAGTGGCCGGGCCCGCTGTAGAGGATCGTCTGGTCGATGCCTTCCTTCACGGCGGCGTAGTAGCCGAGCTTGGGCACCCGGATCGCGAAGTCCACGCCGTCGACCGGCTTCAAGAGTCCCGGATCGATGCTGTTGCTAGGCGGTGGGACCGGATTTTCGGTGAGCACCTGTCGCCACTGGGTCGTCAGCCGGTCCTGCGCTTGCATGCCCTCGAGGAGGCCGAGCGCGAAGGTGGCGATCAGCGCCAGGCCCGCCAGTATGGAGGTGATGCCGAGGAGGCCCAGGCCGCGGTCGGCGCGCCGCCGGCGTCGGGCCGCCCTGGCCCCTGAGCTGGGCGCCGTTTCGCTCTCCACCACCGCCTCCTACTTGAAATGTACTATCAGCGCACTAATATGATGGGGATCGGCGTTTGCCGAAATCCGTCCTCATATTGAGTCGGGAGAGAATACATGGATCCCATCGACGAACCGCGCTTTGAGCGTGAGCGCGTCATCGAGCGCGAGCCTGCCACCGGGCCGGCGGTCCCGCTGGCGGGGCCGCTCGTGGTCCGCACCTACGATCCGCGCGCCGAGCGCGTGATCTGGTTCCTGGTCTCCTTGATCGACGCCCTGATCGCGATGCGCTTCTTCATGCGACTGCTCGGGGCCAATTACGGTGCCGACTTCGTGCGCTTCATCTATGGAGTCACGGCCCCGCTCGTCTCGCCGTTCCGCGGCATCTTCCCGCAAAGCGGGAACGGCAACTACGTGCTGGAGCCGGAATCCCTGGTCGCGATCGTGATCTACTCGCTGATCGCCTGGGCGCTGGTCGCCTTGCTCCGGATCATGCTCTCGCCTCGCCGGAGCCCCGAACTGCCGTAGCCGGCCGCTAACTACAGCCAGCCGGGACCACTTCCGCGGCGGGGTCCCGGCGGGATCGGCCGGGGCGAAGGCTCGGGCGGAAGCGGGGGATCGGGAGGCAGCGGCGGCCCTGGTGGGCCTGGGACCGGCGCCGGCGGCGGGTCTGGGAACTGCTCTAAGCGTTGATCCATGACCTGCTAGCCATGGTATGGGTTTGCAAATAGGGCTGTAGTCGAATGGTCGGCAGTCCTTAATCGTTGCTAACCATTCCGACGCTCGATTGGGCTGGCTCCTTTGCCAAGGTGCCTCCCCGATACGACGAGCAAGAACGGGCCCGCAACACCGTCTTTGCTCGCTGGAGGTGCCCCTACTTGCTAACAATCTTTAAAGGCCTCATGGCCTTCGCCGTAACGTTCGCGACAACCGCACTCGGCGTCAACGGGATTCTGCAGGCGACCCACCACCCAAGCCCGACCCGAGTCCACTCGGCTCAACCAGCGGAACCGCCCGATCCGTACGAAACCTGGCTGGCGCGCCATCGCTTGGCCGGAGCGCCGACTCCCGCGCCCGCCCCGAGTGCCCAACCGGGCACCCAGGAAAGCGCCTCGTGGGAGGCGCCTGCTCCGCCGCCGGACGCAGGCCCGGCGTACCAGCCGGCTTATCAGCCTCCGGCCATCGTCGTGGGCTCGACCCAGCAGGCTCTGATTAACTCCGATCGCTCTGGCGCCGGGCTGCCGCCGCTGACCTGGAGTTCGTGCCTGGCCGGGATCGCCTACCAGAACGCGGTCCGGATGGCTAACCAGGGCGCCATCTCGCACAACGGCGGGGCTCAGGCCGACCTCGGCTGCGGGCTGGGCCGGCAGGCCGGAGAGAACGTGGGCTACTGGTCCGGCGGCATCAACGACGGCCAGCTGAACACGATGTTCATGAATTCGGCCGGGCACCGGGCGAACATCATGGGCCCGTACCGCTATGTGGGCACTGCTTGGGCAGTGGCGCGCAACGGTTACGCCTACATCGCTGTGGAGTTCAGCTAGACAGCCTTGGGGGGGGGGGGGGGGGGGGGGGGGGGGGGGGGGGGGGGGGGGGGGG
>CATPBK010000090.1 GCA_955652705.1 Candidatus Dormiibacterota bacterium | reverse complement strand
TCGATGACGTCGTCGATCATCGCCCAGGCCGCGGCGACGTAGGGGCTGATCGACTCGCGGATCTTGGCCACCAGCTCGGCACGCGTGGCCTCCGGGTTGTCGGAGGCTTCAACGACCTTGTTGAAGATGATGTTGACGGCGCCCTCGGGCCCCATCACCGAAATCTCCGCAAACGGCCAGGCCACGATCAAGTCAGGCCCGTAGCCCTTCCCGCACATCACGAAGTAGCCGGCGCCATAAGCCTTGCGCATGACCACGGTCACCTTCGGCACGGTGGCTTCAGAGGTCGCGTAGAGCATCTTCGCGCCGTGCCGGATGATGCCCTGCTTCTCGACTCCGGAGCCGACCAGGAAGCCGGGCACGTCCATCAGGTAGACCAGCGGCACGTTGAAGGCGTCGCAGAGGCGGATGAAGCGGGCGGCCTTGTCGGCCGCGTCGACGTCGAGGATGCCGCCCTTGAACATCGGCTGGTTGGCGACGACGCCGATCGGATGGCCCGCCATCCGCGCGAACCCGATGACCAGGTTCTTGGCCCAGGTGGGCTTGATCTCGAACCAGGACTCTTTGTCGACGATGCGCTGCACGACTTTGCGTACGTCGTAAGTCGCCCGCGGGCTGGCCGGGACCAGCTTCTCCAGGCCTTCGACGTCGCGGTCGCCCGGATCGTCGGCGGGCTGCCAGGGCGGCGGCTCCAGGTTGCTGGGAGGTAGGTAGGACAGAAAGCGCCGCACCGCCGCGATGCATTCCGCGTCGTTTTCGACCTCGTTGTCCCCGACTCCCGACTCGTAGCAGTGGACCTGGGAACCGCCCATGTCGTGGTCGGTGACGTCCTCCCCGGTCGCCGCCTTGACCAGCCGGGCGCCGCCGAGGGACATCGAGGAGGTGCCCTTCACCATGGGTACGAAGTCGGAGAGGCCGGGGATATACGCGGTGCCGGCCGCGCAGGGCCCGAGCATGGCCGCCACCTGCGGTATCACGCCGGACATCTGGACCTGGTCGTAGAAGAGCTGGCCGCTGCCCGCGAAGGTGGAGCCGGCCGCTTCCTGGATGCGCGCGCCGGCCGAGTCCAGCAGCCAGACGATGGGCTTGCGGTAGCGCAGGGCGAGCTCACGCACCCGCGACGTCTTGAAGGCCTCGCCGACGGCGCCCATCGAGCCGGCCATGACCGTGAAGTCGTAAGCGATCACCCAGACCTGCCGCCCGTCCACCAGCCCGTGGCCGGTGATCACGCCGTCGGCCGGCGTCTTCTCGGGCGGGTCGACGGGATTTCCCCTCAGCGACTGCTGGTGGGCGAGCAATCCGAACTCGACGAAGGTGCCCGGGTCGAAGAGCAGGTCGATACGTTCGCGGACCGTGAGCTTGCCGCGCTCGTGCTGCTTGGCGATCTTCTCGGAGCCACCCATCTGGAGGTTCCGGCGCCGGCGGCCGCGCAGTTCGCCGACCTTCTCCTCGAACTCGCCGCCGACGCCGGCAGGCGCGCCCTCTGACATTGGCTGCATTTTAGTTGGCGACCCCTTACGGTCCTTGGCGAGGCGGGTCTTGAGATGTCGTCGAGCCGCCCTGATATCTTTGCCGGCGCATGTTCCGACTTTCCCGTAGAAACCAAATCGTCGCCCTCGGCGTGGCCGCCGTGGTCGTTGTCGGCGCCGCCGGCGGCGCCATCTGGTACAAGACGCACGAGGGCCTGCACGCCTCGCTCGCCGGGTCTCAGGCGGGCTACGTCCGGGTCAATGAGCCGGTGGTCGTGAACTTCGACCGCCAGGTCGACTTGAAGTACGCTCATATCAGCCTTTCGCCGGACGCCAAGGTCCAGGTTGACAAGAGCGCCGACAAGCTCGTCATCAAGCCGGTCGCCGGGTGGCTGCCAAGCCGCACCTACACGATCGCGCTGACGAACGTGGCCAGCTCCGACCACCAGACCCAGATCAAGACCTGGACGGCCGCCTTCAATGTCCAACCGCGCAAGGGTGTGGCCGGGTACCTCATCGACGGGCAGGTGGTCACCGCGGGTGAGCCGACGGTCCGCTCCAGCTCCAAGATCGCCATCTCGTTCAGCGATGCCATGTCCGTGGCCACCGTCAAGTTCACGGCCAACGGGAAGCCCGCCAACGACCAGGTGCTCTGGGCGCCCGACGCCAAATCGGCGGCGTTCACGGGCAAGCTGCTTCCCTACCAGCCCCTGGTGCTCGGCGTGGGCACCCCGGGCCAGGTCAAGACCCTGAAGGGCGACGTGGCGACGGACCTCGGCGGGCTGACCGTGCACGTGGTGCCGATCGAGCCCTCCAACCCGGCCAGCGGCGTCGACGCCAATTACCAGAACAAGACAGCCATGCAAGTGGTCGTCGACAACGCGGGATTGGCGCGGCCCCAGTACGGGCTGCAGTCAGCGGACATGGTCTACGAGTACATCAGCGAGTACTCAATCAGCCGCTTCACGCTCATCTACTTCAACAACGTCCCCGGGGCGATCGGACCCGTCCGCAGCTGCCGCATGATCAACACCTACCTGATCGAGGCCTTCACCGGAGTCGGGATGTGCAGCGGCGCCTCGGTGGGCACGCTCCACTACCTGTTCGGCGGCAACCCGCTCCCCCTGCTGCCCACCAACATCAACGACTTCGACAGCGGCAATCACTACTTCCGTGTCCCCTTCAAGTACGCGCCTCACAACCTCTTCACCGCCGGCGACCGCGTGGAGCGCCTGCGTCAAGAGATGCACCTCGGGTCGGGCCCCTACCTCGTCGACCCGCCTCACGCGGACAACGGCCTGGGACAGCCGGAGAACCCGCCTGGGATCGGGCCCCACAGCGTCAACTACGTGTACGACCCGGGCTCCCAGAGCTACCTGCCGTACGACAGCGGCACCCCCCGGATCGACGAGAACAACGGCGGTGCCCAGGTTCACGTGAAGAACGTCGTCGTGATGCACGTCGGGTTCCACGACGCCGGCTGGGTGGAGGATGACAACGGCGGCGCGCACTCGATCTGGTACGACATGACGGGCGACGGCGCGGCCGAGATCTGGTCGGACGGCAGGGCGATCCATGGCCACTGGCACATGGGCCAGCCGGGGACGCCTTACTACGCCAACCACGACGCGCCCTGGTTCACTGACGAGAACGGCACCCCGGTCGAGCTGAACACCGGCCTGACCTGGATTCACGTCCTCGGCAACGGCCAGTAGCCGGGTTCGACTCGAGCCGGCAGCCTGCGGACGTCGCAGGAGGTCGGCCAGGAAGTTGCCGTACAGCTACGTTCGACGGGGTCGCGCCGGTAGCTTGAATTCCCGCGGCAGGGCGAAGAAGATCGCCAGCAGCAGGTTTAGCGCCAGGCTGGCTGGCGCCCAGGCGAAGGCCAGCAGGAAAGCGACAAAGTAGGCGGCCGGACCCAAGCGATAGCGCCTGGTGATGACCTCAGCCAGACCCGACGCCGCATCCTCTCTGCTCAGCAGCCGGCCGCCCCGCGACGCGTAGAGCCAGACCAGGTTGAAGAAAATCGCGATCAGGCAGAACCAGCCGCTGTAGATAGCGGCCGCCACGCTTTGATTGGGTGTCGACAAGTAGAGCGCGACGATCCGGGTCGGGAAGGGCACCACTGTGATGCCAAGCAGCAGCAGGCCGTTCAGCAGCATGAGCGCCTGGTCCGAGCGGACGATGTGCTGGAACATCCAGTGGTGGTTGACCCACATGATCAGGATGAATACGAAGCTGACCAGGTAGGCGACGTAGTCGGGCCAGAGCCGGAGCAGTTCAGGCAAGAGCGGAGCGGGCTGCGTGAGCGGCACTCGCAGCTCGAGCACCAGGAGGGTGATCGCGATGGCGAAGACACCGTCACTGAACGCTTCTATGCGCGCTGTTTCTTTTAGATCCGCTGTGCCCGCCACACGACCCTCCTGTCGACTCCTTCCGGGCCGGCCACGATCTGGAGCCGGAGCTTCTCACTCGAGAACATAGCGGCCGCGTCAGGACCGATGTCCCAGTGGGCCAGAATGCCCGCGGGGTCGAGCGGGTCGCGATGGTATTCGGGATCTTCGGCTGGACGGCGCCGCGTGCGCTCGCGGGGCGGCACAGTGAAGAGGTGCACGCCGCCCGGCTTGAGGACGCGGGCGGTCTCGGCGAAGGCGCGCTGGAGGTCGGGAACGTGCTCGAGAACGTCGCTCGAAACGATCAGGTCGACGCTGCCGTCCCCGAACGAGAGGTCGGTGACGTCCTCCCGCCGGGCACCGTCCGGACGGACTGAACCCGCTGCCTGGCTTGGCGAGTAGTAGGTGCGGACGTAGCGGCCGGCGCGCAGCAGCAGTGGCCGCAGCGGCGAGGACGGGTCGAGCTCGACGACAGTCCTGCCGGCCAGGTCGAGCTTACGGATCTCCTCGGCGAGCATCTCGTAACGAAGGTTGGCCCCGCAGTTAAGGCAGCGCTTGACCTCGTCACCGGGGCTCAGGCTGACGATAAGCGAGAGGCGTTCGCAGCAGCGGCAGCGCCGGAGCCGGGTTCCCGTGAGATAGCGGAGGTTGGGCAGGACCACGGTGCGCAGCCGCCGGAGGCTGCTGCGCATTCGTTTACTGAACCAGGAGGTCCGTCCGCTTCCCCCACTTGTCGAGGAAGCGGTAGAAGTTCTTCCGCGACAGGCGTTCGCGCTCTTCCTCGCCCTTCTCCTCCCAGAGCCGGTGCGCGTGCCGGCGGATGGGCAGGCCGGCCACGACGACCGCCTGCAGGCCCCGCGACCGCAGGCGAAAGCTGAACTCGATGTCGGCGATCCGGTAGAAGCGGAACCTCTCGTCGAAGCCGCCCACCTCCAGGGCCTGGGCCCGCCGGAAAGCCATGCAATAGCCCTCGACCGCGTCCACCTCGGGTCCCGGGTGCTCGTGGAAGTGCTTGACGGTCCCGACGCCGCGCAGGCCGAAGGCGGCGGCGATGCCGACGCCGGGCCGCTCGAGCGCGCGGAGCAGCGGGCGGGCCAGGTCGCCCTCCGCCTCCACGCCGGGGTCGAAGAGGATGACGACCTCGCCCGTGGCAGCCTTGAGACCCGCGTTGACGGCGGCTCCGAAGCCGGCCGGCTCCAGAGTCAGGACCCTGACCTGCTCGCCCGACCTTTCGGCGGCCCATTCCGCGACCAGGCGGTCACCCGAGTTGTCCACCAACAGCGCTTCGAAGTCGAGCCCGGCATGGTGTCGGAGGATGGAGCCGAGCCAGCGCTCGGCGTCATCGGGCCAGCCGTGCAGGACGGTCAGCAGCGTGACCTGGCGCGGCCTGGGCGGAACCGCGGCGGCTTGCAGCAGGCTGCCCTCAGCGGAGTCGACGACCTCCCAACCGCCCTCCCGAAGCCGGTCGCGGAGTGTGTCGGCAGCGGTGAAATCGCGCAGCCGGCGCAGGCGGGACCGCTCCTCAAGCAAACGCTGCGCTCGAGCCTCTTCCGTCTGGCTCTCCTACCTGCTTCGGTTTCTACTTGCCTTTCTACTTGCCTTTCTTGGCCTTGACCGCGTCGGTCAGCTTGGGAACGATCTTGAGCGCGTCGCCCACCACGCCGAGGTCGGCCATCTTGAGTATCGGCGCCTCGGCATCCTTGTTGATCGCGATGATGAACTTGGAGCCCTTCATGCCGACCGTGTGCTGCATGGCGCCGGAGATGCCCGCCGCGATGTAGACGATGGGCCGCACCGACTTGCCGGTCTGGCCTACCTGCATGGCGTACGGGACCCAGCCCGCATCGACCACCGCCCGGCTGGCGCCCACGGCGGCGCCCAAAGCATCCGCCAGCTGCTCCAGGAGCGGGAAGTTCTCCGGCCCCTGCATGCCACGGCCGCCGCTGACGATGATGGTGGCCTCTTCGAGCTTCACCTTCTCCCCCGCCTCGACGACGCGATCGACGATCTTGGCAGCCCGGGTGAGATCGCCCTTTTGAGCCTCCACCTTCTCGACGCTGGCCGTCCCGCCCGCCTCGGAAGCCTCGAACGACTTGGGCCGGACAAGGACGATGGCAGGCTTGTGCAGAACCTTCAAGGTGGCCACCTTCGCGCCGCCGAAGTAGGGCACGCTGGCAGCAAAGCCGCCGCCATCGGCGCTGACGTCCATCGCATTGGAGACCTGGCCGACGCCGAGCCGGGCCGCTAACCTCCCGGCCACCTCGCGCGAGTCGTAGGTGAAGCCGAAGAGGATCAGGTCTGGTGCGCCCTTCTTGACCAGCGCCTCGATGGTGTTGGCGGCCGGCACCCCGATGTAGTCGTCGAACACCGCGTCTTCGCTGACGTAGACCTTCTTGGCGCCGTGCTTGCCGAGCTCCGCGGCGGCAGCCTCGGCGCCTTTGCCCAGCGCGATCGCTTCGACGTCGCCCAGCTCCCGCGCCTTGGCCAGCAATTCGAAGGAGATCGAGTGCACCTTTCCCTGGTTGAGCTCGGCGGCGACCCAGACCTTGGCCATCTAGACCGCCTTGACCTGAACCAGGAAAGCGAGGATGCGGTCGGCGGCGTTGCCGTCGTCCTCGATGACCTCGCCCGCCTTTCGCGTCTCAGCCTCGGCCACAGCTTCGACGTTCTCCGCCGGGCTGCCTTTCTCGATCTCCAGCTCGCTGAGCTCGAGCTTTTTCACTTCCTTGCTGCGGGCGGCCATGATCCCCTTCAGCGAGGCGTAGCGCGGCTCGCCGACGCCGGCCGTGACCGTGACCAGGGCCGGCGCCTGGGCCTCGACGACCTCGTAGCCCTCGTTCGTCTGCCGGTGAACGGACACCTTGTCACCGTTCACCTCCACCTGCTTGGCGAACGTGGCCTGGGGCATTCCCAGCAGCTCGGCGAGCATCGGCGGCACCATGCCGGTCGACCCGTCGGTCGACTCGGTGCCGCAGATCACGAGGTCGGGGCTCTCCGGCTTGATGGCCGCGGCCAGGACCCGCGCCGTGAGCAGCGCGTCGGCGCCGGCCAGTGAATCGTCGCTGACGTGGATGGCGC
The DNA here is from genome assembly GCA_955652705.1 of Candidatus Dormiibacterota bacterium. Lineage (GTDB taxonomy): Bacteria > Chloroflexota > Dormibacteria > Dormibacterales > Dormibacteraceae > VBGR01. Next base: position 48,371 of record CATPBK010000090.1, on the reverse strand, counting down.
GGTCGGCGCCCATGCTGAGGCCCTTCCGGATGGCGTCGGCGGCTTTCGCCGGACCCATCGAGACTAGGACCACCTCGCCGCCATGAGCTTCCTTGAGCTTCAGGCCGGCTTCGACTCCGTACTCGTCCCCGGGGTCGAGGACAGCCTCGCCAGCGCGCTCCAGGCGCTGGTCGGACGTGAGCTTCTGGGGGGCGTTGGGATCTGGGATCTGCTTGACGGTGACGACGATCTTCAAGCGTGTTTCTCCGCTGGTCAGACAGGCAATGAACCTCTTGATTATGCCGCACCGCGTTACAGGGAGGCGAGGAAAACTTGATAGTCCTGTGGAGTGTTTATGTTCCAAAAGACTTCCGACGCGATGCCGGCGGCGTGCAGTTCCTCGCCCTCCAGGTAGTTGACATCGAGGTCGCGCAGCGCTTCGGCAGCCTTGAACCGCCCGGCGCCGATCGCCGCCCCGATGGCTGCGCGGGCCGAACGCCGGTAGCACGCGCAAGCCGGCTCCGGCAAGCCCGCCAGCCGCGGCACGGCCGCGTCATGACCGGCCGCGGATTCGACGAGCAGTCGGGCCAGCGCGGGCGTGACCCTGGGCATGTCGCAGCCGACCGTGAACATCGCGTCGTGCGAGGCCGCGTTCAGGCCAGCCTCGATCCCCGAGAGGGGACCGGCGCCGGGATGCTCGTCTCGAACCATCCTGTGGCGCAGCTCCGCCGGCAGCGAGCTCGAGTCATTGGCGGAGATCAACACCTCGGCGAAGGTCGCCGCCAGGCGGTCCAGCAGGTAGTCGATAAGGGGGCGCCCGGCGACCGGCAGCAGCGCCTTGGGCCTCCCCATCCGCCGGCTCCCGCCGCCTGCCAGCACCAGCAGCGTCGCGGCGAGGGCCGAAGTCACGGCCCTATCATCGGGGCAGCTTGCGCGCGATCGACTTCCACGTCCACCTGCCCACGCCCGAGTGGCTGGACCGGACGCTGGAGGGTTACGTCGAGGCCGCCGAAAAGTTCTTTCGCTCCACGGTCTCCCGCAATACCGTCGAGGGACTGGCCCGCGAGTACGTCAAGCTGGATCTCGTCGGCGTCCTGCTCGCCTGGGACGCCGAGACCGCGACCGGCCGCCCCCGCCTCAGCAACGAGTACGTGGCGCAGGCGGTCAAGGAACACCCGGAGGCTTTCCTGGGCTTCGGCAGCGTCGATCCGCGCAAGGGCGTCCGGGCGGTGGAGGAGCTGGACAAGTTCAAAGGTCTGGGCCTCAAAGGCGTCAAGTTCCACCCGTCCATCCAGGACTTCGCGCCGGACGACGAGCGCTGGTGGCCGGTCTTCGCGCGCGCCGAAGCGCTCGGCCTGCCCTGTCTCTTCCACACCGGCACCAGCGGGATCGGCGCCGGCATGCCCGGTGGCCAGGGCATCAAGCTCGACCACGGCCGCCCGATCCGGCTGGACACGCTGGCGGCGGCCTTTCCGGGGCTGACCATCATCGCCGCCCACTTCGGCTGGCCCTGGCACGTCGAGATGCTGGCGGTCGCGCAGCACAAAGCGAACGTTTTCATCGACATCTCGGGCTGGGCCCCGAAGTACATCCCGCCCGAGGTGCTGCGGGAGCTGAAAGGGCGGATGCAGGACAAGTTCCTCTTCGGCAGCGACTACCCTTTCATCTCCCCCTCGCGCTGCCTGGACGAGCTCGGCGAACTTGAAATTCCGGAGCCGGCGTTGCAGAAGCTTCTGCTGGGCAACGGCAAGCGGCTCCTCGGCCTCGCCTAGCGAAGGAGCTCGGCTACCCGCCCGGTGCACGCCAGCTTGTAAAGAAATACTTTACGCCGCGACCCGCCGCCAGTAGGGTCGCGGGCGATGCGCCCGAAGCCCTCGGCGAGCCCGGTCGAACGCCGTCGACGGGCCCTGATGCAAGCCTCCGACCAGCTCCTCGACCAGGTTGAAGAGCTCCGGCTACGCGACTACGTCTCCGTCCCGGCCCAGGTCCGCAGCGCCATCCGCGACCTCCAGATCAGCGCCGGCCGCGGCGAGGCGGCCGCCGCGCCGGCCAACCTGCGGGCGGCGCACCAGCTCGTGCTCGCCGTCCAGCACCGGCTGATGGCGGCCAATCCGAACAATGTCACCCCGCGCGTCCACCCCGGCCGGGCGCCGGGCCAGGCGACGGTCAAAGCGCTGGCAGGCGGGGGCACCTGGAAGCTGCTGGCGCTGCCCGGCCAGGCCGCGCAGTCGCGCGAGGAGTGGCTGGGCCAGGTCTCGGCGACAGTCGAACGGGCCCTCGACCGCTGGGTCTACGCGCAGCATCACGCCGCCCGGGCCGCACGCGAGCATCTCGGCGTGCAGCAGCAGCTGGGGCGGGCGCGGACAGCCTGGCAGAACTACTGGGAGCTGCGCCAGGAGGCGGAACGGCTCACCGGTAACGGCCCTTAGAATCGAGACCCTGATGCAGCCGGTCGTGATCGGGGACGTCACCTGGGAGCCGACGCCCGAGGTCATCGAGCGGAGCCGCCTGAAACGCTTCATGAAGCGCCATGGCATCGCCGACCTGGCCCAGCTCCAGGAGCGTTCGATCACCGACCAGGAGTGGTTCTGGGATGCCGTCGTCCACGACCTCGGCATCCGCTGGTACCGCGCCTACGACCGGGTCCTGGACCTCTCCGAAGGCGTCCAGTGGCCGCACTGGTTCGGCGGCGGCAGGCTCAATATCGTCGACACCTGCCTCGACCAGTGGGTGCGCGGCCCCAGGGCGCAGCCGGAGAAGACGGCCCTCATCTGGGAGGGCGAGCCGGGCGAGGTCCGCCGCCTCACCTATGCCGAGCTGGACCTGCAGGTCTGCCGCTTGGGCGCGGCCCTGGAGAAGCTGGGCATCGAGCGCGGCGACCGGGTCGGCGTCTTCCTGCCCATGACCCCCGAAGTCGCCGTCAGCCTGCTGGCCATCGCCAAGGTCGGCGCTGTGATCATCCCGCTCTTCAGTGGCTTCGGCGCCGGCGCCGTCGCCAGCCGCCTCAACGACGCCGAGGCCAAGGTGTTGATCTGCGCCGACGGCTTTTACCGCCGCGGCCAGGTCGTGAAGATGAAAGAGGTCGCCGACGAGGCGTTGAAGCAGGCCCCGTGCGTCGAGCACGTGGTCGTGCTGCGGCGCATCGTGCGCGAGATCCCCTGGACCCCGGGCCGGGACCAGGTCTGGGAGGCGCTTCTGGACGGGGAGCCCGACCACCTCCCCACTCACCGGCTCGACCCCGAGCACCCGGTCATGGTCATCTACACGTCTGGCACGACCGGCCGGCCCAAAGGCGCCGTCCACGTGCATGGCGGCTTCCCGTTGAAGGCGGCCCAGGACATGGCCTGGGGATTCGACCTGGGGCCCGACGACATCATCTTCTGGATCACCGACATCGGCTGGATGATGGGCCCTTGGCTGATCTTCGGCGCACTCTCCCAGGGCGCCACCTGCGTGCTCTACGAGGGCACCCCTGACACTCCCGCCCCCGATCGGCTCTGGCGGATGGTCGCCGACCACGAGGTGTCGATCTTCGGCGCCGCCCCGACGCTGGTCCGGGGGCTGATGGTCGCGGGCGAGGAGTGGCCACGCAAGCACGACCTCTCGAGCCTGCGGGTGCTGGGCGGCACCGGCGAGCCCTGGAACCCCGAGCCGTGGCTCTGGTTCGCCCGCCATGTGGGCGGCGGCCGGCTGCCGGTCATCAACTACACCGGCGGGACCGAGATCGCCGGCGGGATCCTGATCGGCAACGTGCTGACTCCGCAGCGGCCCTGCTCTTTCAGCGGCCCCGTTCCGGGGATGGCCGCGGACGTTGTCGACGAGCAGGGCCGGCCGGTCCAGGGCGAGGTCGGCGAGCTGGTGGTGCGCAAGCCCTGGCCGGGCATGACGATGGGGTTCTGGCGTGATCGCGAGCGCTACGAGCAGACGTACTGGAGCCGCTTTCCCGGCGTCTGGGTCCACGGCGACTGGGCTTACGTCGACCCCCGCGACGGCCTCTGGTACGTGCTGGGGCGCTCCGACGACACCATCAAGGTGGCGGGCAAGCGGCTGGGCCCGGCCGAGGTCGAATCGGTGCTGGTAGGGGACCCAGCCGTCCAGGAGGCGGCCGCGGTCGGCGTCCCCGACGAGCTCAAGGGCGAAGCGCTCGTCTGCTTCGTCGTCCTGCGGACCGGCCAGGCGGCGGATGCCGCTGCCAGCGAGCGGCTGAAGGAGCGGGTCGCCAGGGAGATGGGCAAGCCACTGCGACCCAAGGAAATCTATTTCGTGCCCGACCTGCCCAAGACACGCAACGCCAAGATCCTGCGCAGGGTGGTGAAGGCGGTCTACTTGGGCCTCGAGCCGGGCGACCTGACCGCGCTGGAGAACCCGGACGCCCTGGAAGCCATCGGGGCCGCACGGGCCTGAGCGGTCCCGCCGTCCGGCTCCTGCTGCTGTGGCTGGCAGGGAACAGCCTGCGCCTCACGCTGCTGGCGATTCCGCCCCTGATCCCGGCCATCCATCGCTCCTTGCCCCTGAATGAGAAGGCGGTCGGCGCGCTCTTCGGACTGCCGATCCTGCTCCTCGCCACAACGACGGTATTCGGATCTCTGCTGATCTCCCGGCTCGGCGCCCGCCGGGCGCTGGCGCTGGCATTGGTCCTGATCGGCGCCGGCGGCGCCCTGCGCGGCCTTGGGCCCAGCCTCCCGATGCTCTTCGCGATGACCCTGGTCATGGGCGTCGGGGTCGCCATCGCCCAGCCCTCCTTGCCCTCGCTGGTAGCCCTTTGGGCGCCCGACCGGGTGGGCCTCGCCACCGCCGCCTTCTCGAACGGGTTCCTGGTCGGCGAGACCCTGCCCGCCGCGCTCACGGTCCCCCTCGTCGTGCGCCTGTTCGGCGGAAGCTGGGAAGCGGCGCTCGCCTTCTGGTCGATCCCCGTCTTGGCCACCGCGGCCCTGGTCATTGCCTTGACTCCGCACCAGGCGCGGGCCGAGGGCGTCCCGCCACCCCGCTGGTGGCCGGACTGGCGGAAGGCCACGACCTGGCAGCTCGGGATCTTCCTGGGCGGCGCCTCGGCCGCCTACTTCGGGCTCAACTCCTTCCTGCCCGACTACCTACGGGCCGTCCACCGGCCCGAATCGATCACGGTCTCCCTCACTCTGCTGAACCTGCTCCAGCTGCCGGCCTCGTTCATCATCGCCGCCGTGCCGGGCGCGATCATCGGCCGCCGCTGGCCCTTCGTGGCCACGGGCGCGCTCACCGCCGCCGCCGCTGTCGCCTTTGGCGTCCTTTCGGGCCTGAGCCAGGCCGTCGCCGCCGGCGTGGTCGGGTTCGCGGCCGCGTTCGCCTTCATGCTGGTACTGGCGATGCCGCCGCTCATGGCCGAGGCGGGCGACGTCCATCGCCTCACAGCGGGCATCACGACCATCCAGTACGCGACCGCCTTCCTTGCTCCCCTCCTGGCCGGTGCGATCTGGGACGCGACCGGTCAGGCCGCCAGCGCCTGGCTACTGGTCGTGGCCGCCGGCCTGGCGATGACGTTGATCCCGATCCGCATGCGGCTCGGCTCACTGCGACGAGCGGCGACCTGAATGATCTCGGGATACACCTCGGTCATGATCGACGGCTACCTGTCCGCGGCCTTGAAGAGCCACTCCAGCGCTCCCCGCAGATAGGGCTTCTCCCGGTAGACGACTTGAACCCGCACCGCCTTGGCGCGGGCCGTCGCGTCCCACCACCACCAGCGGCGATTGGACGGCTCCAGCCAGTAAAGCCAGGCCCGCAAGGACCAGCGATCGAGGGTGCAGGTCTGGATCGCCGAGTCGTCGACGCAGCGCTCGACGAACCAGTCGGGCAGGACCCACTGCCACTCGGCCAGCGGCGGCCAGGGACCGTCTGAGCGGGCGAGCACAGCCTCCATGACCTCACGGGCGCCGGCCAGGGCGACGGCGGGGTTGGATGCGCCGAGGTCGAGGCGGTCGAGCTGGACGCCGCCCGGGAGAGCCGCGCCGGCCGCTCCCACGCGGACGTGCCGGAGCTCTTCCTCGGGATTCAGCGCAGACATGGATGAAGGCGCGGAGAAGACTGCGGAGCCGCTGTCGGCCTCAGGCGCGGTACGTGAGCGCGGGGAAAGTGTGGGGCCGGCGGTGACCCCTGCCCGCGTCGCATTTCGGGCAGTAGGCCACGGCGTCGTAGTGCAGGGGAAGGATGCCCGGGATCAGGATGGTCCAGAGGGAACGGTGCAGGATCCAGCAGATGAAGTGCGACACTGCGCCGGAGGCTAGGACTGACCGCCAACAATCCGAGCCCTCCGTAGTAAACAGCGCTATAAGGGTTGGGCCTTGTTCCCGACCATCTGACGCGCTACAGTGCGCGTCGCCGTGCGTATACCGGCTACCGCGCTCGATCGGCCCCACGACGTTTCGATGTCGAACGTTTCGGCGATCACGCTCGCCATCCTGTTCAGCACGGGCGGTTTTCTGCTCCTCCTGGTCGCCTTCTCGACATTGCTGCTCTATTTCATGGGAGCGGCCGGGCAGGACCTGCTCGGCACCATCCAAGTGGCCGGGCCCTCCCTCGTCCTCGGCCTTGCTCACCTGGGCGCCGCCCGCGGGTTGCTCAGGCGCCGGGAATGGGGCCGGCTGCTGGCCACCTTCTCGGCCGGTTTCTGGTTCGCCACGGTGATCTTGAGCCCCCTCGCAATCGGAATCGTCTACATCCTCTGGCACCCGCACCTGCCGGAGCGGGGGCACCAGGCGGTCGGCCGGGTTACGGCCGCGCTGCGGACTCGCCACGCCGACTCGCCGGCGGCCATTGACGCCGACGGCCTGACGACGAACGTCCGGCGCTGGGTGCTGGCCCTGCTGGCGCTCGGCGTCCTCGTTTTCGCCCTGCAGCAGACCTGGGTCCTGGCCGTCGACGCCACCTCGGCGTCCGACTCGCTGCCGCTCCTCGTCATCGAGGGCGTGGCGATCAGCCTGATGGCCCTTATCGGCGGCGCGGCCATCGTAGGGGTGGGCCGCGGCCTGCCCTGGGGCGGGCCGGTTGCCGTCTTCGCCGCCGGCACCATGTCGGTGACCTGGGCGCTGCCGCTGGTCCTGCTCGTGCTGCTGCTCGTCTACCGGAGCGAGGTCACGACGCCTCTGGCGCCGGCCGAAGCGGCCGAGTTCACCCCTGAGGGGCTGGCTGCACAGCTTCAGCCGGAGATCGCCCCGGACGCACCAGCCATCCCGGCCGGCACTCGGTCAGACCGGCTAGCTCGTCGGGACTGACCGGCACCCGGTTCAGCCGCCGACCGGTCGCGGCCCGCAGGGCTGCCGCGATCGCGGCCGGCGAGGAGATCAGCGGCGGCTCCCCCACACCCTTCGCCCCATAGGGCGCGTCGGGCTCGGGCTCCTCGACCAGCACCGCCGCCACCTCGGGCATGTCGAGGCTCGTCGGGATGATGTAGTCGGTGAAGCTGGCGTTGCGGATCAGGCCGTCCTTGAGCTTGATCTCCTCCATCGTCGCCAGGCCGACGCCCTGGGCGATTCCGCCCTCGATCTGGCCGTGCACCTGGAGCGGGTTGATGGCCCGCCCGACGTCCTGGGCCGTCGCCACCTGGGCGACCCGAGCCAGGCCTGCCTCCGGGTCCACGTCGACGGTCGCCCGATGGGCCACGAACATGAAGGAAACGTGAGCGTCGCCCTGGCCGGCGGGGTCGAGCCCGCTGGTGGGCCGGTGATGATGCTCGAACTCGCGCTCGATGGGCTCGTCCAGGAAGAGCGCGATCGGCGCCAGCGGCGCCCCCTCCTCGTCGAGGACGTGACCCGCTGCCAGCGCTTGGGCGGGGGGTCCCGCCCGCTTCAGCACCTCGGCCGCCACCAGCCGCGCCGCCTCCCGGACCGCCCCGCCGGTCATCCAGGTCTGGCGGCTGGCCGAGCTGGAGCCGGCGTTCCCGACCGTGGTGTCCGCGCGCTCGATCTCGACAGCTTCGACGCCGAGCTCGGTCCGAGCGACCTGGAGACAGACGGTGACCAGGCCCTGCCCCACCTCGGCAGCCGCGGTCTTGACCTGCGCGAAGGCTTCCCCATCGGCGCCGCGCTGGAGCCGAACCCGGGCCGTCGCGTAGTCGTCGCTTCCCTCCGAGTAGGCGATGTTCTTGAACCCGACGGCGAAGCCGGTCCCCCGTACGACCTCTGCCGCTGAGGCGACGTTGCCGGCGCCACCGGGCAGCGCCAGCGGGTGGGCCGGCGTGGGCGGCTCGGGCAGTTCCCGGCAGAGGTCGATCAGCTTCGCCATCGGCGCGGCGCCGGTGACGGCCTGGCCCGTGATCAAGCGGTCGCCTGGGCGGATCGCGTTCTTCAGGCGGATCTCGATCGGGTCCAGGCCGAGCCGGGCGGCCAGTAGGTCCATCTGTCCCTCATACGCGAAGCAGGACTGGACCGCTCCGAAGCCGCGCATCGCCCCGTTGGGCACCGTGTTGGTGCGTGCGGCCCCGCTCCAGACGAGCGCGTTAGGTACCCTGTAGGGCCCTGCGCCGAAGCACGCGGCGTTGGCCACCACCGCCCCCGAGCTGGAGGCGTAGGCGCCGCCGTCGAGCAGGATCGTAGCCTTGACGAAAACCAGCCGGCCGTCGCGGCCGGCACCGGTCGAGTACCACATCCAGGCGGGGTGGCGGTGGACGTGGCCGGTGAACGACTCTTCCCGGCCGTACCACATCTTGACCGGCCGCCCCGTCCGGAGGGCCAGGAGGCAGGCGTGGACCTGGATCGAGAGGTCCTCGCGGGCTCCGAAGGCGCCGCCGACGCCGCCCAGGTGGAGCCGGACCGCGCCCGCGCGCATCCCCAGGCAGGCCTCGACCTGCTCCAGGTCGACGTGCAGGGCCTGGGTCGCCACCCAGAGGTCGATGCCGCCGTGGGGCGTTGGAATGGCGAGGCCGGCTTCGGGACCGAGGGGAGCCTGGTCCTGCTGGCCGACCTCGTAGTAGCCGTCGACGACCACGTCGGCCGGCGTGTCGGGCTCGCCCGACCGGATCGTCAGCTCGCGGAGGACCGAGCCGCGCCGGATGGCTTCGACAGGATCGAGGAGGGGCTCCAGGACTTCGTAGTCGACAGCGATCGCCTGCACGGCTGCGCGCGCCTGCTCGGGATGTTCGGCGGCCACGATCGCGACCGGCTCGCCCGCGTATCGGACCTCCTCGCCGGAGGCGGCCAGGACCGGCTGGTCGGGAGGCTGGTGGAGGCTGTAAAGCCGCTCGCCGGGCAGGTCGGCGGCCGTCAGGACCGCCTTCACGCCGGGCATCCCGGCCGCCTTCTCCACGTCGATGGAGCGGATCAGCGCGTGGGCGTGCGGGCTCCGCAGCGTCTTGCCGAAGAGCATGCCGGGGGCGGTCAGGTCGGAGCCGAAGCTGAAGCGGCCGCTCACCTTGTCCGGACCGTCCGGCCGGGGAATCGACTCCCCGACCCCGCCCCGCGTTCGCATCCCTTCAGGCATGGGCGGTCGCGTCCCGGCCCGCGGTCCAAAGGCGGCCTTCGCGGACCACGAGACGGCCCTCGACCACGACCGCCTCGGCTCGGGGCGGCGGCGCCAGGACGAGAGCGGTCACCCAGTCGTCGATGTCGATGTCCAGCTGATAGAGCGCGATATCGGCTCGCTTGCCGACCGCGAGCTCGCCGACGTCGTCGCGCCCCAGCGCAGCCGCGCCGCCGCGGGTCGCCATGTCGAGCGCGTCCGCCGGCGTGAGCGCGGAAGCCGGCGACGGGAGGCCGAGGATCGAGGCGCGGACCCTGGCCAGCAGCAGCGCCTGGTGGACCTCACCGACAAGGTTGTAGTCCTCGTTGCTGGCGGCCCCGTCCACGCCGAGGCCGACTCTGACTCCGGCAGCGCGGAGTTCGGAGACCGGGCACGCCCCCGCGCCCAGCCTCATGTTGCTAGAGGGGCAGTGGGCGACGCCCATCCTGGCCGAACCAAGGCGGGCGATCTCGGGCTTCGAGAAGTGGATCCCGTGCGCAACCCAGACGTCCGGCCCGACCCAGCCGAGATCCTCGAGCAGTTCGAGGGGGCGGCGCCCGAACTTCTCGACGCAGAACTGCTCCTCTTCCACCGTCTCCGCGAGATGAGTGTGCAGCCGCACCCCGAGCCGCCTCGCCAGGTCGGCCGACTCGCGCATCAGGTGCTCGGTCACCGAGAACGGCGAGCAGGGTGCGACCGAGACCCGGCACATGGCGCCCGGCCTGGGGTCGTGGTAGGCGGCGACGAGTCGCTCGGTGTCGGCCAGGATGGCGTCTTCATCCTCGACCAGGTCGTCAGGCGGCAGGCCGCCTTTCGAAACGCCCAGGCTCATCGAGCCGCGGCAGGGCTGGAAGCGAATCCCGAGCTCCCTGGCAGCCGCCACCAGTGCCTCGAAGAGGCCGGGCCGGCCGGGCGGGAAGACGTAGTGATGGTCGGTCGTAAGCGTGCAGCCGGCCAGCAGCAGGCGCTCCAGGGCGGCCAGGGCGGCGCTGTGGACCACCTCGGCGTCGATCTCCGCCCAGATGGGATAGAGGGCCTGCAGCCACCCGAAGAGACCTGCGTCCGGGGCGTAACCGCGAGTCGCCCACTGGTAGAGATGGTCGTGCGCATTGACGAGGCCCGGCACGGCCACGCAGTTGGGAAGATCGAGCACTTCGTCGGTCGCGGGTGGCTGGCCGCCACCCATCCCGACGATCTCGCCCTCGTGGCATTCGATCCAGCGCGCGTCGGCGCCGAGCACCGCGGCCGCCCGGACGAGGAGGCTCACCCGAGCGCCTCGCCGGCCTGCCGCACGGCTTCGAAGATGCGGACGTAGCCGGTGCAGCGGCAGAGGTTGCCCGAGAGCGCCTCCCGGGTCTCCAGATCGCTTGGGTGGCGGTTGCTTCTCAGCAGCCCGGTCATGGCGACCACAAAACCTGGCGTGCAGAACCCGCATTGGACGCCGCCCGCCGCCACCATCGCCTCGCGGACCGCGGCCGCCACCGGGTCGTCCTCGAGCCCTTCAACAGTGACGATCTCGGCGCCCTCCGCAGCCGCCGCCAGGACCAGGCAGGAGCAAACCAGCTCGCCGTCGAGGAAGACCGAGCAGGAGCCGCACTCGCCCTGCTCGCAGGCGTTCTTGCTGCCGAAGAGGCCGAGCCGCTCCCGCAGGAAGTAGAGAAGCGACTCGCCAGGCCAGGCCTCGCTCTCTCGCTCCGCGCCGTTGACGGTAAGCCTGAGCTGCGTCAAGGCGCGGCCCCGGTGCGCTGGAGTGCGCGGCGCGCCATCACGGCGATGACGTGGCGGCGGTAGGCGCCGGTGCCACGCTGGTCGTCGATCGGGCGGGCGGCGGCGGCGACCAGCTCGCCGAACCTGGCCTGGGCCGCCTCGGTTGGCATCAGCGGGCGTTCCCAGCCCCCCTCGTCGAGCAGGCCCGTGGCCATCTCCTCAGCTGCCGTCGCGCGGATGATCGTCGGGCCCACCGACCCGAGCGCCACTCGGACCGTGCGGCGGGCGCGGTCGACCACCATCGCCAGGCTGGCCACCGCGATCACCATGGCGTTGCGCGTTCCCGCTTTCAGGAAGACCTGCGCGGGACCAGCCTCCTCCCAATCTGCCCGCAGCACCAGCTCGCCAGGCTCCAGCGCGGGCTTCTTGGGACCGCGCATCCATCCCGAGAAGGGCACCCGCCGCTCGCCCGATCGCTGGGACGCGACCGTGATGGTGGCGTCGAGGGCCGCCAGGCTCGGCAGCGTGTCACCAGCCGGCGAGCAGGTCCCCAGGTTGCCGCCCAGCGTGCCCGCGTTGCGGATCTGAGGCGAGCCCACGGTTCGCGCCGCGTCCACGAGGGCGCGGTCGCGCACCCGCTCCAGAAGGCGCGTGTAAGTCACGCCGGCGCCGCAGCGCACCTGCTCGCCGGTCGCCAGCTCCTTCAGCTCGGGTAAGCGCGCGATCGAGACGATGTGCTCGGGGCGGGTGCGGCCGAAGTTGATCGCGACCATGAGGTCGGTGCCGCCGGCCAGGAGGACGGCCTGCGGATCTTCGGCGAGGAGGCCGAGAGCCGCGTCGAGGCTCTTGGGAACCGAGACCTGCAACTTGCTTCAGACCTCGAGGCGGACGAGCTGGAACCTCTTCACGTCGACCAGCCCGCGGTCGGTGATCTTGAGGTCGGGGATCACGGAGAGCGCCAGGAAGCTGATGGTCATGAACGGGGCGCCGAGGGTGACGCCCATCCCTGCGAGCATGCCCTCCAGCGCCGCTAGCCGTTCGTGCACGAAGTCGAGCGGACGGTCGCTCATCAGGCCGGCGACGGGCAGCGGCAGCTCGCCCCGGACGCTGCCCTCTTCCACGACCACGATGCCCCCGCCGATCTCGGCCAGCCGGCTGACGCAGAGGGCCATGTCCGTATCGTCGACGCCGAGGACGACGATGTTGTGCGCGTCGTGCGCAACCGTCGAGGCGAAAGCTCCTCGCTTCAAGCCGACGTTGGTGGCGAAGCCCAGCCCGATCCGGCCGCTGGCGTGGTGGCGCTCGACGACCGCGATCTTCACGAGGTCGCGGGAGGGATCGGCGGCGATCTCGCCGTCCCTCAGGTTCGGTTCCATCTCCTCCACCCCGGTCAGGAGCTGGCGGGGGATGACCCGAATGACGCGGATCAGGCCGCCGCCTCCGTTGACCCGGAAGCTGGCCGCTGTCACGGGCGCTACATGCACCGTCTGCCGGACCCACTCGGGGACCTGCAGCTTCGGGAAGTCACCGATCTCCTTCCCGGCCTTGAAGACGGTGCTGGGCCGGAACGTGCGGAGGTCGTCCAGGACCAGAATGTCCGCCTGGTAGCCGGGCGCGATTGCGCCCAGGTGGCGGAGCCCGTGGTACTCGGCGGCGTTGTGGCTGGCCATGACCAGGGCGGCCTCGGGCGGGATCCCGTCCTCGACGGCGACCCGGACCATCTGGTTGATGTGCCCCTCTTCGACGATGAAGTTGGGCTCCCGGTCGTCCGTGCAGAACATGCAGTGTTCGGGGCCGTACTTCTTGACCAGCGGCAGGAGGTCGCGCAAGTTGCGGGCGATCGAGGCCTCCCTGAGCATCACCGCCATGCCGAGGCGGCGCTTTTCAAGCGCCTCCTCGTAGGTGGTGGCCTCGTGGTCGGAGCGGATACCCGCCGCGATGTAGGCGTTGAGGGCTGGGCCCCTGACTCCCGGCGCGTGGCCGTCGACATGCTCGGTCAGCCCGGTCTGGAGCTTGTCCATCTCCTCCGGCATGCCCGCGATCACACCGGGGAAGTTCATCATCTCGGCCACGCCCAGCGTGCGGCTGCGGCGGAGCAGGCTCTTGATGTCGCCGATCGTCATCGGCCGGCGGGGTGACTCGAATTGGGAGGCGGGCACGCACGAGGAGGCCATCACGAAGACGTCGAGCGGGATGCCGGCGCAGGTGTCCAGCAGCCAGTGCACGCCATCGGTCCCCAATACGTTGGCCAGCTCGTGGGGGTCGGCCACGACGGTGGTCGTGCCGTGCGGGAGCACTGCTCGCGCGAACTCGTCGACCATCAGCTTCGAGGACTCGATGTGCATGTGGGCGTCGATGAATCCAGGCACCAGGTAGGCCCCCTGCAGCTCGACCCGGCGGTCGCCCCGGTAGGAGTTGCCGAGCGCGACAACATGGCCGTCGACGATGGCCACATCCAGGGGCAGCCACTCCCTTGTGAAGACGCTGAAGACCTGGCCGCCGGTGAGGACAAGGTCGGCGGGCTCGTCACCGCGGGCGACGGCCAGCCACTTCGGCCGCATCTCAGACATGCTCCCCGAAGAAGGCGAAGATGCGCTTCCAGGCGTCCTCCGCCGCCTTCTCGCTGTAGCCGGCGCCGAACCACCGTTCCAGGTGCACGTACCAGCCGGTGTGCTGATTCAGGAAGGAGTGTCCGGCTTCCGCGTAGATCTCCACGTCATGAGGGATGCGGAGCTCGGTCAGCTTCTGCTCGAGCCGCTCGGCGTGGGGCAGCAACATGCGGTCGCGCTCGCCATAGGACCCGACGACAGGGCAAACGCCGGTCAGATTCTCGGAGACGGCCCCGTAATTGACCGAGACCGCCTTGAAGTCGGTGCCCGGCGTGGCCGCGTGGGCCAGCGCGAAGCCGCCGCCCATACAGAAGCCGATGATGCCGGCGCGCTCGACGCCGTGCTCCTCGCGCAGGTAGGCGCGCCAGCCGTCAAGGTCCTGGCGGCGCTTCTGGCCGCTGAACGTGCGAGCCAGGCAGCCGAGCCCGCCGAACAGGCGGGGAGCCAGGGCCACGTAGCCGGCCTTCGCGAAGCGGTCGCTGATGCTCCGGATATCGGCGGTGAGGCCGAGCGCCTCGTGGATGACCAGCACCCCGCGCCCATCGGGCTGCTCTGGGAGGGAGACGTAGGCGCTGCAGGCGCCGCGGCGAACCTCCATTTAGAGACTGGAGTGTACGACCGGCCCCGGATCAAGCTCGAACACCCAGCCGCAGGGTAAGAATGTCGGGGTGTCTGAGCGACCTCCTGCGGCCGATCAGAGCAGCAGGCCGGGCATGACCGCGGATGATGTCTGCCGCTTCCTGGATCTGATGGAAGACCTTGGCATCCACGTCTGGCTTGACGGCGGCTGGGCGGTCGACGCCTGCCTCGGTTCGCAGACGAGGGCCCATGCCGACCTCGACATCGTTGTCGAGAGTCGCGACCTGCCGGTCGCTGTCAACGCTTTGCGGAGCCGCCACTACGTCGACGTTCCCCGCACCGACACTCGGCCCTGGAACTTCGTGCTTGGAGACGAGACCGGGCAGGAGGTCGATTTCCACGTCGTCGACCTCGCCGAGGATGGCCGCGGCATCTACGGACCGCCGGAAAACGGAGAGTTCTATCCCGCGGCGGCTTTGACTGGGACCGGCAGCCTCAACGGCCGCATGGTCGACTGCATCACGCCCGAATGGCTGGTGAAGTTCCACACCGGCTACGAGATGGCTGCGAAGGACTGGGCCGATGTGTCGGCGTTGTGCGAACGCTTCGGCATCGCGCTGCCCAACGAGTACCGAGAGGTCCAGGCGCGCCAGAGGGCTGCCGGCGAAAGCCAAGGCAAGCCGCGCACGAAGTAAGAGCGCAGGGGAAGTCGCCGAAGGCGATGGGCGGACCTCCCCCCCACGAATCAAAACAAAGCGAAGCCGCCCCGAGTACCAACCATCGTGTTGAATTCATCTACCGCACCGGGACGGAGCCACGGGCTACCCTCAAAAAAGGCAGCAGTGTGTAGCGTGGTCAGGCGAGTGTGTATAATCGCGACATGGCGACACACGTGAGAAAGAACATCACTCTTCCCCGCTCTCTTGATGAACGGCTTCGCAAGGCAGCGCGCAAGCGCGGCACGACTCAGAGTGGGCTCATCGTCCATCTCGTGGAGACTGGTTTGGCCGCGGAGGCCAACCAGATCGACCGCCTACGCAGCTTCGTGGGTGTCATTCATGGACCGCCGGACCTTTCCGAAACGATTGACGAAACGGTGTACGGCGGCTGAGCTCACTCGCTGACACCGGGCTTCTGATTGCCGCCCTCAACCGCGGCGATCAGCATCATCGCTGGGCCGTCAATGTCATCGAAGGTCAGCGAAAGGTGCGCTCACCCATCGTGGTCCCAGAAGTCGTCGCCGGAGAGGCCTTTACTAAGCTCCGCTACGATCGCCGTGTCAGTGGCCGCGGCGATGCCCGACCTGCCCTGGCAGTCTTCGGGCTGCTCGCCGCAGACCTAGAACTTTTCGAAATACGTGGCACGCCCAGCGAGTCTCATCGGCGCTCGGTTGAGCTGCTGGCCAAATACGTTGACCAAGCTTTCTCATGGGTTGACGCGATCGTCCTCCTAAGCGCCGACGACGATCACCGGGTGGAGAGGCTGTGGACGGTCGACTCCACCCTTGGCGCCTACCGCTTCTCCCACCAGGTTGTGATATCAAGTCCGGGCAGGTAAACAGTCGCATCCAGGACCACCGGTTCATCCAGCCCAGCTCATTCGAGCACTGAATCGAGAGCAAGCTGGAGCGGGAGACGGGACTCGAACCCGCTACCTCAACCTTGGGAAGGTCGCGCTCTGCCAGGTGAGCTACTCCCGCGCCGCGTAAGGAAGAATCGAGTTTAGCTAGTCGTGCTGCGAGACCTGCTGGGTCTCATCGCGATCGAGCGAGCCACGATCGCGGCGTCTTCGCCGACACCCCACATGAGCGACGACTTGCGCTTGCGCAGGAAGTGGACGCCCACGAAGTAGAGGCCGGGCACCACGGTGCTGGCGCCTTCGTCGCAGAGCGGGAACCCGAGCTCGTCGAAGGCAGCGAAGTGGACCCACCGCGAGTAATCCGGGCGAAAGCCGGACGTGAAGATCACGGCGCCGAACCCTTCCAGGTCCACTTCCAGCGGCGCATCCGCACGGAACGGCGCCGGCTCCGGTAGCTCAGGCACCGACAGGCCCTTGGCCGGAAGCTCTTTGCGCAGGAGGTTGCAGATGTCGGCCCAGCGGGCATCTCCGAAGGCGACGGACTGAGCGAGGTCGGGCGCAAAGCGGGCCCTGGAACCGTCCACTCCGACGAGGTGGCCCAGCAGGTGGACGCCCATCGCCTGAAGCACGCGGTAATGGAGATCGTGGCCGCCGTCCCGCCCGCTCGACTGCACGTTCGCGATCAGGCGAGCTTGGGGCGAAGGCAGGTCGCTCAGGCGCTGATCCATGAAGCTGGTCTCGCAAATCCAGGTGACGAGGTCACGCCCCTCCAGACGCCGCGGGCCCCAGGGGGCCCGGCCGCAGGCCAGGAACACCTCGCGACCGTCCAGCTGCAGCTCCTCGGCGAGCTGGCAGCCGGTCTGGCCGCAGCCCACGACCAGCACGGGTCCGGCCGGCAGCGCCCCGGCGTTCGTGTAGTCCTCGGCGTCGATCACCAGGAGGTCGTGTGCGAAGGCGCCGTCCACGGGCGGCCGGTGGGCGCGTTGGTAGGCACCGGTGGCAAGGACGACGGTCCCCGCCTGCAAGTCGCCGGCCGAGGTCCGGAGCAAGAAACCGTCGGCTGAGCCTGGTTCGAGACTCGAGACGTCGACGCCTTCGTGGACCGGCGCACCAAAAGAGTCCGCGTAGCGCTCCACGTAGCGGACGATTTCATCCCGCGGTACGTGTCCCTCCGGATCGTCGCCCCGGTACGGGAAGCCCGGTAGGTCCAGGGTCCAGTTCGGCGTGACCAATGTGAAGCTGTCCCAGCGCCCGCGCCAGGTCTGTCCGACCCGGTCACGCTCCAGGATCACGTGCTCCACTCCGGCCGCGTCCAGCTCGTGGCTGGTGGCGAGCCCCGCCTGCCCCCCACCGACAACTACAACTTCCGGCTCTCCCAAGGGGCTACTCGCGCTCCGTGACCTGCTGCACCTCTTGGTGCGCCACGGCGACCGTTTCGTGGACCAAACTGCCGTACTCCTCGACGAGAGCCGCCGCCTGCTTCGAGTCCTCGGTGGACGCGATCACGTGGTAGGACGGATGATCGGGGTCGGGGACGACGAGGACCCAGCCTCCCTGGACAAAGACCTTCACCCCGTCGGTCAGGTCGACGCGGTCGCGCAGGTGCCTCTCCATCACCATCCGCATGACGCGGCCCTTGGCCTCCCAGGGGCAGAACTGCGTGGCGGTCTCGTAACCGACGGCGGGTATCTCGGAGCGCAGCTGCGCCAGTGTGAGCCCCGTCTCCGCCATCAGCTCGAGGACTCGGGCGACGGTGAAAACGGCGTCGAAGGCGACCTGGAAGTCCGGCCAGCAGTACCCCCCCAGCAAGTCGGAGGCAACGACAGTCTCCTTGTGCTGAGCTGAACGCAGCACGGCGCCGGGCGTGATCTTGGACGGGACGAAGCGGCCGCCGAGGCGGTCAGCGATCAGGCTGAAGGTCAGCGGCGCCGACGCCGGGCCGACGATCATGCCGGCGCGCCGCCGCATGGCCATCTCGGCCAAGCAGGCGAAGGCGTCGGGGTGCTCCAGGATGGAGCCGGCCTCGTCGATCAGGAAGCAGCGCTCACCAGGCGAGTCGATGAAGACACCGAGGCGGGCCTCAACGGCCCGTACGATGTTGCCCATCTCCTCCAGTCGAGAGCGGAACTCGGGCAGCGCCTGGGGCGCCATCTGCTCCTCCACCGAGGCGTTGAGAGGGATCACCGTGCAGCTGAGCTCCTCCAGAATCCTGGGCAGCAGCTGGGCGGCGCACCCGTTGTCGTAGTCGACCAGGACCTTGAAGCCGGCCGGCCGCACCAGCTCCAGGTCGAGCTTGGCCAGAGCGTCTTCCAGGTAGCTCTCCTGGACCCCCGGCGGGTAGCTGATCGAGCCCATCTCATAGTGGCCGACACGCCGGATGTCCTCTCTGAAGAAGAGGTTCTCGAGCTTGCGCTCCTGCCGCTTGTCGAGATCCAGCCCGGTCGAGTCGAAGATGCGGATGTCGACCGACCGCGCATCGAGCGGCGAGGTCTGGACGTGGAGCGTCGCCGGCAGGCGCGAGTGCCGCGCGAAATGACGGGCATTGGGGATGGCCAGGGCGGAGAGGTCGGCGATGTTGGCGCCCGAGGAGATCAGGCCCGCGATCAGCGCCCGCTTGATCATGCGGGCTGCTCGCGAGGAATCGCGTGAGATGGCGATCGACACGCCGCGTGGGAACAGCGCGCCGATGGCGGCGCCGAGGCGGGCGGCGAACTCGGGCGTGAACTCGATGTTGCTGAGCCCGGTCAGCCCATACGCGCTGAAGAGGCCCCGCTTCCAGGAACCCGCCCAAACTATGGACTCGCGGACTGTCGCCCCGGCCTCGATCTCCTTGTTGGGCCAGATCCGCACGTTCGCGTTCACCGTCGAGCCGGCTCCGACCACGACCTCGTCGCCGACGATCGAGCCCTCCTCGAGCAGCGAGTTGTTCTTGATGCGCACCGCTCGGCAGACGATGGCACCGCGCAAGCGGCAGTTCTCGCCGACGTAGGTGTGGTTCCAGAGGATCGAGTTGGAGATCTTGGCGCCCGTTTCGATGATGCAGTCATCTCCGACCACCGCCGGGCCGTTGATCCAGGCGCCGGGCCGCACCTTGGTGGAGGAGCCGACGAAGGCCGGGCCGTCGATCCGGGCGTCGGGCGAGACGTCCGCATCCTCCGCGACCCAGACGGAGTTGTCGGCGCGAACGCCCGGGATCTCGACCGCCACCTTTCCCTCCAGGCAGTCGAAATTGGCCTTCATATAGGCCGCGTGTGTGCCGACATCCTCCCAGTACCCTTCGGCGACCCAACCGAAGACGGGCTCGCCCTCCTTCAGGAGCTGCGGGAAGACATCGCCTGACC
The DNA here is from genome assembly GCA_955652705.1 of Candidatus Dormiibacterota bacterium. Lineage (GTDB taxonomy): Bacteria > Chloroflexota > Dormibacteria > Dormibacterales > Dormibacteraceae > VBGR01. The sequence goes on along the minus strand of CATPBK010000090.1, from coordinate 29,110 downwards.
AGTCGGCGACCTGGCCGGCCTTGAAGTACTTGAAGACCTCCGGCTCGAGGATGTAGATGCCGGTGTTGGCGAGGTCGCTGAAGACCTCGCCCCAGGAAGGCTTCTCCAGGAACCGCTGCACCGCGCCGTCGTCGTCGACGACCACAACCCCGTACTCGAGCGGGTCGGCGACGGGCTTCAAGACGATTGTCGCCAGGGCCGCGCGCCGCTTGTGGAAGCGCACGGCCGCAGTGAGGTCGATGTCGGTCAGGGCGTCGCCGCTGATGACTAGGAACGCGTCCTTCAGCTCGGCCTCGGCCAGCCGGACCGAACCGGCTGTCCCGAGTGGCGAGTCCTCGACCGAGTAGGTGAGCGCCACTCCCGACTCGGAACCGTCGCCGAAGTAATTCCTGATGCTCGATCCGAGGTACTGGACCGTTGTGATGACGTCTCGCAGGTGGTGCTTGCGGAGCAGCAGCAGGATGTGCTCCATGATCGGGCGGCCCGCCACCGGGACCAGCGGCTTCGGCCGGGCGCTGGTCAGGGGGCGGAGGCGCGACCCCTCGCCCCCGGCCATGACCACCGCCTTCATGTAGATAACATCCTAAGTCGGCCTTGTTCGACGAACTGCGCGTCCTCGCTCTGAATCTCACCTGGACCTGGGATCCCGAGATCCGGGAGGTTTTCCAGACTCTGGATCCCAAGCTCTGGGAGGCCACCCGGCACAACCCCATCGTGATGCTCAGCCGGCTGGGCCCGAAGGGCGTCGAGCGGGCGGCCCAAAAGGCCGCGTTCGCGCCCGCGCTGGACAGGGCCCGAGCCGCGGTCCGCCGGCACCTCGAGCGCCATCCCCCGTTCTACGACGCCGGAGCGCCGCTGCTCATCGGTTACTTCTCGCTGGAGTTCGGCATCGCCGAGTCCCTGCCCATCTATTCAGGAGGCCTGGGCATCCTGGCCGGCGACCACCTGAAGGCCTCCAGCGACCTGAACCTGCCGCTGGTCGGCGTCGGTCTCCTCTACCGCTGGGGCTTCGGCCGCCAGAAGATCGACCCCGGCGGCAACCAGACCGAGTACTACGCCGAGAACATCCCGGACGAGCTGCCGATCCGGAGGGTGGAAACAGGCGACGGGCCGCTGGACGTCGAGGCGCCGATCGGCGCGGAGACGGTGCGGATCGCGGTCTGGCGAGCCCAGGTGGGTAAGGTCCCTCTGTTCCTTCTCGACACCGACCTGGAGTCGAACCCGCCCCACCTGCGCACGATCACCGACCGGCTCTACGTCCCCGAGCCGGACCGACGGCTCCGGCAGGAGATCGTGCTCGGAATCGGCGGAATGCGCGCCCTGCGCGCCCTCGGCATCGCAGCCACGGTCTTCCACCTCAACGAAGGCCACAGCGCGCTGGTCGGAGTGGAGCGGATCAGAGAGCTGCGGCGCTCGCGCCAGCTGACCTTCGAGGAAGCCCGGCTCCTCGCCCGGGCCGGCATCGTGTTCACGACCCACACGCCCGTCGCGGCCGGCAGCGACTACTTCGAGGCCGGTCTGGCCTGGGACCTGCTCGGGCCCTACCTCCAGGAGACCGGACTCAGCTTCGAGCGCTTCATGGACCTGGGCCGCGAGAAGCCCGGGGATCCTCGCTCACTCTTCTGCACCACGTATCTGGCGCTCCGGATGGCCGATCACAGCGTGGGCGTGAGCCGCCTTCACGGCGCCGTGTCTCGCCGGATCTGGAAGGACGCCTGGCCGGGACTGAAGGAGCCGCAGGTTCCGATCGGCGCGATCACCAACGGCATCCACCTGCCCACCTGGGTGGCGGACGAGATCGACTCCCTGCTGATGGAGTTCGTCGACGCCGAGTGGTGGGACCTCGCGCCTGGCGACAATCGGTGGGAGGGCGTCGAGGCGATCCCGGCCGAGCGGCTCTGGGATGTCCACCGCTCACTCCGCGAGCGCCTCGTCGAGTACGCCTGCGCGCGGGCCGCGCCCACACCGAATCTCGATCCTGATGCGCTGACCATCGCTTTCAGCCGCCGGTTCGCGCCTTACAAGCGGGCCACGCTGATGCTCTCCGACCGGCCCCGCCTGAAGCGCCTGCTCGCATCGACCACGAAGCCGGTCCAGATCCTTTACGCCGGCAAGGCCCACCCGGCCGACCAGGCGGGCAAGGCGCTCCTCCGCGAGATCGTCGAGCTGGCTCGCGAGGAGACGCGCGTGGCCTTCCTGGAGGACTACGACATCGAGATCGCCCGCCACCTGGTCCAGGGCGCCGACGTCTGGCTCAACAACCCGCGCCGGTTTCTGGAGGCGAGCGGGACCTCCGGAATGAAAGCGGCGGCCAACGGGGTCCTCAACGTGAGCGTGCTCGACGGCTGGTGGGACGAGGCGTATGGCCCGGACGTGGGCTGGGCGATCCCTTCGGGGGCGACGCTGGACCGCCAGGCCGCGGACGACGAGGCGGAGGCGGAGGCGCTCTTCCGGGCCCTGGAGAGGCAGGTCATCCCCACCTTCTACGCTCGCGACGAGGCCGGCCGGCCGCAGCGCTGGATCGCGATGATGCGGGCTTCGATCAAGCGTCTGGCGCCCGCTTACAGCGCACGGCGAATGCTGCTCGACTACTTCACCGAGGCGTACGCACCGGCGGCCCGGCGCGTCGAGCAGCTACGCGTGCTGCCGGACTGGGGCGGCTAGCGCGCATCGTCTTCAAGATCTGGGACGTTTGAGTCAAACCCAATGCTGGAGTTTCGAAGGCGGCGTCAGGCGTCGACCCTGTGACTGGAGAATTCGACCATGAGGCGCGGCGGTGCATCGTGCCTTTCAGGGCCCGATCGTCATCGACGCAATGCTGCATAAATACTCAGCCACATCCGCGGGCGGATGGGGGTCATTCCGGCGCCGATTAGCCTCCATTTCACACACTCGTCGATGGAGAGGCCCGCAAGCCGTCCCTAGGCCCCGCTTGGCTGCATAAAGATGCCCTGGCACCGCATGTTTACGCATCGGCGGCGATTCGACGCCAAAACCTGATCGAAATCGCCCCTTCCATGTTCCGTATGGCGCACCTGGCGAGTCCCCCGGTCGTCGCGTCCGGGTCGCAGACGTCGCTGTTGCGATAAACGGGCTCAGCTCTGGCGTGCCACCGACGGAGGGAGCTAGCTACCCGACCATGTGCGCTGAGGGCAGGACGCCCTTGCGGTCTCGCTGGCTGACCATGGCCGCCCGGTAGAGCTCGACGTAGCGGCGCGCCGACTGCGCCCAGGAGACATCCTGGGACATCGCCCGCCGCACCAGCCGCTCCCAGACCTCGCGGTGCCGGTATGTCTCGGACGCTCGGACCAGCGCGCCGAAGAGCGCCCAGGGGTCGTACTCCTCGAACATGAAGCCGGTCCCTTCGCCGCTGCCGGGGTCGAAGTCGCGCACCGTGTCGACCAGTCCGCCCGTCGCCCGCACCACCGGGATGGAGCCGTAGCGCAGGCCGATCAGCTGACCCAGGCCGCAGGGCTCGAAGCGAGACGCCATCAGCACCATGTCGGACCCGGCGTAAAGGAGCTGGGCCAGGTGGTGGTCGAAGCCGACCGAGGCCGAGACCTGGCCCGGGTTCTGGGCGGCGTGGTAACGGAACATGTCCTCGTACCGCCGCTCGCCCGTGCCGAGCACGGCCAGCTGGATGCCGTGATGGATCAGCGCCGGCATCGCCTGCTCGATCAGGTCGATCCCTTTCTGGTCGTAGAGGCGGGAGATCAGGGCGACCAGCGGAGCCGCCTCGTCGCGCAACCCGAGGACAGACCGCAGCGCCGCCTTGTTGAGCGCCTTTGGCGCCGGGTCGACCACGGTGTAGTGATGCGGAATCGCGGGGTCGCGCTCGGGGTCGAAGAGCTCGGTGTCGATCCCGTTGACGATGCCATGCAGCTTGTGCGCGTTGCGCTTCAGCAACCCGTCCATCCCCTCTCCGAACTCGGGGGTCTGGATCTCCTGTGCGTAGCGCTCGCTGACCGTGTTCACGGCGTCAGCGAAATGGATGCCGCGGCCGAGGATGTTGACGACGTCGTCCAGGTGCGGCTCGCCGACCCTGATCAGGCCCCAGGGATCGAGCCCGGCCAGGTGCAGCGAGCCAAAGCCGAACACGCCCTGGAAGGCGAGGTTGTGGATGGTGAGGACTGTCGAGATCCGGGCCAGGTCCGGGTCGTCCGCATAAAGCACGTCCAGCAGGTTCGGGATCAACGCGGTGTGCCAGTCGTGCACGTGGATCACGTCCGGAACGAAATCGAGCGGCTTCAGCATCGTGAGCACGGCCCGGCAGAGGTAGATGAACCGGGCGTCGTCGTCGCCGAAGCCGTAGATGCCATCGCGGTCATAGAGCTGGGGGCAGTCGACGAAATAGATCGGCACCTCGCCAAGGCGCCCCTCCAGGATCGAGCAGGTCACCGTCTGGGCGCCGAGGGGCACTTCCAGGCCCGTGAGAACGGTTGTCAGGTGGAGCAGGCCGGGGTCGATCGCCCGATACCGCGGCATCACGATGCGCACGTCGTGACCCAGGCGGCGGACCTCCTTGGGGAGTGACGCGGCAACGTCGGCGAGCCCGCCGGTCTTGGCGAAGGGCAGCACCTCGGCCGACACGAGCATGACCTTGAGCGCAGCTCCGAGCTCCTCCACCCTGTCGCCAGAGCCCGGCACTTGGAGCCCGATCGAACCGGTGGGCGGCACTCGCTCCACCTCCTGCTCGTCGCGAATCACAGACAGTGCCTGCTCGAGCGCCTCTCCCCCGCTCTTGCCGACCACGTTGAAGGGGATCGAGAAGGCGATCGCGCCGTTGCGCACGGGGCCGATCTGCATCTCGAAGAGCGGCGTGCCGACGCGGCGCCCGCGAGCCAGCCGGTGCACCGACAGCCAGGCCGATTCGGGGTCGAAGCGGATCGACACCGCGTAGCCGGGCTCGAAACCGAGGTCGGCCGAGGAGACCACCGGCATCGGTAGCGCGGCGGTCGGCTCCTTCGCCTCCAGCTCGCTGAGCGGCGGGCCGGAGAGGTAGAGCCAGAGCGCCACACCGCCGTCGAAGAGCTCGTAATGGGGGCGGGAGACGTCGACCCGGACGTGGAGGGCCTCCTCGTCGCTCCCGTAGAAGAGCCGCTCGACGAGGCCGCTGGGGCGGTGCAGGGCGCCGAACCCGCTGGTCATCTCGTAGACGCCAGCGCGCTGCCAGGCGGGGTCCTCCTCGCCGATCGGCGAGATCAGGGCCGAGGGGAAGCGCTGGGGCGAAGCTCCCTGGCGGTCGACGATGGAGCGGAAGAGCCGGCTGGGCGGCTTGGCGTCGACGATCTTATAGACGTTGCGGAGGTGGAGGCGGAACTGATTGTCCCAGATCGCGTCCATCCCCGAGTCGTGGCGCCGGGAGAACCACCAGAACCAGTCGCTGCCCTCAGTGATCAGGATCTCCCGCCAGGCGCCGGCCAGCTGCTCGTACTGGTTCGGGTGGTGATGGGCGTAGTCCTCGAGCCAGTCGCGCGTCTCGGCCAACAGGTCCCAGGCCACGGTCTGGTCCGGGTCGCCGATCCAGGTGTCGAAGCTGGCGTTGATCCAGCTGCCGCTGTGGAGCCGCTGCAGCGGACGGCGGGCCGGGTGGGCGTCGAGGAAGTCGCTCACCGTGGTGCAGACGATGTCCTCGGCGGCGTCCAGCTCGGTGTAGAGGGCGTTCAGGAAGTCGTGGCCGTCGCGCGGGTAGAACTCCCAGGCGTTCTCGCCGTCGAGCGCGACGACGACCAGGAAGTCCTCCTCGCGCTGCTGCCCGTGGATGTCGCGCAGCCGGCGCATGAGGTCGCGCGCCGCATCCAGCGCGGACATCCGGTAGTAGTCGAAACCGATCAGGTTGGAAAGGATCTTGTCCCGGAAGACGACGGCGACCTCTTTACCTTCGCGCTCCATTCGGTAGGGCTGGTAGAGAAGCTCCGGCGAGAAGACCCGGCCGGCCGCGTCCCGGCCGATATCCGTCTCCAGAGAGCGGGCGAGCACGTCCTCATCGGAGATGAACCACTGCAGCCCGGCCTGCGCGGTGAGGCCGGCGACGCTCTCGCTGACCGCCATCTCCGAGGGCCAGATGCCGGTCGGCCGCCGGCCGAGGAGGCGCTCGAAGGTGGCCAGGCCCAGGGCGATCTGCTGCTCGGCGTCCTCCTTGTGCGAAAACCCCCGGTCTGGCAGCTGGATGCCCGGCGAGGCCGTGCGCGCCGAGTCCAGGTGGCAGATGAGCGGCAAGATCGGGTGGTAGTACGGCGAGGTGATGAGCTCGGCCTGGCCACTCTCGGCGAGCTCCCGATATTTGGGGATCACGCTCTGGACCCGCTCCAGCTGGGCCGCGAAGAGGGCGTCTTTGTCCTCCTCCGAGAAGAGGCGGTCTTTGCTCTTCAACTCCGACAGGCGGGGGTCGGAATCCATCCAGGCGGGGTCGCACCAGGCCAGGTTGGTCCAGACCTGGAGGTCGCGGATCTCCTCAATCGTGTAGGCGGCGGGCCCGGCGTCCTTGGAGGCCAGCTCCAGGTACCGCGGCGACTGCTGCACCCGCAGCGCCTGCGGCGACTCGCGCACCCAACGGATCAGAAAACCGCGCTCTTCCGCCGTCAGCTCGCCGGCCGGCCGGCGGCAGAGGTTGAGGAAGAGGTCATGCGCCTCCCCGCGCGCGTACTCGTCGATCTGCGCCAGCAGCGCCGGCACCAGGTTGAACGTCTGGCGAACCCGTGGGTAGCCGTCGAGGAGGGCCGCCATCTTGTGGTAGTCCTTGGCGCAGTGCAGGCGTACCCAAGGCAGTAGATACGTGGATGTGAGGTCGTCCTTGTAATAGGGCTGGTGCATGTGCCAGACGAACGCAAGGTGGAGAGGCTTCATTCGCTCCAACAGAAAGTTCTACCCGATTGCCGCCGTCAACCCGCCGACGCCGGTTTGAAGAAGACTCCGGCCAGCGGAGGCAGGGTGATGTCGACCAGGTGCGGCTGGCCGTGCCAGGAAGCGTCCTGCGCCTGCACGCCGCCGAGGTTGCCCTGGCCGCTCCCGCCGTAGTCGGGCGCGTCGCTGTTCAGGAGCTCCTTCCAGAAACCGCCGAGGGGCACGCCGAGACGATAGCCGTGCCGGGGCACGGGCGTGAAGTTGAACGCGGCGATGAGCGGCCTCTCGGGCGCCGACGGGTCGCGCCGCAGGAAGCTGATCACCGACTGCTCGGAGTCGTCGGCGTCAATCCAGCTGAACCCGTTGGGGTCGAAGTCGGTCGCGTGCAGTGACGAGTCCTGCCGGTAAAGGGCGTTGAGATCGGCGACCCATCGCCGCAGCCCTTCGTGCATCGGCCAGTTCAGCAGCGACCAGTCCAGCGGCCAGTCGTGCCCCCACTCGCCCCACTGTCCGAACTCGTCGCCCATGAACATCAGCTTTTTGCCCGGCGAGGCGAACATGTAGGCGAAGAGCAGCCGCAGGTTGGCGAACTTCTGCCAGGTGTCGCCCGGCATCTTGCCGATCAGCGAGCCCTTGCCGTGCACCACCTCGTCGTGCGAAAGCGGCAGCACGAAGTTCTCGCTGAACGCGTACATGCCACGGAACGTCAGCTTGTTGTGGTGGAACTTGCGGTGGACCGGCTCGCGCTGCATGTACTCCAGCGTGTCATGCATCCATCCCATGTCCCACTTCATGCCGAACCCAAGCCCACCCACGTAGGTCGGCCGGGACACCATCGGCCAGGCCGTCGACTCCTCGGCCATGGTCTGAATGTCCGGGTGCTCCTTGTAGAGCTCTGCGTTGAGCTGGCGCAAAAAGGTGATCGCCTCCAGGTTCTCGCGTCCGCCGTAGGCGTTGGGGACCCATTCGCCCGGCTGGCGCGAGTAGTCGAGGTAGAGCATCGAAGCGACCGCGTCCACGCGCAGGCCGTCGGTGTGGTACTCGTCGAGCCAGAACATCGCGCTCGAGCAGAGGAAGCTGCGAACCTCGTGGCGCCCGTAGTTGAAGATCATCGACTTCCAGTCGGGGTGGAAGCCGAGGCGCGGGTCGGCGTGCTCGTACAGGTGGGTGCCGTCGAAATTGACGAGGCCGTGCTCGTCAGCGGGGAAATGCGAGGGCACCCAGTCCAGGATCACGCCGATGCCCAGCCGGTGGAGGTGGTCGACCAGGTATTTGAAATCCTGGGGCGTGCCCTGGCGGCTGGTGGGCGCGAAGTAGCCGGTGGTCTGGTACCCCCAGGAGCCGTAGAACGGGTGCTCCATGATCGGCATGAACTCGACGTGCGTGTATCCGGTCTGCTTGACGTAGTCCCCGAGGCGCTCGGCCAGCTCCCGGTAGTCGGGCACATGGCCGTTCTTGGCCCAGGAGCCGGCGTGCACCTCGTAGATCGACCAGGGCGCCAGGCCGCTGTTATTCCGGCTGCGCTCGCGCATCCAGTCGCCGTCGCCCCAGTCGTAGTCCAGCTTCCAGACGATCGAGCCGGTCTTGGGCGGCGTCTCGCAGTGGAAGGCGAAGGGGTCGGCCTTGTCGACCTGGAACCGGCCGCCCCGGCCGACCACGTGGTACTTGTAAATAGCGCCCTGGCCGATCCCTTCGAGGAATCCCTCCCAGACGCCCGAATTGCCCTTCACCTGCAGGGGGTTGGCGCGCTGGTCCCAGCTGTTGAAGTCGCCCACGACACTGACGTGCTGCGCGTTGGGCGCCCAGACGGCGAAGTAGGTCCCCTTGCGGCCGCCCACCTCGACGACGTGGGAGCCGAACTTGTTGGCCAGCCGGTAGTTGGTGCCCTCGTTGAAGAGGTAGAGGTCGTCGGACGTGAGCAGGCTCACCTGCGTGGACTGCGCCATCTAATCCACAACTCCCATCAACAATGCCCGACGCCGTTAGCGCCCATCAGTCAACGACTCCCATCAGGTCAAGGATGCCTCTTAGAGGGATCCTGACCCAATCGGGCCTGTTGTTGAGCTCATATCTGATCTCGTAGAGCGCCTTCTCGAGCAGATAGGTCTCCAGCAGGATCTGCCGCTCATCGTTGCTCACCGGGAGGAAGCTGGCGGCGCCGGCGGTAGCCAGGTACTCACGCAGGAAAGCCTGGCTCACGTTGTCGCGCCAGAATCGGGCCGCGCGGTCGAGGGTCTGCCGGTCGTGGTATACGCGATGAGCCTCGTTGACCGCGTAGTCGAAGGAGCGCAGCATTCCCGCCACGTCACGGAGCGGCCAGCGCTTCAAGCGCCGCTCGGCGATCGGTCGTGCCGGCTCGCCTTCGAAGTCGATGATCACGAAGTCGCCGCCGGTCCAGAGCACCTGGCCCAGGTGATAGTCGCCGTGGGTGCGGATCCGGGCAGCTGAGATTGGCCGCTGGATGACCGAGCGCAGCCGGGCCATCAGCTCGCCCTGCATCTGCAGTACCAGCTCGGCGTCGGCCCGCGCCCCCTCGGACAGCCGTGTGAGCCTTGCCCGCAGCAGCTCGAATACCTGCATGCCCTGGCCGCGCACCGACTGGAAGAGGGAACGCTGGTCGAGCATCGTCGACGGGGCCGGCGCGAAGTCCGGGTTGTCCGGGTCGGAAGCGAGGGCGAGGTGCATCTCGGCGGTTCGCCGGCCGAGCAGGGCGGCCGACTGGAGATAGTCGCCGATCACTTCCAGCGAGACGCCCCGGTGGGGGTTCGACAGGTACTCCTTGAGCTCGCCGAGCGTGTACGCCCAGGCGTCCCCGAGGTTGGGAACGTAGCCCTGGAGAATACCGAGGGTGGCGGAGGGCGAGCCAGCGCGCCTGTAGTCGAGGCTGCCCGCGAAAGGCGGGATGTGCTGGAACTCCGAGTGCTCGGTCAGGAAACGGCTCACCTCCAGGTCCGGGTTGAGGCCCGGTTCGAGGCGCCGGAAAAGCTTCAGGATCAGGCGTTCGCCGAACACCACCGAGTTGTTGCTTTGCTCGGCGCTCGAGAGGTGGGCCTCGAGCTCCCCGGGCGCGCCCGCGCGAAGCCGGCTCAGAGCCCGGCCTGGGGTCGCCGCCACGGCGCCGGCCTCGCCCCGGAAGCGCCGCCGCCGCTCGATAGCTTCGAGCAGGCCTTCGGCGAAGTCCGGGTCGACCATGGCGTCGTAGAGCACTGCCGGTTCATCACCTCCGGCCAGGCGGCAGAGCAGGGCGTTGCGCCGGTGGGCGATGAGTTCGGCTGCGCGCTCACCTTCCGCAAAGCCCAGCACCAGGACGTAGGTCTCGGCGTCGCCCTCCGCATACCGGGTCTCCACAGTCAGCAGCCTGGCGCGCGCCGCCAGCGGCACGACGTCTGTGATGAGCATCGACTTCAGCTTCCGGGCCTTGCCGCCGAACCAGCGGCGGGTCTCTACGTACGAGGGGAGTATCTCCTCGAGCCGGGCCCGGCGCTCCGGTCGGAAGAGGTCCTCGGGTTGGCCGTCGAGGACCAGCTCGGGCAGGTCCTCGGCTCCCCATCTCTGGGCGACCTTGCCGGCGGGGACGCGCGCGGGCTCGAGCAGGAACCAGTAGAACGCGTGGGGTCCGAGCGTCAGCAGGTAGGAGTGCTCGCCGATTTTGGGGAACTCCGTGCTGCCGAACATCTCGACGGGCACCTGGCCCTTGAACCGCGCCAGGTCGAGCTCCACGTACTGCACGAACCGTGAGAGGTTGGCGACGACCAGGACCTGCTCCGTTTTGCCGTCGGCCCCGGCTTCCTCGTAGCGGCGGACGTAGGCGAGCACCCGCCGGTTCTCGGGGTGCAGGAACTCGAGCGTGCCCCGGCCGAAGGCCGGGTGGCCCTTGCGGAGCGCGATCAGGCGCCTCATCCAGGACAGCAACGAGTGCGGGTTGGCCGACTGCGCCTCGACGTTGACCGACTCGTAGTGGTATTCGGGGTCGACGATGACCGGCAGGTAGAGCCGCTGCCGGTTGCCGGTCGAGAAGCCCGCGTTGCGGTCGGCGCTCCACTGCATCGGAGTGCGCACGCCATTGCGATCGCCGAGATAGATGTTGTCGCCCATCCCGATCTCGTCGCCGTAGTAGAGGACCGGCGTGCCCGGCAATGAGAACAGCAGCCCGTTCATCAGCTCGATACGGCGGCGGTTGTTCTGCAGCAGCGGCCCCAGGCGCCGGCGGATGCCCAGGTTCAACCGAGCGATCGGGTCCTGCGTGTAGACGCGGTACATGTAGTCGCGCTCTTCGTCGGTGACCATCTCGAGCGTCAGCTCGTCGTGGTTACGAAGAAAGAGCGCCCACTGGCAGTTCTCCGGGGCGGGCGGCGTCTGCGCCAGGATGTCGACGACCGGAAAGCGGTCTTCCATCTGGATGGACATGAAGAGGCGGGGCATGAGCGGGAAGTGGAAGCTCATGTGGCATTCGTCGCCGTTGCCGAAATAAGTCACGGCGTCCTCGGGCCATTGGTTGGCCTCCGCCAGCAGCATCCGGTCGCGGTACCGTGCGTCAACGTGCGCGCGCATCTGCTTCAACGCCTGGTGCGTCTCGGGCAGGTTCTCGCAGTTGGTGCCCTCACGCTCGAAGAGGTAGGGCACCGCGTCAAGCCGGAGCCCGTCCACGCCCATGTCCAGCCAGAAGTCGAGGACCTGGAGGATCGATTTCATGACGCGTGGGTTCTCGTAGTTGAGGTCCGGCTGGTGCGAGTAAAAGCGGTGCCAGTAGTAGGCCTTGGCGACCGGGTCCCAGGTCCAGTTGGAGACCTCGACGTCCTTGAAGATGATGCGGGCTTCCTTATATCGCTCGGGAGTGTCGCTCCACACGTAGTAGTCACGCCAGGCACTGCCAGGCTTGGCCCGGCGGGCGCGTTGGAACCAGGGGTGGTGATCCGAGGTGTGGTTGGCGACGAGCTCGGTTATGACGCGAATGCCGCGCTCGTGGGCTTCCCGCACGAAGCGGCGGAGGTCGGCGAGGGTGCCGTACGACGGGTTGACCGCCTCGTAGCTGGCGACGTCGTAGCCGTCGTCCTTGAGCGGAGACGGGTAGAAGGGCAGCAGCCAGACCGCGGTCACGCCCAGCTCCTGCAGGTAGCCGAGCTTTTGGATCAGGCCGCGGAAGTCGCCGACGCCATCTCCGGTGCTGTCTTTGAAGGCGCGGACGTGCAGCTCATAGATGATCGCGTCCTTGTACCAGGTCGCCTGCTCGGCCATCAGCGGAACACCTTGAAGATGTGTGCCGGCATCACGTGCGGGTTGAGCTCGACGTAGTTGCGCCAGCCCTGCCAGGTGTAGTGAGACCCGCTTACCAGATCGTCGACAGCGAAAGGCCGAGAGGGATCCATCTCCAGCTCGTCGAGCCGGAGGTCGACGAAGCCGGACTGGGTCCAGATCGGGTCCAGGTTGACCACGACGAGCACCAGGTTGGCGCCATCCTCGCTGCTCTTCGAGTAGCAGAGCAGCTGCTCGTTGTCGATCGGATGGAAGAGGAGTCCGCGGTCCGACTGAAGGGCAGTGTTCTCGATCCGGATCCGGTTCACCTGTGCGATGAAGTCCCGCAGCGGGTTGGGCCGCTCCACATCCCAGCGCTTGATCTCGTACTTCTCGTTGGCGGCGTACTCCTCGCGCCCGGGCGTCGCCTGATTCAGCATCAATTCGTAGGCGGGACCGTAGATGCCGTAGTTGGCGCCGAGCGTGGCTGCCAGCACCAGGCGCGACATGAACACGGGCCGGCTGCCGCGCTGCATCTGCTCGGTCAGGATGTCGGGCGTGTTGGGCCAGAGGTTGGGCCGGAAGAAGTCGTGTACCGGCGAGGTCGTGAGCTCGGTGAAGTACTCGGTCAGCTCACGCTTGCCGGTCCGCCAGGTGAAGTACGTGTAGGACTGCGAGAACCCAACCTTGGCCAGGCGGTACATGACCTTTGGGCGCGTGAAAGCCTCGGCCAGGAAGATCGCGTCGGGAAACTCGCGCTTGACCTCTCCGATGAGCCACTCCCAGAAGCCGAACGGCTTCGTGTGCGGGTTGTCGACGCGAAAGATGCGCACGCCCTGCCGGGCCCAGTAGAGCACCACGTCGCAGAGCTCAGCCCAGAGCTCGCGCCAGGCCTCCGTGCCGAAGGTGAACGGGTAGATGTCCTGGTACTTCTTGGGCGGATTCTCGGCGTACTGGATCGACCCGTCCGGCCGCTTGCGGAACCAGTCGGGGTGCTCCTTCACGTAGGGATGGTCGGGCGAGGTCTGGAAGGCGATGTCGATCGCCACGTCCATCCGATAGCGATCCCGAGCGGTGGCCAGCAGGTGGCGGAAATCGGCCAGCGTGCCGAGCTGCGGGTGGATGGCCTTGTGGCCGCCCTCGGAAGAACCGATCGCCCAGGGGCTCCCGGGATCGTCAGGGGCAGCCTCGAGGCTGTTGTCGCGGCCTTTGCGAAAGGTCCGGCCGATCGGATGGATGGGCGGCAGGTAGAGGACGTCGAACCCCATCCCCGCCACATAGGGGAGCCGCGCCTCCACGTCCTTGAACGTGCCGTGCTTGCCGTCCGCCCGGGTCGAGCGCGGAAACATCTCATACCAGGCGCCGTGCCTGGCCCGCGCCGGGTCGATGAGCACCCGCAGCACGCGGCTGTAACGCGCCCCGCCCACGCGCTCGCTGTAGCGCGTCATGAGCGCCGCGAGTGCCGGGCCAAGCGCTTTTGCAACCGCCGACTTACGGCTCCGCGGGCCCACCCGCAGCGAGCGGGCGGCGGCCTTCAAGTCCTTCTGATCGATTTCGCCGGCCCTGGCCGCGGCCGCGTCCACCAGGTCGGCCCCGATCAGGAGGTCCTGGGCGACGTCCTGGCCGGCCTCGACGCGCTTGGCGAGGTCCCGCGCCCAGGTTGCGAAGGGATCGACCCAGCCCTCGACAGTGAACTCATAACAGCCCAGCTGGTCGGGCTTGAACCCGGCCCGCCAGCGATCGTTGGGCAGGGAGCGCATCGTGACCTCCGTCCAGTCGAGCTCGCCCGCGCGGCGCCAGTGGAGCGACGCCCGGAGCTCGTCGTGGCCGTCGGCGAAGACGTCGGCCTCGACCAGGACGCTCTCCCCGAGCGATCCCTTCCCCGGAAAACGGCCGCCCTCGACCTCTGGGGCCACCCCCTCGATCACGACGCGTGGCCGGAGCTGCTCCACCTCCGCGCCGGGTAGCTTCGGCTCCACCTGCGCCGCGGGCGCTGAACGCATCCCGAAAACGCTATCAGGGTGCTGAAGCGGGGCGGCGAGCGATCAGAGCAGGATCTCGAGCGCCTGCTCGTGGGCGTGGGCGTCCGCCGAGCAGAGCAGCGTGCTGCGTGTCTCGAGGTCGACGCCCAGCTGGTCGAGCGACCTCCCTTGCATGTCGGTGGCGACCCCGCCGGATTCCTTGAGCACAAGCAGGCTCGCGGTCATATCGAAGACGCGAGCGTCGATCGGCGAACAGAAAACGTCGAAGCTGCCCGCCGCGGCCTGGGCGATCGAGATCGCCATCGAGCCCAGGATCCGAACCTTGGCCGACCGCCGGACCAACGCTTCGGCTTTGACGAGCGAGCGGGGCGAGCTCTCCAGCGCCAGGACCTCGAAGCGGCGCGAGGGCCGCCACAGAAGCGGCTCCAGCCGCTGGCCGCCGCGCCAGGCGCCGCCGCCCCGAATCGCGGACCAGGCTTCGCCGGTGGCCAGGTTCATCACGTAGCCGGCGCGGACGCCACCGACTCGAGGCTCGCCGACGAGGCTCAGCATGATCGCGTAGAGTGGCACCCCCTGTTTGGCGTTGAGGCTGCCATCGATCGGGTCCAGCAGGATGGTCGGCGATTCGGCGCCGAAGTCCCTTTCGCCGATCTCTTCGGAAAGAAGCCTGAACCGGGCTCCTGCCTGGGCGGCCTTCTCGAGTGCGGCGACCGCCACCGACTCCGCCACCCGGTCGACCTCGACAGTGCGGTCGCCACCTGCGCCTGTCGCCAGCTCCGCCCGCCCCGCCTCGGTGCCGGCCACCGGACCCACGGCGCTGCGCACGCCGGATCCGATGCCGGCGAAAAGGGTCAACCAGTCGGCGTCGGTCACTTTCGGCGTTCCCGGGGAGTCGCTGATTTCGGGGGGTGATTCAGCGAGTGCGACGCCAGAGCAGCAGCGCCCCCAGCCCGATGAGGAGGGTGGGCCCGATGACACGCTCATCGACAAGGTGGAGGCTGAAGAGAAGCAGAACCAGGCCCGCTCCGATCAGCACCAGGCTGCCGCGGCGGCGCGGCCGGCTGACCGCCTCCCCCACGCCTGGGACCAGCACGTCGATCTCGTCGATCCAGCCTGGGCGGCGGACCAGGCCGAACACGCCGATGGCCACGATGATGAGAGGCCAGAGCTCGTAGACGAACCGCGGCAGCAAGGAGAAGTTGACGGCCAGCACCAGCAGGCCGATCAGCACCAGGATGATGCCGAGCCCGCTGACCGTGCGCCGGCGGCTGCCCACGCGCTTCATGGCTCCCGGCCGGTGATGGGACTGGCTCATCAAGCCGCTATTCTGCGGGGATTCTGCCTGCTCGGCTCACGTGTTCGACGAGCAGCCGCGACACGACGTCCGGGCGTTCGTACGTCAGCCAGTGGCCGGTCTCGGGAAGAGCTTCGAGCCGGTAGTACCCCTGGACCTCGTCGGAAGTGGCCTCCACCGCCCGCCGGCGCACGGCGGTGTCCTCGGTCCCCCAGACCATCAGCGTCGGCGTCCGGATCGGGTTCGGGCAGGGCGGGAAGGCGGAGTAGGCGCCGGGCTTCCAGTTGGCGCGGTAGTAGTTGAGCGCGGCCGTGAGCCGGCCCGGCCGGCTCATCGACTTCAGGAATGCCTCCGCCTCCTCCCCGCTCACCGCTGTCGGGTTGGGCGTCAAGGCGAACATGGCGCGCAGGCGCCGGCCGTCCTCTTCGAGCAGAACCTCCTCGGCCTTGCCGGCTCTGACGAAGAGACCAACATAAGCCGACGCCTCCAGCTGCTCGGGGTCCGCGTGTCCTGCCCCGTCGTAGCCCGCGGCGGCCGCGAAGGCCGTCGGGTGCGGCACGGAGAGCGCCGACCAGGTCCGGACCAGGTTCGGGTGCCGGCTCGTGAATGACCAGCCGATCAGCGACCCCCAGTCGTGGCCGACCAGGTCGACCCGGTCCTCGCCAAGCGCGTGGACGAGGCCCTGGACGTCCTGGACCAGGTGCCTGAGCGTGTAGGCGTCGACGCCCTCCGGGACGTCGGTGCCGCCGTAGCCCCGGAGGTCGGGCGCCACGGCCCGCCAACCGGCCTTGGCCAGCGCCTCCAGCTGCGGCTCCCAGGACTCCTTACCTTCCGGGAAGCCGTGCAGCAGCAGGGCGACCGGGCCGTCGCGGGGACCGGCCACGAGTGCCGAGAAGTTGAGGCCGTTGGCCTGCAGGCGAGCTCGCTGGGTTGGCACGGCTAGTGGAGCGTAACGGCGGAAGCTATAGCAGCCCGCAGGGCCGCAGTCCGGCCGTCCAGACCGTTGGTGCCGAGGATGGGGTGGCGTGCTAGGCAGCGCATCCGAAGATGCGCGACGACGCGCGCCGGGCCCCCGGACAACGGCATCAGCGCCGCCAGGCGCCCGGCGGATATGGGCGGTCGGAGGCCATGCTTGCTGCCGTTACGGTCCACTGACCTTCAGTGTTGTGATCCAGTCGGCGGCGGCGGCGAGGGCGTCGTCGAGCCGCTCCTTGAGCCCATGGCCGGTGCCTGGCAGGGTGACGACTCGCACCTCGCGCAGCTTACTCACCTCGCGGCGGAGCTCGTCGGGAGAGCCGAACGGATCCGACTCGCCCTGGATGATCAATACCGGGCAGCGGATGCGCGGCCAATGCTCGGTCCGCAGCTGGTCCGGAAAGCCCGGCCGGTGCAGCGGGTAGGCGAAGACCAGCAGGCCGGCGAAGTCGTGCTCGGCGGCGGCCAGGCTGGCCACCCTCCCCCCATACGAGCGGCCGCCGACCACCACATCCGGGCCGCTTCCCGACTGTTCCAGGAAGACAACCACCGCCCGCTCAGCCCGCCCGCTGGGCAGCTTCACCGCCGCCGCCTCGACGCCCAGCCGCCGGAGCCCGTCGACGTAGGGCTTGATTGAGTCCACTCCGCCTGACGCTCCGGGCCCCAAGTAGACCTTCACGCGGCTCTCTCGATCGCCCGCTTCATGCGGTCGAGAGCGTCCCGGATCCGGGCCTCCAGCAAGCGTTCGACGCCGCGGGCGACGAAGTCGCCGAAGATCCCGCCGGGAGGGTCGTAGACGACGGTGAGCTGGACGTCGGTGCCGTCCCGTACCGGGCTGAAGCGCCACCTCCCCTCGTTCTTCAGCGGAGCCGACTCGGCGGTCCAGGCGATCACGCGCGGCGGTTCCCAGGCCGTGATGCGGAGGACCGTCTTCAGGGTCAGGTGGGCGGCGTCGAGCTCGACCCGGTAGCGGGCGCCCTTCCCGCGTGCCTGCCGGCCGAGGGGACGCCAGGACCGGACGCCTTCCATCACGTGCGGCACGTGCCGGTAGTCGGCCACGTACTCGAACACCTCGTCGATCGGGCGCGCGATGGTGAGGCCGGCGCTCAACTCTCGGATCTGACGACCTCCGTGCCCGCCAGCTCGTCATGGACGGCCCGCTTCCGAACGATGGCGAGCGGCGCCGCGAGGAGGCGGACCGCGGCCTGCCCGACAGTGACCCGCGAGCCGTCGACAGAGGTCAGCCGCTGCCCGGTCAGGAAGCCGCCGGCGGTTCGCCCGACGAGGCTCCAGCAGGCGACGTGGTAGGCGGCCACAATAGGCAGGGCCGGACGCCGCAAGAGGCGCGCGAACGCCAGGCAGATACCAACATCGATGGCGGCCGCGGCCAGCCGCTGGTCCGGCGGGCTGGGGATGCCCGGGGGCGGGAGACGGCCCCTGGCCTGGAGGAGCGAGAGACGCGCCATCAGGTGGTGGAAGGGGCGCTGGGTGAATCGATAGAGCCAACGGGGAAGGAGCGGATGGTAGCCGTCGACCACGAGCTCGACCTGGCCATCTCGCCAAGCCGTCCGGACCGTCCCGCCCCGGCGAGCGGCCAGCAAGCCACCGCGGATCTCGCGCACCCAGCCGTCACCGCGGCGGTGGGGCTCACCGAGCCGGATCAGCGCGAGCGGCCCGATCGACTGGGTCCCCTCCCGCACCCGAATCAGGCCGAAGCTGAGCCTGGGCAACGCCCGGTCGAGGACGTAGGCGAGGGCCTCCGGATCCTCCGGCGGCTCCGGCATAGCGACCCTGTCCTCGACCCGGACTGCCTCTTCGATCAGTTCAACGATGCCACTTGCTGCTGCTCGAGCCAGCGCGGCGAGATCTCGACTTCAAAGCGTCCCAGGCAGACCGCGCACCAGACCCGTTCGCAGCGCTCGCAGGCGATGTGCTGGTGGTCGGCACTCAGGTCCAGCAGCATGGTGTAGGTGCCGCACTCGAGGCAGGGGACGGGACATTTCATGAACGGATCGCCGCCTCGTAATCCGGGAAGTACCGCTCGATCACGCTGATGTCGAACTCCGTCAGGATCGACTCCTTCGGCTCTTTTTCGAGCAGGAACTCGAAGCTGCGCCGCACGAGGTCCTCAGCATCGGCCCCGCCCAGCCGCCGCAGATCCTCCGCCTTGACCCGAACCCGGTGGCGGGTCGCCGAGCGATCGTCACGCACTTCTACCGTGCAGACCCAGCCGGCCGAGTCGGGCGTGGCGCTGACGGTGACCAATGCGAGATCATGCTAGCCGTGCCAAAGCTGCTGATCGTCGCTTCGACCGGACCCTCGGATCCGACCCGGGCCAGCATCCCGTTCCATATCGCCGCCAACGGCGCCTCGGCGGCCGGCGTCGACTGCGGAATCGCGCTGGCCGGCGACGCCACGGAACTCGTCAAGGCAGAGGTCGCCGCGGGCGTGCGCGGCGTGGGGATCCCGCCGCTGGCCGACCTGCTGGCGAAGTGCGCCGCCCAGGGGATCACGTTCTACGTTTGAAAGGGCTGCGCCGAGGCCCGGGGGGTCTCGCAGCTGGGAAGCGGCCAGGAGTTCATCACGCCGCCCGACCTGGTCCGCCTCACCATGGAAGCCGAGCGCGTCCTGAGCTTCTAGCCCGCTAGCGTGTACACGCTAGTGCTCGAAGAGGCGGGACCTTAGGCCCAGGCGGTGCAGCAGGTAGCCGCCGAGCACCGCTAGCGTCTTCAGGCCGTAGACGGTGCTGACGCGGAAGTTCACCGAGGACGCCTCCGCGAAGTACTTGGTGCTGACGGGCACCTCGGAGATCGCGAAGTCGAACGCGGCCGCCTGGACCAGGATCTGGGTGTCGAAAACGAAGTCGTTGGAGTTGCGCAGGAAAGGTACCGTCTCCAGGAAGCGCCGGCTGTAGGCGCGGTATCCCGTGTGGTACTCCGACAGGTGCAGCCCGAGGACCAGGTTCTCGCAGGTGGTGAGGAAGCGGTTGGCGAGGATCTTCCACCAGGGCATCCCGCCCTTGCGCGCCGCACCGGGGGCCAGGAAACGCGAGCCGAGCGCGATGTCGCCCTGGCCGCCCTCGATGGCGGCCACCATGTCGCCCAGGATCTTCGGGTCGTACTGCCCGTCAGGGTGCAGCATCACCACTACGTCGGCGCCCTGCCGCAGCGCCTCCATGTAACAGGTCTTCTGGTTGCCTCCGTAGCCGACGTTGTGGGGATGCTCGATGACCTGGATCTCCAGCTCCTTCGCCACCTCGACCGTGCGATCGCTGCTGGCGTCGTCGACCAGCAGCACCTTGTCGGCGACGCCGGTGGGGATGGCGAAGAACGTCGAGCGCAGCGTCTGGGCGGCGTTGTACGCGGGCATGACCACCATCACGGTCGCCTGGCGGGCAGTGCGCTGTGGGTCTTCGGCGGTGGCCATCTGCGCTGACATGATAGGAGTGGCTCTCACGCTCACCAACGCGGACGGCCAAAAAGCAGGTCGAAGTTGGCGGAGAGACCACTATTTCTCTTGACTTACGAACATTTGTTCGGTAAGCTGTAGCCAGCCTCCAGTTCCCGCCATAGACGTCTTTCCGGGAGGCGTTTTCAGTCAGAAAAACTTCCTGGCCGGAGAGATGCAAGAAGAGCTCACGCGCGCGATCGACGTCATCCACCTCCGCTTCGGCGAGCAGGCGCTGGCGCGCGTCGACACGCTGCCGGCAGGCGAGTCCTGGCCCAGCGGCGTCGAGGCGATCGACCGCCTGACCGGGATCCAGGGTTTGCCAAAGGGTCGGATCGCCGTGCTCCAGGGCCGGGCGACCTGCGGCAAGTCGAGCCTCGGGCTGGCTCTGCTGGCGCAGGCGACCCACGACTTCGCGCAGGCGATCGCGATCGACCCCGGGCAGAGCTTCGACCCCTGGGCGCTGCTGGAGTTCGAGCCCGAGCTCTCCGCGCTGACCGTGGTCCGCCCACCCGGCGCCGAGGCGACCGGCGAGGCGGCGACCGGGCTGGCTCGAGCCGGCGCTGGCTTCCTGCTGCTGAGCCTGCCGGCGCGTGTCGCGGCGGCGGCCGAGCCCTGGCTGCCGCTCCTGGCGGCGGCGGCCGAGCGGTCGGAGGCGGTGGTTCTGGCGGTGGTCGAAGAGTCACCGCGGGCACTCGCCCACGCCTCCAGCCTGAGCTTCAGCTGTGAGCGGACCGGCTGGCGGTTCGACCGTGGCGAGCTGGTCGGCTTGAGGACGCGGGTGACCTGCGTCAAGAACAAGGTCGGAATGCCCGGGGCGAGCACCGAGCTCGAGATCAACTACCCGCTGGGCGCTGACCTTACGCCGGAATGCGTCATGACTGAGGTGGAGCGGGAATGGACGGAAGAGGATCAGGAAGAGCGCGAGTCTGCTGTGGTCTGACGGCTCACTACGAGCTGGCTCAGCGGCCGGACCTCTACGGGCGGCCGGTGGTTGTCGGCGCCTGGCGCGAACACATCATCTGTGCCTCGCCCGAGGCGGAGGAGTTCGGCGTCCGGGTCGGAATGAGCCAGCGCCAGGCCCAGCAGCTCTGTCCTGACGCGGTCCTACTCGACCCCGACCCGGCGGCGGCCGGGCGCCTCCGCGAGCTGATCTGCGCGGCGCTCTACGACCTCTCGCCGGTCGTCGAAGCGCGCCTCGACGGCTGCGCCTGGATCGACCTTGCAGGCGTAGTCCAGGCGACCGAGGCGGTCCGCGAAATGCGGCGGCGGCTGCGCCAGGCGACCGGCGCCGACCCCCGTCTGGGCCTGGCGCCGGGGCCGTTCAGCGCCCGGCTGGCGGCCGCGAGGGCACGGTCGGGGAGGCTGCTGCGAGTGGCGGACGCGGCTCCCTTCCTGGCCCCCCTCCCCACCTCCGAGCTCGACCTCGAGCCCTGGCAGCTGGAGCAGCTCGACCTGCTCGGGCTGCGCACGCTCGCCGACGTGGCCCGGATCGGTCCTCGCCAGCTCGAGTCGCAGCTCGGCAAGCCGGGCCGGCTGGCGGTCGAGCGGGCGCGCGGGCTCGAGCCAGACCGGCTCACCCCCTGGACGCCGCCCGCCACGACCTCCGCCCACCGCCAGTTCGACCCACCGGTGGAGGAGCGGGAGGCGCTGCTCTTCGTAGGCCGGGCGCTCTGCAACGACCTCGCCCAGGAGCTGGCACTGCGCGGCGCGGGGGCCAAGCAGCTGCGGGTGCGGCTCGACACTGAAGAAAAAGAGTCGCTCGTCCGCCACCCACTCAGCAGCACAGCCGAGCTGTTCGGGCTGGTGGGCGCCTGGCTGCGCGAGTGGCAGCCCGCCGCACCTGTCGAGGAGATGCGGATCGAGCTGCCCCTGCTGGAGGCGGCCGGGCGCCGGCAGCTCCGGCTCTGGGCGCGAGGCGACGGCTCAGCAGACGAAGTCAAGGCGGCGCTGGAGCGGCTCCAGGAGCGCCACGGCGCCGAAGTCGCGTTGCAGCCCGAGCCGGCGCTGCCCGCCTCGCCGGTCCCCAGCCAGCGCTTTCATTGGCATGCACTCGGCGCCTCCGACGCGCCCATCAGCACTCGCCGCTCCCGGCCGGTGCCGGTCATCGACGAGAATCCGCGCCTTTCACGCGACCTTGGCTTTTTTCCACATCGCGCACCTTGACGCGGCTGTGCGACCCGCCCATCCCGGTCGAGGTCGAGCTGAGCCCCGCGGGCGCGCCCGGCCGGATCACGCACGGTCCGCTGCTCGGGCCGTTGAGCCCCACCGCCCGCTGGCTGGCCGAGACCGACTGGTGGGCACGGCCGGTCGCGCGTGAGTACTGGAAGGTGATCCTCTCGTCAGAGCTGCTCTGCGAGGTCTTTCACGACCTCCACCAGGACCAGTGGTTCCTGGAACGGATCTATGACTGAGCCGTTCGTCGAGCTTCACTGCCACTCCAACTACTCCTTCCTGGACGGCGCCTCGCATCCAGAGGAGCTGGTCGAGCAAGCGGCCGCACTGGGCATGCCCGCCCTCGCCCTCACCGACCACGCCGGCGTCTACGGCGCGGTCAAGTTCCTGAACCACGCCAGGCGGGTCGGTATCCGGCCCGTCCTCGGGACCGAGCTCGAGGTGGACGGCCGTCACCTGGTCCTGCTGGCCAGGAACATGCGGGGCTGGTCCAACTTGACGCGGCTTGTGAGCCTGGCCCACAAGGACCAGCCGAAGGGCGAGGCGCGCACCACGCTCGAGAAGCTGGCCGAGCACCAGGTTGGCCTCTTCGTGCTGACCGGCTGCAAGCCGGTCGGCGAGCGCCGGCTCCGCCAGCTCCAGGACGCGCTCGGCAAAGACGACGTCTTCGTCGAGCTCCAGAACCACCTGCAGCCCGAGGACGGCTGGCTGGCGGCCGGCCAGGCAGAGCTCGCGGCGCGCTGCAAGGTGCGCACGGTCGCCACCAACAACGTCCACTACCACCTCCCTGCCCGCCGGCCGCTGCACGACGTGATGACGGCGATCAAGAACCGCCTGACGCTGGAGGAGGCGCGCTCGCTGCTCAAGCCCAACTCCGAGTGGTTTTTGAAAGATCGTCGCGAAATGCAATCCGTGCTCGGCGCCTACCCAGAGGCACTCGCCACCGGCTGGGAGCTGGCCCAAGAATGCGCCGTCGACCTCGACTTCAGCCAGGTCCGCTTTCCCGGCTACCCCGTCCCGGACGGCGAGACGCCCTACAGCTACCTCTACCAGCTCTGCCAGCAGGGCGCTCGCGAGCGCTACCACCCGATCACACCGCCCGTCACGAAAAGGCTCCAGAAAGAGCTCGAGGTGATCGAGAAGACCGGCCTCGCCGAGTTCTTCCTCATCAACTGGGACCTGATGCGCTTCGCCAAAGAGCACGGCGTGCCGGGCCAGGGGCGGGGCAGCGCCGCCGACTCGATCGTGGCCTACGTGCTCGGCATCACCCGCGTCGACCCCATCGAGCACAACCTGCTTTTCGAGCGGTTTCTCCACGAGGAGATGAAGACCACGCCCGACATCGACATCGACTTCTCCACCGAGCACCGCGAGCAGGTCATCCAGTACGTCTACGACAAGTACGGCTGGGAGCGGACGGGCATGGTCTGCAATGTCGTCACCTTCCAACCCCGCATGGCCGCCCGCCAGGTCGGGAAGGCGCTCGGCTTTCCGCCTGACGTCGTCGACAAACTCGCCAAGTCAGTCGATTCCTGGTTCCCCGAATCGCTCGAGGAGACCACCCAGCAGGCCGGCTTCGAGCACCTCACCGGCTCCGCCCCCTGGCGGCAGTTCACCACCCTCTGCAACCAGGCCCTGAACTTCCCGCGCCACCTCTCGATCCACGTCGGCGGCATGCTCGTCACGGGCGAGCCTCTTGTGGACATCGCCCCCGTCGAGCCGGCCACCATGCCCGGCCGCGTCGTGGTCCAGTTCGACAAGGACGACGTCGAGGATCTTGGCCTGATCAAGATGGACATGCTCGGGCTGCGCACGCTTTCGGTCGTGGCCGAGTGCCTGGACCTGGTCGAGCAGCGGACCGGCG
Organism: Candidatus Dormiibacterota bacterium; assembly: GCA_955652705.1. Classification (GTDB taxonomy): domain Bacteria; phylum Chloroflexota; class Dormibacteria; order Dormibacterales; family Dormibacteraceae; genus VBGR01. The sequence goes on along the minus strand of CATPBK010000090.1, from coordinate 5,298 downwards.
CCCGGCCCGACCTCGACCGGCTCCCGCTGGATGACCCACGCGTCTACGAGACGGTCAGCGAGGCCGACACCATCGGAGTCTTCCAGATCGAGTCGCGTGCCCAGATGCAGACGCTGCCACGCACGCGCCCCAACTGCTTCAACGACCTGGTCGTAGAGGTGGCGATCATCCGGCCCGGGCCCATCCAGGGCAACGCCGTCCACCCCTACATCCGCCGCAAGCAGGGGCGAGAGCCGGTCACCTACCTGCACCCCCTGCTGGAGCCGATCCTCCGCGACACGCTCGGCGTGATCCTTTACCAGGAGCAGATCCTGGAGATCTGCATCGCCGTGGCCGGCATGACCGCCGGCCAGGCGGATGGGTTCAGGCGGGCGATGAACCGCCACCGCTCGCACATCGAGATGCGCAGCCTCCACGACGGCTTCCTCGAAGGCTGCCTTCAGAACGACGTCTCGACCGGGATCGCCGAAGAGCTCTTCCACGCGATCGAAGGGTTCGCCGCCTTTGGGTTCTGCCGCTCCCACGCGGCCGCCTTCGCGCGCACGTCCTACGAAACTGCCTGGCTCCGGATCGAGCACCCCGCCGAGTACTACTGCGGCCTCCTGAACAACCAGCCGATGGGCTTCTACCACCCGAGCGTGCTGGTCGAGGACGCCAAGCGCCACGGCACGGCCCTGCTGCCCGTCGACATCAACAAGAGCGCCGACCGCTGCCTGCCGGAGGGCTCGGATCGAATCCGCCTCGGCTTGAACTATGTGAAGGAGCTGGGCAGCGGCGGACGGGAGGCGATCAAGATCGAGCGCGCCCAGGGCGCGTTCGGGAGCTTCGACGAATTCTCAGAGCGGATGCGGCCCAACCCGCCCAGCGCAGAGGCGATCCAGAACCTGATCATGGTCGGCGCCTTCGAGTCGCTGGGCACGCCCCGGCGGACCCTGCTCTGGCGCTGGCAGGAGAGCCGCCGCGGCCGGGGTCGCAGGCGTGGCCTGGACCCCGAGCCGGCCTTCCGGCTGAATGGCAAGGAGCCCGATCTGCCCTCCGTCACTCCGCTCGAATCGACCGGCCTCGAGTACGCGATCAGCGAGCTCTCGACCGGCCGCCATCTGGTCCATTACTGGCGGGAGCGCCTTGACGCGCTTGGCGTCGTCGACAGCCTGGCCGCGGCCCAAGTGCCCACCGGGCGCACGGTGCGCGTGGGCGGGCTGGTCATCGTTCGCCAGGCCCCCGGCACCGCCAAACGTCTGCGCTTCTTCACCCTCGAAGACGAGCAGGGCCACGTCAACGTGACCTTCTACCCGGACGTCTACGAGCGCTACCGCCGGGTCGCCAACTCCAACTCGATCCTCGTCATCGAAGGCGTCATGCAGCGCGAGGACGGCGTCCACTCGGTGCTCGCCAAATCAGTTCTCGGTTTGCAGGGAAAGGACCGCACACTCCCCGAGTCGCACGATTACAGGTGAGATGTCGTGCCCGATCTGCGAGCGCGGAAGCCCTCTCGACGTCATCGCCGAGCTGCCGGCCAGTTGGATCAGCGCGCCGCCCGCCGCGCCATTGCCGGGCTACGCGTGCGTCGTGGCCAAGCGGCATGTGGTCGAGCCTTTTGAGCTCCAGCTGAAGGAGCGGCTCGCCTTCTGGGAGGACTGCATGTTGGCGGGGCGGGCGCTGCATCAGCTTTTGCAGCCGCTGAAGATGAACTACGAGATCCACGGGAACACGGTCCCCCACTTGCATATGCACCTCTATCCCCGCTACGCCGGCGATCCGTACGAGGCTGGCGCGGTAGACGGCCGCGCCACCTTCCATCGCTCGCCGGCCGACCTGGCGAGTATGAAACGGGCGCTGCTCGACGCTGGGCGCGCTAGACGGGCGGGATGAACATCGCCCCGTTGATCAGCGGCCGCCGAGCCCCTTCCGCCGGCAGGTACTCCAGCACCACCTGGGGCGCACCGCCGCCCGCGTAGCCGACGCCGCCCCGGGCCAGCGTGGCCGGGTCGAGCATGAGGATAGGTCCGACCTCGATAGCCGGGACGGGCTGCACCTGGGCGGCCATCCTGAGCACGGTGTCTAGCAAGTACTGGGCGGTGCCGAGGAGGAGCGCCTCGCCGCCCTCGATCTGCGGCATCTGGAGGTCGGCGAAGCCGAACTTGGAGACTCCGGAGGCGATCAGCCAGGGCTGCCCGGCCGCGTCCGCGATCCTCACCGGCCTCACGAACCTGGCAGCCGACACTTCGCCGTAGGCCGGGATCGGTTCTGGCTGGAGCGGCAGCAGCCGAAGCGCGGCCTGGTCGGAGGCCACGCCGTTCAGGGCCTCAACCGCCGCGTAAGCCGACGCCAGCGCCGCCCAGAGGCCGACCCGCGGGACCCGGTTGGGATCGCGCGCGTTAACCGTGATGACCTGGTAGCCGGCGTCGAGCCGCCTCGCTTCCTCCGCACCGACGCCCTCCTTGGGCGGCTGCGGCATGACCGACTTCGAGCTCTCGATGTACCAGAGCTGCGGCAGGAATTGCTTCACGGTCGACCGCAAAGGCTCGCCCACGTGGGCGTCGATCCAGGCGGGGGTCCGCTCGCGCAGGTCTTTCTCACCGAGCGGCGGGTAGGTCGGCGTGTAGTAGACGGCGAAGCTGAGCTCGACCGGGTCGGTGATCGGGATCTGGATGGGAACGCCGCGATGAAGCCCTACCGAGGTGATGATGCCCGGCATCTGGGCGGCAGCTTAACGAACGTTGGGCATGATTGGACCGGAAGCAAATGCCTGAGTTGCCCGAGCTCGAAGCGCTCCGGATCCGGTTGAGCCCCGGTCTAATCGACCAGATGGTGACCGGCGTCGACGTCAACCCAAAGAAGGCGCATCTCCTCCGCTATCCGGTCGAGGAGTTCGCCCACGAAGTGCCCGGCCGCCGCATCCGCTCGCTGACGCGGCGTGGCAAGCACCTTGTGTTTGCGCTCGACGCTGCCCGCAGCCTCGTTATCAACCCCATGCTCGGGGGACGTTTCCAGCTCGCGGCCGGCGACAGCAATCCGCCCGGAACGTGGGTCTTCTCGCTCCGGCTGGAAGGCCGCCAGGAGCTGCGCTACACGGACTTCCGGGAGATGGGCCGGATCTACTGGGTCACCGACCCGGCCGAGGTGCCGGGCTGGGCGGAGCTCGGTCCCGAGGCGGACACCGTGCCGGCGATGGGCCTCGAGCCTTTCCGGCAGCGCCTGCGGCGCTACCGCGACGAGCTGAAAGACCTCCTTCGGAACCAGGCTTTCCTGGCCGGGGTCGGCAACGCCTACTCGGACGAGATCCTCTTCGAAGCGCGGCTGCTGCCCTTGCGCCGCCGGTCGAGCCTCAAGGCTGAAGAGGAGGAGGCGCTCTACTCGGCCATCCCCAACGTGCTCGGACGGGCAGTCGAGGCGATTCTGGCCGACCCTGACTACGACGAGTCCAAGCAGAACCGCTCGTTTATGGCGGTCCACGCCAAGGGCGGCAAGACCTGCCCGCGCTGCGGCCACCGGATCAGCCAGTTGGGCTCGAACCGCGAGCCCCTCAACTTCTGCCGGGGATGCCAAATCTAGTGTTCAACCGCCGGGATCGGGGCCACTTTTTGTAGGTTGGCGGTATGCTTCGGCCGATGGCCGTGGCCCGAGAACTGGACGACATCACGCGCAGCCTGGTCAGACATCGCCACGAGCACCCGCCTGTGCGCGACGTCAACCAGGAGCACGACCGGCGGCTGAAGGCCGGCGACCGGATCGCCGGCGACTTCGCTCGGGTGGTCGGGAGCTGGACGTTTGTCATCTTCCAGGGCGTCCTGCTGCTGCTCTGGATTGTCCTGAACGCGCTGGGCTTCACGCGCCACTGGGACGCCTACCCGTTCCAGCTCCTGAATCTCATCCTGAGCTTTGAAGCCGCCTTCGGCATGCCGCTAGTCCTGATGGCGCTGAACCGCATTTCCGCTCGGAGCCGGCTCCTGGCCCAGCAGGCTTACGAAGAAGGCGTCAAGTCGGAGGAGGAGGTCAAGTCGGTGATGACGCACCTGGAAGTCCAGGACGAAGTCCTGCTCCAGGTCCTGCACCGGCTCGAGCGCTTCGACCGCGAACTGCGGAAGATCTCCCGCCGGCTCGGCATTGCCGAGGAGCCGGCCGGCTAGCTCGGGTACTGCGCCGCGTCAGGTGACGCGGTAGATCAGGTACTCGAGGTTCGAATGCACGAGCCGGCCGTGCTGCTCCCAGTAGGTCTGGCTGGCCAGCCAGTTGGGCGTGCGCTCGTGCGGGCCGATCACCACGTACGCCACGTGGTACTGCTTGACCAGCTCCGGCGTGCCCGGGTCACCGCGCAGCATGCGAGCGACGTCCGCCTCCTTCTGGCCCCAGTCGGTCAAGCCGTAGCTCCAGACCCACCCCGGGTAGCCGATCACGACCCGGCGACCGGCCAGGCTGGGGATGGGCTCGTTGTGGTCGGGGGCCGCGAGGAAGATGGCCTTGGGGTCGGTCTCGGCCCGAGCCCAGGCCGCGGCCTCCACCCCGTTCGGGTCGGCGAAGGAGATGCTCGCCTCCAGCAGGTCGGTATCCCGCGCCGCATCGAGGGCTCCGGGCAGCACCAGGACGAAAAGCAGGCCGGCGGCCAGGAGCGCCCGTATCGTCCCCCCCTGGAAGAGCCGAGCCAGGAGCGCCCCGATCAGCAGCGCGCCGAGCAGCGCCCAGAAGATGAAGAACTTCTGGTTGTCCCAGTCCCAGGGGTGGAGAAGGACCAGGTTGGGGATCGCGAACCAAAGCCACATGGGCGCGAAGTGGCGCTGAAAGCCGGTAGGCACGAGGCCGCGCACGAACTGCGCCACGAGCAGGAGCGGGATGAACAGCCCGGTGTTCTTCAGCCAGAACCAGGCCCAGTTGTCGTGGTTCTGGCCGTTGGTCGCCAGCCAGCCAACGTCGAGGCGAACACCCAGGCCGCTGCTCGGCCAGAGAAAGGCGAGGGCGGGCGCCGCCAGCAGCAGCGCCGGTAGGAAGAAGCCGACCCACTCGACCCGTCGGTTCAGGACCCACCAGAAGGCCGCCAGCGCGAGGGCTGTGCCGTAAGCGTGGACGTGGAAGGCCGGCGTGAGCCCAGCCAGCACGCCGGCTGCGATGAATGGCGTCCAGTCGGGAGCAGGCCGGTCCTTGGCAATGAAAAGGACAGAAAGCGTGATGAAAAGCAGGCTGAAGCCGAAAAGCGTGGAGCGCTGCGGCAGCAGGCTGGCCAGGATGGGGTTGAGCCAGACGTAGTTGAGGGCCTCGAGGTGGGTGTACTCGCGGGGGAGGTGCAGCAAGACGCCCCAGCCC
>CATPBK010000089.1 GCA_955652705.1 Candidatus Dormiibacterota bacterium | reverse complement strand
GGTAACCGGCCGGCCCGCCTGCTGAGGCGGGGACCGAAGAGGCGGGCGGCGACGTAGGTGAGGAAGCTCAGCGTCGCGACATAGAAGCTGGCCGGGTAGAGCGTCACCAGCGACGCCAGGATTCCGCCCAGCGTGCAGACGAAGGCGATGAGCACGCTCAGGAGCATCGAGAGGAGAGGCCGGGCGGTCAGCTTCTGGGCCGCGGCAGCCGGTGTGATCAGGAGCGTCAGCACGAGCAGGACTCCGACCACCTGGACGGCCTCGGCGACCGCGGCCGCGAGGATGACCAGGAAGGCGATCGAGAGGAGCCCGACCGGCACGCCTTTCGCCTCCGCGACCTCCGGATCGACGCTGGCGAAGATCAGCGGCCGGCTGATCGCGGCCAGGGCGATCAGCGTGCCCGCGGCCAGGACGACGAGCAGCACCAGGTCGCTGCGGCTGACCGCGGTGATCGTGCCGAACAGGATCGTGAACGCCTCGGTGGCGTAGCGCGTGTAGAGCGTCAGGAAGAGCACGCCGAGGCCGAGCCCGAAGGCCAGGATCGAGCCGATCGCGACGTCACGGTCTCGCAGGCGGACCCCGAGCGTGCCGATTCCAACCGCCGCCAGCAGCGCCCCGGCCAGCAGGCCCACGATCGGGTCGAGCCCGAACAGGACCGCCCCGGCCGCGCCGGTGAAGCCGACCTCGGCCAATCCGTGCACGGCAAAGGAGAGGTTGCGCATCACCACGTAGGGGCCGACCAGGCCGGCGACGATGGCGATCACGACGCCGGCCACCAGCGCGTTCTGGACGAACGCGTAATGGAGGAGGTCGATCAATGCTCGTGCTCGTGGTGGAAGCCACCCGGGTCGCCGACGTCGGAGAGCACGATGACCCGGCCCTCGTGCCGGATCACGGCGACCGGCGACTCGTAGAGCCGGCTCAGGGCTTCGCTGGTGAGCACCTCGTCGGGCGTGCCCAGGGCCCAGCGGCCGCCGACGAAGGCGAGCACCCGGTCGGTCAGCCCGAGCACCGGGTTGACGTCGTGCGTCACGAAGACGACGGTGCCGCCGGCGCGCGTCCGCCAGCCGCCGATCAGCTCGCAGACCTCGCGCTGGACGTGGAGGTCCAGGCTCAAGAGCGGCTCGTCGCAGAGGAGCAGCTGCGGCTGCCCGACCAGCGCCTGAGCGATCCGGACCCGCTGCTGCTCACCCCCCGAGAGCCTGCCCAGCGCGACGTCGGCGAAGCGATCCGCGCCCACCGCAGCCAGGGTCGCCGCAACCTGGGAATCGATCCGGCCGGAGGGCAGCGCCAACCCCCAGCGGGCGCCGTCGAGTCCCATCCGGACCAGGTCGCGGCCGCGCAGCGGCAGGTCCGGGTCGATCGACTTCTGCTGGGGGACGTAGCCGATCCGGGGGTCACCGCGGCGCGGGCGGGAGCCGAGGACGGTCATCGAGCCGCTCGCCGGCAGCAAGCCGAGCAGGGCTTTCAAGAAGGACGTCTTGCCGGCTCCGTTGGGACCGATCACGGTCAGGAACTCCCCCTGGCGCAGGTCGAGAGTCAGGTCGGACCAGATCACCCGGCCGCCCAGCTCGAGCCGCGACCCCTGGATTTGGACGGCGTTCACGTCAGCTGGAAAGAGCCGCTTCGAGAGCTTTGAGCTGGGCCAGCTGCCAATCCTGGAAGGTCGTCCCCGGGGGCTCGGTCTCGGACACGCCCACGACCGGCACGTGGCTGGCCGTGGCGACGTCCTTCACCTGCGCCGTCAGCTTGGTCACCGTCTGGCTGTTGTAGAGGAGGACCTTGACCTCGTGGTTGCGGAGCAGGTTTTCCTCCTCGGCGACCGCGGCCGAGGGTGGGTCGTTGCCCTCTTCGACCGCTTTCATGAACTCCATCGGTGACTTCACGCTGAGCCCGATCGCGCCAGCCAGGTAGCCGGCCACGGGCTCGGTGAAGGCGATCGGTGCGCCCGCGTACCTGGCCTTGAGCGCGGCCACCTCGTCGTCGACGGCCCTCTCGCGGCTGTTGAACGCGGCGAGACCGGTGGTGTAGAGGTCGGAGTGCGTGGGGTCGAGCCGCTCGAGCGCCGCCGCCGCTGCCGCCGCCACCCGCGGCATGACCGTCGGGTCGTACCAAAGGTGGGCATTGCTGCCGTTCTCGGCGCCGGCCAGGCTCTGCACGTTGATCACGACGCGGTTGGAGCTTGGCGAGGCCTTCAGCAGCCTGTCCATGAAGGCGTCGTAGCCGAGGCCGTTCTCGATGACGAGCCGGGCATCGGCGACCGCCCTGGCGTCGGCGGCGTTGCTCTCGTACTGGTGGGGATCGGCGTTGGGGTCGGAGAGGAAGCTGTAGACCTTGACCTTGCCGCCACCGATCTGGTGGAGCACGTCGGCATAGAAGTTCTCGGCTCCGACGACAGTCAGCGCGCCAGGGTCGGAGGGGTAGGCGGGCTGGACGCCGGGCTTGACCACGGCACCGCCCGCGCAGCTGGCCGCGAGCAGCAGAGCGCCGACGAGGAGGCTTCGCGCAGCCGTCATGCGCAAGTCCCTGGCGAAATTCATCAGGCCGCGGCGCAGGCTGGGCAGACGCCGGTCAGGACCAGCCGGTGCGTGGTCAGCCGGTAGCCTGTCTCCGACTCGATCTCGGCGGCCGAGCGCTCGACCAGGCAGCCAGGGACCTCGGTCACGCTGCCACAGCGCTCGCACTGGACGTGCTCGTGATGCTCGCGGCGAGATTCGAATCGGGTCTTCCCATCTCCCAGGTCGACGCTCTGCACGAAGCCGCGGGTCTCCAGCCAGACCAGCGCCCGGAAGACCGAGGAGTAGTCGGCGCGGATGTCCGAAGCGTCCAGCTCCGCCTTCAGGTCGTCGACGGACCAGCCATGGCGGGGGTCGCCGGCCATGCGCATGCGCACCGCATTGCGGACGTGAGAGGGTCGGGCCACGTCCAAAAGGTAGCAGATACGCAAGTCGCTTGCAGAACACCAGCATCCTAGACTGGACCTCGTTGGCATCCGCCACCAGGGTCGCGCTCGTCACCGGCGCCGGCAGCGGCATCGGCCGCGCGGTCGCGCTGGCGCTGGCGGGGGAGGGCTGGTCAGTCGTGCTGGCGGGGCGCCGCGCCGAGGCGTTGGCAGAGACGGCGGAGCAGGGCAAGCCGTCCGGGGCGCGCTTGCTGCCGGTGCCCACCGACGTCACCGATCCGCGGTCGGTCCAGGAACTCTTCGCGAAGACGAAGGAGGCCTTCGGCAGGCTGGACCTGCTCTTCAACAATGCGGGCCAGGGCGCGCCCCCGGTCCCGCTCGAAGACCTGCCCTTCGAGCAGTGGAGGGCGGTCGTCGACGTCAACCTGACCGGCGTTTTTCTCTGCACGCAAGAGGCCATCAAGCTCATGAAGTCGCAGGAGCCGCGCGGCGGCCGGATCATCAACAACGGCTCCATCTCGGCGCATGCGCCGCGCCCGAACTCCGCTCCCTATACGGCTACTAAGCACGCCATCACGGGCCTCACCAAGTCGACCGCCCTGGACGGCCGCCGATACGACATCGCCTGCGGCCAGATCGACATCGGCAACGCGGCCACGGAGATGACCGCGGGGATGGTCGAGGGCGTGCCGCAGGCCGACGGATCCCTGCGCCCGGAGCCGAGGATGGACCTGGAGCACGTGGCGCGAGCGGTCCTCTACATGGCCGGCCTGCCGCTGGAGGCCAACGTGCAGTTCCTCACCGTCATCGCGACCAAGATGCCCTTCGTCGGGCGCGGCTGACGGGCGCAGGGCGGAAACGGAGTACTGTCGCTCGACTGGAGCGGATTCAGCTCCGCGACAGGGCCGCCACGAGTCGCTCGACGATGAGCTCGAAGAGCCTCCGGCCCAGGTCCGGGGTGGCCAAAGAGGGGTCGCCGATCACGCCGTTGCTGGAGAAGTGCCGGAAGTCCAGTCCCTGGACCGCCCCGGCGCCCGCGAACATGTGGGGGCCCGCCTTTCCCGAGGGGCCCGGGATCAGCTCAGGCTTGACCGCCTCGGGAAAGAGGTGGAGCGCCAGGGATGTCTCCAGGGCGCAGGCATGGCCGCAAACCTGGTCCGGTTCTTCAAAGAAGTCGCCGATCTCCGCCGCTACGAGGTCCCAGTAAGTCACAACCAGAGGGCTCTTTCCATGCGCTCGGGCCAGCTCGGCCGCGAGCACCTTGAGCGGCGCCGAATTGCCTCCATGTCCGTTCAGAAAGGCGAGGTGCTGCACTCCGTGCGCGTACAGGCTGGCGGCGATCTCGCCGGTCACGCCCAGGTAGGTGCCGGAGGCCACGGTGACGGTTCCGGGGAAGCTCATGTGATGTGGCGAGAATCCGTACCAAAGAGTGGGGAGGACGAGGCACCGATCAGGCATCTGCCCGGCAACTGCGACCGCCAGCCGCTCCGCGATCAATCCGTCGGTGCCAACCGGCAGGTGCGGGCCGTGCTGCTCCACCGAACCCGTGGGAAGGAGGACGAGCGCTTCCCGCTTGAAGGCCAGCGAGAGATCCCCGCTCGTCTGCTCGGCGAAGTTCAAGTACGCCCCATCGAGGCCACCAAGCCCGACGTGATGAAGCGGCGGAAGACGATGGCGAGTCCGATCGGCACCAGGACCGAGACGACTATCCCCACCGCGATCAGCGTGTAGCTGGCATCCGGGTTGACCGAGATGGCGGCGATCATCACCGGTACCGTCTTGGACGCGGTCGAGGAGGTGATCAGCAGAGCGAACACGAACTCGTCGTAGCTGAACAGGAAGCTGAAAGCGGCGATGGCCGCCAAGCCAGGAGCCGCCAGCGGCAGCACGACGTGCCTCAGCGCGCCCAGGCGGTTGCAGCCATCGACCAGCGCCGCCTCCTCGATGTCCTTGGGTAGTGACCGGAAGTAGAGCGTCAGCACCCAGATCGTGAAGGGCAAAGTGAACGCGCTGTAGATGAGCACCAGGCCGAGCTTGGTGTCGAGCAGGTCGAGCGTCTTGATGATCAGAAAAATCGGGATGGCGACTGCCATCGCAGGCAGGAGCCGGCTGCCCAGGATGAACACGTAGGCGGCCTCCCGGCCCCGAAACCTCTCTCGAGCGAAGGTGTATGAGGCCAGCGTTCCCAGCAGGAGGTTCAGCGCCACGACGGACAGGGCCACCTCGAGCGAATTCATGAGCCCGATCGGCAGCAGGCGCGCCTCCTGCGTGATGGGGCTTCGAAGCAGACCGCGCGCCGCGTAGGCGTGCGGGACCTGTCCCGTGAAGACATACAGGTAGTTCTCCAAGGAGGGCGGATTGGGGGTCCAGTTCGGCGGGCGGCGGAAAAGAGCCAGCTCCGTTTGCAGGCTTGCGCTCAAAGCCCACAGGAACGGCAGCAAGATGACCAGGGCGAGCAGCACTCCGCAAGCGGCCAGAGCTGCCTTGGAGAGCCGCGACTGCCTCATGCCTCGCCTTCGTCGACGCGCACGATGCGCAGGTAGGCGACGATCAGCACCAGCAAGAACGCGGCCATGATGAATGACAGCGCGGCGCCCTGGCCGAGGTTGAGGAAGGTGAAAGTGGTCGCGTAGGCGTCCCAGGCGAAGAGGGTTGTCGACGAGCCCGGGCCACCGCCGGTCAAGACATAGACGAGGTCGAAGACGCTGACCGAGATCATCGTTTCGTAGATGAGCACGATCAGCAGCGGAGCCTTTAGATAGGGCAGGGTGATGTTCCGGAAGCGAGCCCAGACACCGGCGCCGTCCACCCGGCTGGCGTCCACGACCTCGCCCGGTATCAGCTGCAGGCCGGCCAGGAAGAGGATGGCCGGCAGTGGGAACTCTCGCCAGATGTGCGCCACGACGACCGAGTACATGGCCGTGCTCGGCGACGAAAGCCACGGCACGTAGCCGTGCACCGCTCCGAGCTGCAGAAGCAGGCCGTTCAGGGCGCCAAAGTCTCCGTGCAGGAGCAGTCGCCAGATGATTCCAGCCGAGACCAGCGGGATCGCCCAGGGCAGCAGGACCAGGGCGCGGAGTATGCCGAAACCTCGGATCTGCTGATTCAGCAGCAGGGCGACGGCCAGGCCGAGTACGGTCACGCAGGGCACGGTCAGGAGCGTAAAAACGAGGCTGTTCCTGATCGCGTTCTGCGTGCTGGCATCACGCAGCACGTCGACGTAGTTCTGCAAGCCTATGAAGGGTGTCTGGTCGGGCAGTGTCAGCAGCATCTGACGCGTGCTGGTAACCGCCGCGAAAGCGAAAGGAAAGAGCGTGAAGACCGCGACCAGGACCAGCACCGGCGTGAGCGTGGCCAGGCGGTACGCGGTGGACGAACCGGCGCCTCGCGCCGCCCAGATGCTCTTGGCGTCCGTGCGGGCGCTCATTCCCTAGAGGCCGGCCACAGTCGCCGGCCTCTGCCCAGGGCTCAAAGTCCTAGTGTTTGAGCGACTGCCACTTCGTGGCCATGTTCTGGAGGGCCTGCTTCGGGCTGGTCGAGCCGGCCAGCGCGCTGCCGATCTGCTCCCGGGCGTAGACATCCCAGGTCCCCCACCACGGGGTGAGTCCTTCCTTGGGCGCCGCCACCTTGGCTTGCTGCTTCTCGAGGTCCACGTTGCCCCAGGCATTGATGGCCTTCTGGATCTCAGGATCGTCGTAGAGCGGCAGCTGTGCAAAGCCAAGGCCCTTGTCGAGCGCCCATCGCTTGGCGACGACGTACTGCCCGTTCGTCTTGCCGCCGAAGTACTGCAGGAACTGGTCGGCGGCCTGCGCGTGCTTGCGGTCGGCGGCAGCCTTTGACAGGGCGTAGAAACGGACGAAACCGACCGTCGAGTTGCTGCTGCCCGGCATCAGTGCCATCTTGAAATTGCCCTTCTGGTCGTGCTGGCCGAGGTTGAGCTCGGCCAGGTTGTACTTGGCCAGCACGGTGAAGGCGTGCTGACCCGCGCCCATGGTCTTGACCACGTCGGGTTCCGCCGATTCGAGCACGGCCGGGTCGAGGATCTTGCTCGTATAGGCATCGCGCAGCCACTGCAGCGCCTGTTCCGCCTCGCCGCCGGCCGCGTTGAACACGGGGTTGTTGCCCTGGTCGAAGAGATGGCCGCCGCGAGAGTAGACCATCGAGTAGAAGATCTCGATCGTCCAGGGGTCGTCCTTCTTCATCGGGATGTCGATCGGGTACTGGCTGATCCCCTTGTCCTTTAGCGCCTTGGCCTGGGTGGCGACTTCCTCCCAGTTGGCGGGTGGTTTGCTGAAGCCGGCTTGCCGGATCAGCTTGTCGTTGTAGATGAAGATGACGAGGTCGGCGTAGTAGGGCAGGCCGTACACGTGATTGTCCAGAGTCATGCCCTGCAGGGCGTACGGCGCCCACTCGCTCTTCTGTGAAGCGAGGTCGGGCGCGTACTTGTCGAGAGGTACGATCCAGTTCGCCGCCACCCACTCCCGCAGCCAGTGATCGGAGGAGTAGGCGACGTCAGGAGCGGCGCCGGTGGTGAACTTGGTCGCCATCGTGTCGTGATAGGTGTTCCACGACGTGTCCTGCACAGTGACCGTGACGTTCTTGTCGTTCTTCTCGAAGTTCTTGATGTTGTCCTGGATCGTCTGGACCTCATACGACCAAACCATGAACTGAAGGTGGACAGGGCCACCGGTATTCGCCTGGTTGCCCTGCGAACAGGCTTCGAGAAACGCCAGCGCCGCGGGCGCCGAGATCCCGGCTAGAACTGCCCGCCGAACGAATTCGCGGCGGCCAACTCGCCCGTCGAAAACGCTGCTGACCAGTTCGTCGAGGCTCGCCATGGTCCACCTCCAGTGAGTGCCGCCGACGCTCCCCAAGCCTCTTCCTGCACTCAGAGCGAACGGCGGTCCTGCCCGTGTCGCCCGCTGGCCCCCTTCGGTTGGGAAGCTTCAAGCAAATTTAGAACGCCGTTCCGAGTCTGTCAAGGAAGGCAGAGCCAGCGCCGAACCGGACGTCCGGCGCCGCGGCAGCCAGGTTGACCGGCTCGGTTCTCCTTCCTATAGTTTCATGGCTTGTATGGAACTGCATTCCAGATCAGAGGAGGAGACCGGCGCGCCCAAGAACCTGGTCAAGGCGCTGGCCGTGCTGCGCCTGATCTCGGAGCGCCCGGCCGGGATCTCGCTGGCGGAGATAAGCCGAGCGACCGGCTTGCCCAAACCGTCCGCTCACCGCTTCTTGGGGGCACTGCTGGCCGACGGGCTGGTGCGCGTGAACGACGACGATCGGTTCGGCCTCGGTTTCCAGTGCCTGCGCCTGGGGATGGCGTTTCAGGAAGGCCTCGATCTTCGCAGGGAAGCGCTCGGCCCACTGGAAGACCTCGCAAAAGCGACCGGCGAGACCTGCCACCTGGGAGTCAAGGATGGGAACCAGATCGTCTACATCGAGAAGATCGAGAGCTCCAACGCTGTCCGAATGCATTCTCGAATCGGCAGGACCAATCCGCTCCATTCGACCGGGCTGGGGAAGGCCATCCTGGCTCACGGCGACCCCGCCGCCGTCGACGAGGCGATCGAAGCCGGGCTGGATCGGCGCACGACCAACACCATCTGCGACCCGCATGAGCTGCGAGCTGAGCTGCGACGCGTCAGGGAGCGCGGGGCCGCCTACGACCTGGTCGAGAACGAAGAGGGAATCCGCTGCTGCGGCGTGCCGGTGCTCGACCATCGCGGCGCTGTGGTCGCCGGTATCAGCGTGGCCGGCCCCGAGTTCCGACTGACTCGCGCCAAGCTCGAGGAGATAACTCCGCTCGTGATCGCTGCGGCGCTCGAGCTCTCGCGGCGGCTCGGTTACCCCGGCTCGATCCCGTTCGGTTCCTAAGGCCAGACCTCGCGGGCCACGGTAGCCACCAGCTCCAGCTTCCGGCGCTGGTCGTCGGCCGTCAGGCGGTTGCCCTCCCAGGTGGAGGCGAAGCCGCACTGGGGGCTCAGCGCCAGCCGCTCCTTGGAGACGTAGCGCGCCGCCTCCCCGATGCGTCGCTCGAGCTCGGCCGCCGGCTCCAGGTCCCGCTTCTTCGTGGTCACCAGCCCCAGCACGACAACGCGGTCGTCCGCCACCGCTGCCAGCGGTTCGAAGCCGCCCGAGCGCTCGTCGTCGTACTCCAGCAGGTAGCGGTGGAAGTCGGTCCGGCTCAGCACCTTGGCGATCGGACCGTAGCCGCCTTCCGCGTAGTACCGGCTCTGGTTGTTGCCGCGGCAGACGTGCAGCCCGAAGGTCAGCCCCGGGTGGCCGGCGATGATCGCATTGTCCAGCTCGATGCTGGAGTCGAGCAGCTGGTCCGGGTCGCTGCCGCGCTGGCGGTAGCCCTCCCGGAGGTCGTGGTCGAGCAGCGCCGCGTACTGGGGCGCGTCGACCTGGACATACGTGCAGCCCAGCCTGGCCAGCTCCTGGATCTCGCGGCGGGTGAGATCGACCACGTCCGCCAGGTAGGCGTCGCGGCTCGCATAGGCGTCGCGCGAACGTTCCGGGTCGTAATAGGCCGCAGCCTGCTGCGCGCTCAGCATCGTCACTTTCGCAGGCCGTTTTGCGGTGGCGCGGACGAAGGTCCACTCCTCGGCGCACATGCTCCGGCGCCAGCGCAGCTTCTCGACCACGACCGGCCGTCGGAGCTGGATCTCGTCGCCGCTGTCGTCGCGGAACTTGATGCCCCAGCCGCCCAGCTTGTCGAACCCCTCGAGCGAGTCGATCAGGTGCCCGTAGAAGGCGTAGCGGCGCTGCTCGCCGTCGGTGATGACCTCGATGCCCGCGTCGACCTGGAGTTGCACCGCCTCGTCGACCGCGCGGTCCTCGACGGCCTTGAAATCGGCGGCCGTCGCTTCGCCGGAGTCCAACCCGGCCCTAGCCTCCGTCAGGTAGGCAGGCCGGAGCAGGCTGCCGATGACCTCGCTGCGCGCACGCACCGTCCTTCATTCTCGTCACTCGCGTTCGGGCGGATGGGTTGCGGCCGGGTCCGGCTAGCATCCTGCGCGATGAAGGCGACCGCGCTCGCGCTCCTCGCCGCCCTCGCGCTGCCCGGCTGCAGCTTCGGCCAGCCGGCCGCCAAGGCCACTCCGAAGCCTTCGCCGAGAGCCGCCGTCTCGCCTACGGCCCGGCCGAGCCCGACCCCGCTGCGCGCGCCCGGCCCGCTCCACTTCAACGTGAAGGCGATTGCCCAGGGCCTGGAGGCGCCCTGGGCGCTCGACTTCGGCCAGGACGGCAGCATTTGGCTCACCGAGCGGCCGGGCCGCGTCCGGGTCATCCGAAACGGCCAGCTGCTGCCTGATCCCGCATTGACGCTCAGCGTGGTCAGCCAGCCGGGCTGCGAGGGTGGCCTGCTCGGCCTGGCCATCCGCGCGCCATACGCATACGTCGACTACACGTACGCGGGCCCCGGCGGCAACACCGACCGGGTCTCACGCTTTCACATCGACGGCGACCATCTGAGCGGCGAGCAGGTGCTCCTCGACAGCATCCCAGGCGGCAGCTGCTACCACTTCGGCGGCCGCTTGAAGATCGGCCCGGACGGGATGCTCTACGTCACCACCGGCGAAGGGTTCGTGGCCTCCCGCGCCGCCGACCGGAACAACTTGAGCGGCAAGATCCTGCGCTTGAACCTGGACGGCAGCGGCGAGTCGATGTTCGCCTGGGGCTTCCGCAACCCGCAAGGCCTCGCCTTCGATCTCCAGGGCCGCCTCTATGCCAGCAACAACGGCCCCAGCGGCGACCTCGGCCTCTGCTGCCATGACTCCCTCTACCTGGTCGCCGAGGGCGGCTTCCACGGCTGGCCGGCCTGGGCCGCGAACGTCAGGACCAGCTACCCGGACTCCGGGCTGCCCGCGCGCACGCCGCCGATCGCCGAGAGCGGCAACGACACCTGGGCGCCGAGCGGGATGACCTTCTACCAGCCGAATCTGGAGGAGCGTCCCACGCTGCTGGTCGCCACGCTGCGCGGGCAGGCGCTGCGCCGCTTCATCCTCGACCCCTCCAACCCGGGTGGGGTCGTGAGCCAGGAGGTCGTGCTCTCAGGCGAGGGCCGGCTGCGGGACGCCGTATCCGGCCCCGACGGCTGCCTCTACGCGCTGACCAGCAACCGAGACGGACGCGGCTCGCCGCATGCCGGTGACGACCGCGTGCTCCAGCTGTGCCCCCAGTAGCCCCGACTTGCCCTCCCCTTCAGGGGGAGGGGTAGGGGTGGGGTCGGCCATTAACACAACAGCGAGTTAGGCGGGCTCCGAACTTGCCCTCCCCTTCGGGGGAGGGGCCGCGAGGGCTCGCTACCCCTCCCCCGAAGGGGAGGGCAAGTTCTGAGCCCGCCTAACTCGCTGTTGTGTTAATGGCCGACCCCACCCCTACCCCTCCCCCTGAAGGGGAGGGCAAGTCGGGGCCGATCCCCTCCCCCTGAAGGGGAGGGCAAGTCGGGG
>CATPBK010000088.1 GCA_955652705.1 Candidatus Dormiibacterota bacterium | reverse complement strand
GCCCGAGTAGACTTCGCAACGGTTTGGCACGCTCATCGAGGCCCCGAAGGGGCGGTCCGCGGCGGACTAAGACCCGCACCGCCGCCACCCCGGAGGATCAGAAGGAAGAGGCGATCGCCATGGAGGCGACCGTCACCGAGGCGCTGCCGAACGCCATGTTCGAGGTCGAGCTCGAGAACGGCCACAAGCTGATCGCCTACGCGGCCGGGCGCATGCGCCGGTTCTTCATCCGGATCACGCCGGGCGATCGGGTTCGGGTCGAGCTCTCCCCGTACGACCTCACGCGCGGCCGGATCGTCTACCGCTACCGCGACTAAGCCCGCTTCGTGAGCGAATCCGTCGGGTTCATCGGCCTGGGCGAGATGGGTGGGCCGATGTCGAGGCGCCTCCAGCAGGCCGGCTACACGGTGACCGGCTTCGATGTCGACCCCGGCCGGATGGCTCACGTGGAGGCTGCCGCTTCCCCGGCCGACGCCGCTAAGCGCGCCGACCGCGTCGTCATCAGCATCGTCCGCACGCTCCAGCAGACCGAGATCGTGCTCTTCGGCGGGAGCGGGATCTCCGCCGCCGGCCGCGACGACATCGACGTGGTGATCATGAGCACGATCGACCCTGGCTCCATGGAGCGGATCGCGCACCGGGCCCATTTCCCCGTCCTCGACGCCCCGGTCAGCGGCGGCGTCCTGGGTGCCGAGGCCGGCACCCTGACGATCATGGTCGCGGGCGCGGCCGAGGCTGTCACGCGCATACGTCCCGTGCTGGAGGCGATGGGGGAGAAGATCCTGGTCGTCGGCGACCACCCCGGGCCCGGCCAGGCGATCAAGCTCGCCAACCAGCTGAGCCTGGCGGTGAGCGTGATCGGGACGCTGGAAGCTTTGAAGCTGGCCAAGCAGGCTGGAGTCGCGCCGGAAGAGGTCCTGAAGGTCCTGGCCGTGAGCACCGGCAGCAGCTGGCCGATCCTCAACTACGAGACGGTGCGCGGCTGGTGGGAGCTGGAAGACCCGGACGTCGGAGCGCTCGGGATCATCCTCAAGGACCTGGGTTCGATCGAGAAGATGGGCTCGGAAAGCCGGCTCGACCTGCCCGCCGCCGAACTGGCGCTGGAGCGGCTCCGGAACGCTTGGGCGGACGCCGGCCTCTAAGCGGCCTCCAGGAACCCAAGTTCGAGCAGCACCCCAGCCGGGAGCTTTCAAGAGGGCTGGGCGGACGGCTTTGATAGCGTTCTCGACCCTCACCAGAGGCGGCAAGAATGGCATAGAAGTAAGCAACCAAGTTAGGCTTGCGCGCCTGCCAGCGCCCCTATATCGTTCCTCGTCACCGCCGCCGTCTAGCGCGTTTAGGAGGAACCATATGGAGCGAGGCAAACGCTCTTCGCGGCGCAGCATTCTGCGCCTGGGGGCGCTGGCCGTCGGAGGGCTCGCCGGGGCGATCGGGCTCGGCGCGGCGCTGGAACGGGCACAGGGTGTCGGCCGCCCGGTCGGCGGATCACTCAACGGTGTTACTACGTTCGAGCTCCAGGGCATCGATTGGCGCCTGCGGTCGCCGGCGCTGCGCCCTGGGGAGCTACCGCGGCGGGGAATTTAGTGTCACTCTCCGGAGCCCTGGCGAGGGCCGCCGGACGTGACCCGATCGGCACGTTTTTCGGCACCTCGGCACACCTGGACACATGCGTTCCTCAAGATCGAGACCCCCACGGGTTCGGTCGCTGGGGAGTCGACCGCGGCGGGGCACGAGAATGAGATCGACATCGCCTCCTGGAGCTTCGGGGAAACGAGAGGCGTGATCGGCGGAGGCTAGTTAGCGCTTGGCGGGGCGGCGCGCCCGCTTGGGCTGCCGCTCCGCCAGGAACTCCTGGAGCAGGCTGTTGACCACCGCGGGCTGCTCCTGGTGCACGAAGTGCCCGGCGCCCGGCACGTACTCCACGCGCAGGTTCTTGACGTACTTCTCCAGTCCGAGCGTCAGCTCCTTTCCCAGGGCGACGTCCTGGTCACCCCAGATCAGCAGCGTGGGGACCTCCAGCAGGCTGAACGGACGGCCGCCGTTGCGCCGCCCGCGCAGCGTGGCGCGGTAATAGTTGAGCGCCGCGGTAGCGACCCCGGGCTTCATGAAGCGGGACCTGTAGATCTCGATCTGATCCGGCCGGGCGGCGCCTTTGAAGACGCCCGCGAGGGCGCCCGCCCTCCCCCTCGTGAGAGTCCATTCCGGCAGGCGCGGCAGCTGGAAGAAGAAGACGTACCAGCTCCGGAAGAGCTGGGGTGGCTTGCGAATCGCGCGCAGGAAGGTGGCGGGGTGGGGGGCGTTGAGGATGACGAGGGCATCGAGCTTCTCCGGGTGGGAATACGCGTAGGACCAGGCCACGGCGCCGCCCCAGTCGTGGCCGACCAGGGTCGCGCGCCCACCGCCCAGCTGGTCGATGACCGCATCGACGTCGTCGCAGAGCCTCTGCATCCGGTAGGCGTCGACCCCGCGCGGTTTGTCGCTCTCGTTGTAGCCGCGCATGTCGATCGCAACCACGTGGTAATCCTTGGCCAGGGCTGGGATCTGGTTACGCCAGGAGAACCAGAAATCCGGGAATCCGTGGAGCAGCAGGAGGAGCGGCCCCGCGCCCTGGTGGACGTAGTGAAGCTTCACGCCGCCGGAGCCCTCGACGAACCCGTTCTCGACGCTCACCTCAAGTGCCGATCGGGTGCCAGACGGTCTTCATCTCCATGAGGTCGGTGACCGCGCTCGGCGAAAGCTCGCCGTTTCGGTGCGCAACCACCCGCTTCACGTTCCCGGCCGCCGCTTCCTGCACCGCTGCCAGCTCCTCGGCCGTGCAGCCGGCCGCATCGATCGCATTGACGTCCATGTGCGCGGCGAGCCAGGGCAGCAGCTCCTTGCGCTGGCCGGTGAGAACGTTTACGACGCCGGGTGGAAAGTCCGACGTGGCCAGCACTTCGGCCAGCGTCAACGCAGGCAGCGGCTTCGACTCCGAGGCCAGCGCGACCACTACGTTGCCCCCGGCCAGGGCGGGAGCGATCCCCCTCACCAGGCCGGCCAGAGCTGGGGTCTCCGTTGCGACCACGCCGACCACGCCCGTCGGTTCGGGAATCGTGAAGTTGAAGTACGGCCCGGCGACCGGGTTGACCGTCCCGGCCACCTGCGCCAGCTTGTCGGTCCAGCCCGCGTACCAGACCAGCGCCTCGACCGCTGCATCTACCTCGCGGCCGGCCGGCTTCCCGCCACCGAGCTCCTGGATGAACTGCTGGCGGCGGCCGTCGAGCATCTCCGCCGCCCGGTAGAGGACCTGGCCGCGGTTCATCGCCGTCCGCCCCGCCCAGCCGTCGAAGGCCGTGCGGGCCGCGCGCACCGCGTCCCGGAGGTCCTTCCGGGAAGCCCGCGGCACGTTAACGCCCGCGACGGGCCGGTAGGCCCGGCCCGACTCCGAGCGCACGAACTCGCCGTTCACAAAGAGCTTGTAAGTCTTGCGGACGTCGAGGCGTGGAGCCACGCTTTTCAGTTGAGCCCCAGGTAGGGAAGGAGCCCGTGGAGGCCGCCTTCGCGGCCGAACCCCGATTCCTTGTAGCCGCCGAACGGCGAGGTGGGATCGAACCGGTTGTAGGTGTTCGCCCAGACCACTCCCGCGCGCAGCCGCTCCGTCATCCAGAGAATGCGCGAGCCCTTCTCGGTCCAGACCCCCGCCGAAAGTCCGTAGGGAGTGTTGTTGGCCTTCTCCACGGCCTCGGCCGGCGTCCGGAAGGTGAGCACGGAGAGCACCGGTCCGAAAATTTCCTCCCGCGCGATGCGGTGGGATTGGGAGACGTTGGTGAAGATGGTCGGCGGGAACCAGAAGCCCTTGGCCGGCAGCTCGCAGGGCGGCTGATAGATGTCGGCGCCCTCCTCCAGCCCGGATTCCACGAGACCCTGGATCTTCTCCAGCTGGGCGCGCGAGTTGATCGCGCCGACGTCGGTGTTCTTGTCCAGCGGGTCTCCCACGCGGAGCGTGTCGACCCGGTCGCGGAGTTTGGCCAGCAGCAGCTCGGCGACCGACTCCTGGACCAGCAGCCGGCTGCCGGCGCAGCAGACGTGGCCCTGGTTGAAGAAGATCCCGTTGATGATGCCCTCGACCGCCTGGTCGAGCGGGGCGTCGTCGAACACGATGTTGGCGGCCTTGCCGCCCAGCTCCAGGCTCAGGTGCTTGCCGGTGCCGGCGACGGCCTTCTGGATCAGCTTGCCCACCTCCGTCGACCCGGTGAAGGCGACCTTCTTGACGTCAGGGTGGGTGACCAGCAAAGAGCCAGTCTTGCCGGCGCCGGTGATGATGTTGACCACGCCCGGCGGGAGGTCGGCCTGCTGGCAGATCTCGGCGAAGAGCAGCGCCGTCAGCGGCGTGGTCTCGGCCGGTTTCAGGACCACTGCGTTGCCGGCGGCCAGCGCCGGCGCGATCTTCCAGGCCAGCATCAGGAGCGGGAAGTTCCAGGGGATGATCTGCCCGCAGACGCCAACCGGCCGGGGCCGGCGGTTCGGGAACGCCCACTCCAGCTTGTCGGCCCAGCCCGCGTAGTAGAAGAAGTGCGCGGCGGCGAGGGGCACGTCGACGTCGCGCGACTCCTTGATCGGCTTGCCGCCGTCCAGGGACTCGACCACCGCCAGCTCCCTCGAGCGCTCCTGGAGCAGGCGCGAGATCCTGAAGATGTAGCGGGCGCGCCGGCTTGGCTTGAGCCGCCCCCAGGACTCCTGGGCCGAGGCGGCCGCCACCACCGCGCGGTCGACGTCGGCCTTCAGCGCCTCGGCCACCTCGGACAGCGGCTCCTCGGTGGCTGGGTTGATGGTCGGAAACCACTTCCCGGACCTCGGCTCGACGAACTTGCCGCCGATGAAGAGCCCGTAGCGAGGGGCGATGCTGACGTGGTCGATCGCCTCCGGCGCCGGCTCGTACTCGAACCGGTGCGCCGCGAGAGCTGTGCTGGATCGCTTGGTGATGGCCATTCGCTAATCGATCGTGAAGTAGTCGCCCGACTGGTAGGCGCCGGTCTTCTCTTTGGCCAGCTGCATCAAGACGTCGTTGAGCAGCGAGGAGGCGCCCAGCCGGAAGCGGTCGGGTGTCATCCAATCGGGACCGAGCGTTTCGTAGAGCACCACGAGATACTGAACGGCCTGCTTGGCGGTCCGGATGCCGCCGGCCGCCTTCAGGCCGACCGAGCGGCCGGTCTCGCGGTGGAAGTCGCGGATCGCCTCCATCATCACGAGCGTCACCGCTGGCGTGGCCGCGGGCTGGATCTTGCCGGTCGAAGTCTTGATGAAGTCGGCCCCGGCCGCCATGGCCAGGACGGAGGCCCGCCGCACGTTGTCGTAGCTGCCCAGCTCGCCGGTCTCCAGGATCACCTTCAGGTGCGCCGAGCCGCAGGCTTCCTTGATCCTGACGATCTCGTCGTAGACCTTCTGATAGCCGCCGGAAAGGAAGGCGCCGCGGTCGATGACCATGTCGATCTCGTCGGCGCCGGCGGCCACCGCTTCACGGGTTTCAGTCACTTTGACGGTCGTGAAGGTCTGGCCCGAAGGGAAGGCTGTCGCCACCGAGGCCACCTTGACCGAGGTGCCCCGCAGGTGCTGGACAGCGTGCGCGATCAGCGACGGATAGAGGCAGACCGCCGCCACACTTGGGACTGAGTGGTCGGTGGGATCGGGCCGGATCGCCTTCCCGCAGAGGGCCGCCACCTTGCCCGGCGTGTCTGCGCCCTCGAGCGTGGTCAGGTCCATCATCCGGATGGCCAGCTCCAGCGCCCAGACCTTGGATCCTTTCTTGATGGAGCGCTTCCCGAGCGAGGCGGCGCGCTCCTCGACCGCGACCTGGTCGACCGAGCGGACCCCGCCCATGAGCGAGCCGAGGTGCAGGAGCGAGGGAGCGGTGGCCACGGTGAGGCGATTATGCCCCGCCGTGATCGTCTTCTATCAGTGCCCTGTTTTAGCGGCGAACGGTCTGGAAGCAGTCGGCGCAGTAGACCGGTCGGCTGCCCGTCGGAATGAACGGCACCTGCGCCGGCTTACCGCAGTTGGAGCAGACCACGTCGTGCAGCTCGCGTACGGGTCGGGCGCCATCGCCCTGACGGCGAGCCTGTCGACAGTCGTAGCACCGGCGCGGCTCGTTCATCAGCCCGCGCTGCGCGTAGAACTCCTGCTCCCCGGCCGTGAAAACGAACTCCCTGCCACAGTCGCGGCAGGTCAACGCCTTGTCTACGTAGGTCACCGCCTGGCCTCCTTGCGTCCCACAGTCGCTCGCGGGGCCAGCGCGGAAAACAGTGCGGAAAACAGTCTCCCCAGAGCCACCCCCATCGCGCCCTCGCAAATATAGCCCGATTTTCCGCGCAGATGTGAGTGCATTTCCACCCATATCCTGAGGGCGTGCGTCACGATTTCGTCACGGGCGCGCGCAATGCGGTCCGCGTCTGCCTGGGAATCACCGGCCGCGACCGCGTCGCGCTGGTCTTCGACGAGGGCACCTCAGAAATCGCCCAGGCGATCGACCAGGAGGCTCTTGGCACGGGCGCGCAGGTGCGCAGCTGGAAGCTGGAGGACCACGTCGAGCGTCCAGCCCGCGGCCTCCCGCGCAGCCTCGCCGACGAGATCCGCGCTCTGCGGCCGACCGCGTCCATTTATATGGGCGAGAGCAAGCCGGGCGAGATGGCCTTCCGCGGCCCGCTCCTGCGCCTGCTGGTCGAGGAGCTGCACTGCCGGCACGGCCACATGCCGGGGATCGATGAGCAGCTGATGACAGACGGCATGGCGGTCGACTACGAAGAGGTCTACCGCGTCACGCGCCAGGTTTACGAGGTCGCGCGGACGGCGGCCAGGATCGAGGTGACGACGCGCGCCGGCACCGACCTCAAAGCCACCTTCGGCCCGGGCCTGCGCTGGATCCCGTGCGACGGCCGCTACCACGAGCAGGGCCTTTGGGGGAACCTGCCTGAGGGCGAGACGTTTACCTCGCCGCTCAGCGTCGACGGCGTCATCGCAGCCGAGGAGATGGGCGACTGGTTCACGCATAAGTACGGCGTCTTCGAGACGCCGGTCCGCATGCGCGTACGCGCCGGCCGGTTGGCCGGGGTTGAGACGGCCAACGAGGAGCTCGCGCTGGACATCGCCGCTTACATGGGCCAGCACGCCGACTCCAACCGGGTCGGAGAGTTTGCGATCGGGACCAACGTCGGACTGAAACGGATCATCGGCAACTTCCTGCAGGACGAGAAGTTCCCCGGCGTGCACGTGGCGTTCGGCGACCCTTACGGTTTCGAGACCGGCGCCGACTGGGAATGTCCGAGTCACGTCGACGTCCTCGCCAGCCACGCGGACGTGACGGTCGACGGGCGCAAGATCATGGAGCAGGGGCGAATCCTTCTCTAGATTCGAGTCCTTGCCCGCTTGGCCAGGGAGCCCACCTAACTCGCCTCCCCGCTTGGCGGGGGAGCCCACCTAACTCGCCTCCCCGCTTGGCGGGGAGGGTAGGGAGGGGTCGCGAGGGCTCCGCCGGCCCGCCAGATGGTTGCCGATGTCCTCGACAACAGCGTCTGTGTCTTCGGCCAGCCAGTCCGCGGTATAACGGAGGACCAGGTAGCCCGCGGCCTCCAACCAAGCATCCCGGCGCGCATCAGCCAGGACGCTAAAGTCATGCGCCGGGCCGTCGATTTCGACTACAACCCGCGCTCTCAGGCACGCGAAGTCGACGAAGAACGGGCCGATTGGCACTTGTCGCCTGAATTTGTGGCCGTCGAGTTGGTGCAGACGCAGGTGCGTCCAGAGCTTCCATTCCAGGCCCGTCATGTCGCTCCGAAGCTGCCTGGCGATAAGCGTCTGACGTCGCGTGGGCACTGGTAGACCGTGAGGGTCGAGAACCTGGGTTGCCAGTACTGCTGTTAATGGCCGGCCCCACCCCTACCCCTCCCCTAAATGGGGAGGGCGAGTTCTGGGACGTTACTCGCCTCCCCATTTAGGGG
>CATPBK010000087.1 GCA_955652705.1 Candidatus Dormiibacterota bacterium | reverse complement strand
TCCTAACAGGCTCGCGCGCCGCAGCGCGCGGCAGGGGGCCATTCCCCATGCCGGAGGCCCGGCACGGGGGCCCCAAAGCAAGCGAGTGGGGCGCTCCAAATAAAGGACAAGTCAAGGCCAATGCATATCCTCTGAGCGAGGGACCCGGTTTCGTGGCGTAAAGGCCCTTCGTTAGAGGCTCGCGCGCCGCAGCGCGCGGCAGGCGGCGCAAGTGCGCCGCTCCAAATAGATCAGATCAGCGCCGCGAGAATCGGGCTCTTTCCTGGCTTAGAAGTGGATGCCCTTCATCAGGTACGCCATCGCCGCGGCCTCGACTGACATCTCCTCCTCCGCCGGCTGCTTCTGCTTGGCGCCGTCCCCGTCATCCTTCTTCTCCTCCTTCTTGGGAGTGGATTCCGGGAACACGTGATAGGCGCCGGTCATGACCAGCTGCAGGAGTCCGGGGGCGACCACGTCCACCGTCTCTCCGAGCTTGCCCAGCCGAGTGCTGACCTCGGGCGGACGCGTCAGGATCGCGGCCAGCACCATGTCGGCCGCCTCCTCGGGTGACATGGTCGGGAAGTTCTTGTACATGCCGGTCGGCGCGATCATCGGGGTCCTGACGAGGGGCATGTGGATGTTCGTGATCGCGATGCCGTCGTCGGCCACCTCCGGCCCCAGGCAGCGGCTCAGCGCCGCCAGGGCGCTCTTTGACGCCACATAGGCGCCGAACCTCGGCGGGTAGGCCTGCACCCCGATGCTCGAGATGTTGATCACGTGGCCGGTCTTCCGCTTCTGCATGTGGGGCAGAAGCGAGAGCAGCAACCGGACGGCGCCGAAGTAGTTCAGCTGCATCGTTCGCTGGAAGTCGTGAAAGCGGTCCAGCGATTCGTGGACCGAACGCCGGATCGAACGGCCCGCGTTGTTGACCAGGATGTCGACCCGGCCGTGGTCGGCCAGGACCTTCTCGGCCATCGCCTGGCAGGCGTCCAGGTCGGCGAGGTCGGTCGGGTAAACGTGGGCCTGCCCGCCGTCCGCCTCGATCTGGGCCTTGACCTCGTCCAGCTTCTCCCGCGTCCGGGAGACAAGCACCACGACCGCCCCGTACCGGCCGATCGCCCGAGCGGTGGCCCGGCCGATCCCGCTCGACGCGCCGGTGATTAGGACGACCTTGTCCTGCAGCACGGCGCGCAGGTTCTCGGGCGTTGGCGCCTGGCGGTCGAGGTGGCGCTCCCAGTAGTCCCAGAGCCTCCAGGCGTAGCTCGGCAGCCGCGGGCACTCGATGCCGCTCCCCTCCAGGGCCGCCTCGGTATTGCGGGAGCTGAACCTGGCCCGGTTGTTCATGTAGTCGAGCGCGGCCGGCGGGATCTGGAGCCCCTCCAGGACCTGCTTGCGGAGAGTCCTGGCCGCCTTCCAGCTGCCCAGCATCTTGACCATGTCGCCGGGCACGACGCCCGCGGCGCGGGAGTCGATCCGGAGCGTGAACTGCGGCGCGTGGGCGGCGCGGCAGAACTCGTTCAGGGTGTCGCCGAAGCTGCGCACCTCAGGGTCAACGACCTGGAAGGTCTTGCCGTCAAGTCCAGGCCGGTGGGCGATCTCCGCCAGCGCGGCCGCCACGTAGTCGACCGGGACCAGGTTGATGCGACCGCCTTCCACGCCGATCAGCGGGATCCACGGCGGGAGGGCGTCCCGCAGTCGCTGGACGATCTTGAACGAGTAGTAGATGCCGTCCACGCGGTCGGCCTCGCCGGTCCTGGAGGACCCGACCACGATCCCCGGCCGGTAGATCCGGACCGGGACCCGGGCTCGCTCGCGCACGGTCTTCTCGGCCTGGTGCTTGCTCTTGTAGTAGGGGTGCTCGAGCTTCTGGCCTTCGTCGAACATCTGCTCTGTGAACTCGCCCTTGAAGGACCCGCCCGACACCGCGATCGAGCTGATGTGATGGAAACGCTCGGCCCCGATCTCGTTGGCGAGGTCGACGGCGTTCCGGGTGCCTTCCACGTTGGTCCGCTCGTTGGCCTCCTCGCTCGCCTCCAGGTCGTAGACCGCGGCCAGATGAAAGACCTCGGCGCCGTGCAGCCGGCGGCGGTCGGCTTCGCTCAATCCGAGGTGCGGCTTGGTGATGTCCCCGTCGACCGGGCGGACCCGGTCGCCCCAGCGCTCCTCGAGCTTCGACCGTGAGGCCTTGCGGACCAGCGCGTTGACCTCGTCACCGCGCTGGAGCAGCTCGGCGAGCAGGTGACGGCCGATGAAGCCGGTGCCGCCGGTGACGAGGAATCGAGCCACCCGGCTCTAGGCCGCGCTCGCCGCGGCCAGGCGGCCGAGCCAGCCCCCGACCACGCGGAGAAAGTCCTCGGGATCTTCCATCATCGGCACGTGGCCAAGGTCCCGGTAGACGTGGAAGGTCCAGTCGGGCCGGCGGCGAGCCAGCTCCTGGGCGGCGGCCAGCGGGACCAGCCGGTCGTGGGCGCCGTGCACCAGGAGCGTCGGCGCCGAGATCCGCTCCACTGTGGAGTAGAAGTTGCGCTTTCTCGCGTAGACGGCGACCAGTGAACGCGAGGCCTGGATGAAGGCCCGCTCGGCCTCCCGCCTTCCGTGGCGCCGACGCGCCTGCTCGAGGTGGGCCTCGACGATCTCGCGGCCGACCTTTTCCGGGTGGCGGGCGACCAGTCCGAGAATCCGCGCGACCACCACCTCGGGCTCTACCATCCGGCCGCGGGTGGCCAGCGCCAGCTCCGCCACTCCCGGCGCCAGGAAGCTGATGAAGAGCGCCTGGACGAGCGCTTCGCCGATCGCTCCGATCGGCTTTGGTACCGCCGGATTGACGAGGACCAGGCCGCGCACCTGGGCCGGCGCGGCCGCCGATTCCAGAATCGAGATCAGCCCGCCCATCGAGTTGCCGACCAGGATCGCGGGCTCGCCGATGACCTCCCGCACGAAGCGGTCGACCATCCGCCGGTTGGCTTCCAGCGTCGCCTTGCGACCGGCCAGCGGGGTCTGCCCGAATCCGAGCAGGTCGAGGGCCAGGACGCGATGGGTTTCGGCCAGGCTGGGCGCGACCGCCATCCAGTTGAGGCTCGACCCGCCCAGCCCGTGGATGAGCAGGAGCGGCGTGCCCTCGCCGCCGTGGTCGGCGTAGTGAACGGGACCGTCGAGGTCCACCTGCAGGGAACGCACCGGATACATTCGTAGCATGGCGGGCACGGTCCTCGTGACCGGCGCCAACTCAGGTTTCGGCCTGGCGACGGTGATCGAGCTGGCCCGGCGGGGTTTTCGCGCCGTGTGCTCGGTTCGCTCGGCGGCGAAGGCGGTCTCCGTGCGCAGCACGGCCCGGGCGGCGGGCGTGGAGGTGGACACGGTCCTCCTGGACGTGACCGACCCGAAAGCCTGCGCCCGGGTCATCGCCAGGGTCCGCCCCTGGGGCCTGGTCAACAACGCGGGCCATTCGGTCACCGGCGCGGTCCAGGACATTTCCGACGAGGAGGCCCGCGCGGTCTTCGAGACCATGGTCCTGGCGCCCTTGAGGCTGGCCCGGCTCGTGCTGCCGCACATGCGCCGGGCCGGTGATGGGCGGATCGTGAACATGTCTTCCATCTACGGCGTCACCACGACGCCGCTGACCGGCTGGTACCAGGCCTGCAAGCACGCTGTCGAAGCGCTCTCGGATGCGCTTCGGATGGAGGTCGCGGCTGACGGGATCAAGGTCATCCTGGTCGAACCCGGCGGTTTCCGGACCGGGATCTGGGATGAGAACGAGCGCGATGTGCGCCGCCGGGCCGGCTCCCGCTACGCCGGCGCCTACGAGCGGATGCTGAGCGGCGTGCGGCTCACCCAGCGGCTGCTCGGCGAGCCGGACAAGGTGGCTCAAGTGGTCGCCGGTGCGCTCGAGTCGCGGTCGCCGGCGCCGCGCTACCTGATCGGGTACGACGCGCAGCTGCTGGCCGCGGTCGACAAGCTGGTGCCGACACGTATCAAGGACCGCGTCACGCGGTTG
This sequence comes from Candidatus Dormiibacterota bacterium, assembly GCA_955652705.1. Classification (GTDB taxonomy): domain Bacteria; phylum Chloroflexota; class Dormibacteria; order Dormibacterales; family Dormibacteraceae; genus VBGR01. The sequence goes on along the minus strand of CATPBK010000087.1, from coordinate 5,501 downwards.
ACGCTCGGTCTCTAGCCGCCTTTCGGACCCGGCGGATCCCGGCCGCGCGCTCCAACCGCTCGAAGCCGAGCTCGAGCCCTTCCCTCAGGACTTCCAGGTCCGGCAGGCCGTCCCGGTCCCCGATCAGGCCCCAGTAGAGTGCGCCGTTGTAGCTGCTGACGCAGATGACCAGCGCCAGGTTGCCGGCCAGCGGAAGGAGCGGGTAGGCCTCCACGAGCCTTGCGCCGCCGACGTAGAGGGGAACCTGCACCCCGGGCACATTCGACACGACGAGGTTGATGAAGCGCTGGCCGGAGAGGCTCAGCCGGCCGGCCAGGACGTGCAGGGTGGCCGGCGCCCAGGACGTGATCGCGATCAGCCGGTCCGCTGCCAGCGCTTGGTGATTCTCCTTCAAGCCCGCCATCTCGCGATGCACCTTGAGGAACCGCTGGCGAGGCGTCATCGGCCCGACCGGGAGGTCGGCGAAGATGGCCGTGACTCGGTTGCCCAGAGTCATGCGCTGGGAGGGATCCCGCACCGAAACCGGCACCATGACCCGGTAGTGGAGTCCCGGCCGGGCGGCGCCCCGGTGCTTCAGGAAGTGGTGGACCGCCTCGGCCACCGCCGTCAGCACGACGTCGTTGACCGTCCCGCTCCAGCGGTCCTTGATCGCCTTGGCCCGGTCGAGGCTGATCGCCGCCAGCTCGATCCGCCGGTGGGCGCCGACCGGGGCGTTGAGCGGCCCCTCCGGAACCGGCTGGAAGAGCTGGGCGAGCGTGCGCATCGCGACCGCGCCCGCTGCGTTGACGAGCAGCCCGCGCGGGTCGGCCACCGTCTTCCGGACCGTGGACACGATTTCACCGGCGAAGTCGAGGGCGGTGCCGGCCAGAAGCTCGACCCTGCCAGGCGCCGCCTCGGGCAGCCTGCGGCCCTTTCGACGCGGAGTCCGGCCTTTGGCGTCGAAGTCGAAGAGGATCGTGACGAGGTCGATGCCCGAGATGCCGTCCACCATCGCGTGGTGGACCTTGCTGTAGAGGGCCATCCGGCCGCCTTCCAGGCCCTCGATGACATACACCTCCCAGAGCGGGCGCGTGCGGTCGAGCGGCCGGGCATGCAGGCGGGCGACGTACTCCAGCAGCTCTTGGCGACCGCCGGGGCTCGGGAGGGCCGCCCGCCGGAGGTGGTAGCTGAGGTCGAAGTCAGCATCCTCGATCCAGAGTGGGTGGCCGAGGCCAAGTGGCACCCCCGCCAGTCTCTGCCGGTAGCGGGGCACCTCCGTCAGGCGTTCCTCGATGGCTTTGAACATCCCCGCCAGCCCCGGCCGGCCCTCCAGCTCGGGGGTGCCCTCGAAGATGTAGAGGCCGGCCACGTGGAGGGGCGCGGTCGGGCGTTCGAAGTTGAGGAAAGTGGCGTCCAGGGAAGTCAGGCGGTCGGGCACGCAGGCAAAGCTTAGGCTGCCCTCCGCGAGATACGCCCTGGTTAGCGCTGCAAGTCGCTGTCCCGATCAAGAGGCGGCTCGTCGTGCGTAGCGCTGGGTTTACCCCGCGCGAATGAGGTGGCGCCCACCGACGACCCAAGTGTCGTGCTGCGGGAGGGGGTACACGTGCCTCCCCCGTGCAGGGTCAGACGGCTTCTTCCTCGATGAGTCCGCGAATCTCGTGCAGGCCCCAGCGGGCTGTGCTGAGCGCCTGCCGCCAGCCGCCGAGGAGGTCCAACGTGGTGCCGCGCTGCTGCGGCTCGGCCGCCTGGCCGCGGGCGGCTTGGTCGGCAGCCACGATTCGCTGCTCCTGGATTTTCATCCAGAAGGCGACGTGGTTGCGCAGACCCGTCAGATCGCTCGAGGCCCGCTCGATCGTCCCGAGGGAAATCGGCTTCCCGTCCTCACCCACCAGACGAAGGGCAAAGCTGGGGAGCGCCATGCCGAGCTCGCGGTGGATGAGGGCGTGGAAGCGGAAAGGTCCGATCTCTTTGACTACCGGCCCTTCCTGGACGATCGACTGAGGCAATCCTACCCTCCCCGTTAACTGAGTGGCAAGTGTTGTATAGCAAATAACGCGCGAAGTCCAGTTTTCGACTTAGTAGCGACTCTGGATGGGGTTCGGGGGGCCGGGATCTCAGCCGGCGACTGGCTCGGGCACGAGGTGGACGGCCTTCCGCTGACGGGATCGCAGCGTGCCCGCCCGCTCCAGAACGGGCCGCAGGTAACGGCCCGTGTATGACGCGTCATTGCGGGCCAGGTCCTCCGGCGTGCCGGTGGCCACCACGTAGCCACCGCGATCGCCCCCTTCGGGTCCGAGGTCGATCATCCAGTCGGCGGTTTTCAGCACCTCCAGGTTGTGCTCGATGATCACCACGGTGTTGCCCTGGTCGACGAGGCGGTGCAACACCTGGAGAAGGCGCTCCACGTCGGCGTAGTGGAGGCCCGTTGTCGGCTCGTCCAGGATGTAAAACGTTTTACCGGTGTCCCGGCGCGAAAGCTCAGTCGAGAGCTTGACGCGCTGTGCCTCTCCCCCGCTCAGCTGGGTGGCCTGCTGTCCGAGGCGGATGTAGCCGAGGCCGACGTCGTGCAGCGTACGCAGCTTGGAGCGCACTTTCGGCACGTTTTCGAAGACGTCCATCGCCTCGTCGACGGTGAGTTCGAGGATGTCCGAAATCGAGTGATCCCGGAACTTGATCTCCTGCACCTCGCGGTTGTAGCGGGTGCCGTGGCAGACCTCGCAGGGCACGTAGACGTCGGGCAGAAAGTGCATCTCGATCTTGATGATCCCGTCGCCCTTGCAGTTCTCGCAGCGCCCGGCGTTGGGCACGTTGAAGGAGAAGCGGCCGGCCTTGTACCCACGCATCCGCGCCGCGGGCAACGCCGCGAAGAGGTCGCGGAGCGGCTGCCAGAGGCCGGTGTAGGTGGCGGGGTTGGAACGTGGCGTCCGCCCGATCGGGGACTGGTCGATGTCGATCACCTTGTCGATGTGCTGCAGCCCCTCGACCGTGCGGTGGGCCCCCGGCCGCTCCTTGGCCCGGTAGAAGTGCTGGGCGAGCCGCCGCGAGAGGATGTCCGTCACCAGTGATGATTTGCCGGACCCGCTCACCCCGGACACGGCGATGAAGCAGCCGAGCGGAAACTCGACGTCCACGTTCTTCAAGTTGTTCTCGCGGGCTCCGCGGACGACAAGCCGCTTGATGCTGCTCCGAGGCCGGCGCCGGGCCGGCATCGGGATCTCGCGGTCGCCCCGCAGGTAGGCCGCGGTCAGGGATGTTGGATGCCGAAGGACCTCTTCGACCGGCCCCGCGGCGATGATCTCGCCACCGTGTTCGCCCGCCGCGGGACCGATGTCGACCATGAAGTCAGCCGACCGGATCGTCTCCTCGTCGTGCTCGACCACGATCAGGGTGTTGCCGAGGTCACGCAGCTGCACGAGCGTGTTGATCAGCTTCCGGTTGTCGCGCTGGTGGAGTCCGATCGACGGCTCGTCGAGGATGTAGAGGACACCCATCAGCTTGGAGCCGATCTGCGTCGCCAGGCGGATCCGCTGCGATTCGCCGCCTGACAGAGAGGTCGCCGAGCGCTGGATCGTCAGGTACTCGAGGCCGACGTCGATCATGAACTGGAGGCGCTCCAGGATCTCCTTCAAAATGCCGCGCGCGATCAGGTCCTCGCGCTCGCTGAGCCGCAAGCCCTGGAAGTAATCGATGGCCGCCGCGACCGAGAGCTCGCAGACCTGCGCGATGTTGCGGTCGCCGACCGTCACCGCCAGCGACTCAGGCTTCAAGCGCTGCCCGTTGCAGGCCGGGCAGGGCTTCTCGCTCATGAACTTCTCGAGCTCCTCGCGGACGAACTCGGACTCGGTTTCGGTATGCCGCCGCTGGAGGTTGGCGAGGACTCCCTCGAAAACCGCCTCGTACCAGCGGTGGTGGCCGTACTGGTTCGTGTACGTGAAGCGGATCTTCTTGCCCCCGGTGCCCTCCAGCAGCACCTTGCGCTGCTCGGCGGTGAGCTTGGACCAGGGCTTTCGCATGTCGATCTTGAAGTGGCTGCAGACCGCCTCCAGGAGCTCCGGGTAGAAGAAGTTGGAGCGGCTCCAGGGCGCGATCGCGCCCTCGGCCAGCGAGAGCGAGGGGTCGGGCACCACCAAGTCGGCGTCGGCCACCAGCCGGGTCCCGATCCCGGTACAGGTGGGGCAGGCCCCGTGTGGCGTGTTGAAGGAGAAGTTGCGCGGCTCCGGCTCCTGCACTGAGGTGCCGTCGTAGGGGCAGGCGTAGTTCTGGCTCATCTGAATCTCTTCCCCGCCGTTGAGAGGCGCGAGCAGGATCGAGCCCTGTCCCAGCCGCAGCGCGGTTTCCAGCGAGTCGACCAGACGCGTCCGGAGGTCGGGTCCGATGACGAGCCTGTCGACCACGACTTCGATGTCGTGCTTCTTGTTCTTCTCCAGCGGGATGGTCTCGCCCAGCTCGTAGAGCTGCTTGTCGACGCGGACCCGGACGAATCCCGACTTCCGGATGTCCTCCAGCAGCGAGTGGTACTCGCCCTTGCGTCCGCGTACGACCGGCCCGAGCACCAGCAGCCGGGTCCCGGTCGGCATCTTCTCAACCTGGTCGGCCATCTGCTCGACGGTCCGTTTCTCGATGGGCCGCCCGCAGACCGGGCAATGCGGGTGGCCGACCCGGGCGAAGAGGAGCCGCAGGTAGTCGTAGACCTCGGTCACGGTGCCCACTGTCGACCTTGGGTTCCTGGAGGTCCCTTTCTGGTCGATCGAGATCGCCGGCGAGAGGCCCTCGATCACGTCCACGTCAGGCTTCTCCATCTGCCCCAGGAACTGGCGGGCGTAGGCGGAGAGCGACTCGACGTACCGGCGCTGGCCCTCGGCGTAGATCGTATCGAACGCAAGAGAGGACTTCCCCGAGCCCGACAGGCCCGTGAACACCACCAGCTTGTCGCGCGGGATGGTGAGGTTGACGTCCTTCAGGTTGTGCTCGCGCGCGCCCCGGATCGTGATCCGATCGATCGGCATGAGTTAGTCAGTTTGCTCCGGACGGTGGACGATGAAACTCCCGCTGGCTGTCGCCACCAGCTTGCCTTCGACGCGCAGGCGGCACTCGCCCACCGCCGTGCGGCGACCGGCGTGCAGCACCGTGCCCTCGGCACGCAGCGTCTCGCCCACGCGGACCGTGCGCATCAGGCTCAGCTTCAGGTCGAAACTCATGTGGCGCTCGCCTTCCGGCAGGACGGTCGCCAGCGCCGAGCCCATCGCCGAGTCGGCCAGCGCGGTGATGAACCCACCATGACAGACGCCCTGGTGGTTGCGCATGTCCTCTGTCACCGGCATCTCGCAGAGCGTGCGCCCTGGAGCGGCTTCGAGGAGCTTGATCCCGAGCCAGCGCCAGGCCGCCGAGCCGGCCTCCTCGCCCTCTAGCAGCCGCTCGATCCGGGACTGCATCTCGGACTTTGTCACGCTCGCGGAGCGGCCTCGATCGCGAGGCAGCTGGAGGTCGCTTTGGCCAGCAGCTTGCCCGCCGCGTTGTAGACC
>CATPBK010000086.1 GCA_955652705.1 Candidatus Dormiibacterota bacterium | reverse complement strand
GGGACGTTTGCCCGACCCCAGGGCCTCAACAATCTCGTCGGGAATCTGGATGCCGGCAGCGGTCTTGCCGCTCTGGAGAATCGTGGTGCGGAATCGCATGTGATACCTCCCTTCGTCGAGCTCAGCGAGCTTCGACTGCCGCCGGCTGGCTGAACCTGACACTGTTGCCGAAGGGGTCGCGCACACCAAAGTCGATGCCGTAGGTCTGCTCGGTCGGCTCTTGCGTGACTTCGACGCCTTTGGCGACCAGGTCGTCATACGTCTTACGGCAGTCATCGACTGTGAAGAACAGGTGCCCACCCGAGGCGCCCTTGCTCAGCACTTCGCGGACCTGGTCAGCGGTTTTGGCATCCATGTATGGCCCACCGATCTTTTCGAGGAGGATCTCGCGGGAGCGGTCGCCGGGAACGCAGACCGTGAGCCAGCGCATGAAGCCTAGGTCCACGTCGGTGTGCACTTCCAAGCCGACCTTGCCTACGTAGAAGTCGAGCGCTTGGTCCTGGTCCGGGACGTAGATCGAGCTGATCTGGATGGACTTGAGCATTGCGGTTTAACCTCAGCTATTTGGTGGTTGGTACGGGTATCACGCTAGGGCCGATCCGCCGGACGCGCTTCTCCAAAACTGCTCGGTCTGGACCACCTCATCGCGAAGCAGGTCGGAACCGGTTGAAGGGGACCGCGCTTGCGGTAGACCCCGGGCGGTTCGCCCACGATCTCTCGAAATGTCCGGCTGAAAGTACCCAGGCTGGTGAAGCCCACGTCAAAGCAGATGTCGGTGACGTCACTATCGCTTCCTCGGAGCAGGTACATCGCCCGCTCGACGCGGCGTCGCTGCAGGTAGCGGTGGGGCGTCTCCCCGAACGTGGCCCGGAAGGAACGGATGAAGTGGGCCTCCGACACGTTGGAAATCGCGGCCAGCGCCGGGACATCGAGCGGCTGCGCATAGCTGCGGTCCATGGCATCCCGAGCCCTCAGCAGCCTGCGGTTCATTTCCTCGACAGTCCTGCTCATATCGCGGTCGCCTCCGGTTCCGGCTAGATCAGATCCAGCGCCGGACGCGGCTGCGGTAGTCGCCGTAACTGGCCCCGAAGCGGCGCTCGAGATACTGCTCCTCGCGCCGGATCACCCCCCGGTCGACGGCCAGCAGCGCGGCCGGCAGGAAGAGCAGGGACCAGAGACCGCCCGACAGCAGGCTGATGCCGGTGTAGGTCAGCGCCATGCCCAGGTAGCCCGGGTTCCGCGTATGTGCGAAAGGACCGGCTTCGACGAGCGTGGTAGGAGCCGCGCGGATATCGATCGGCGTGCGCGCTCTGACCATCGCAGCCACGAACCAGCCAAGAAGGCCGATGCCAACCGCCAGCACCGGCAAGCCTGCCGTCCGAGCGGCCCTCGGAAGGCGCGGCATGGGCAGGCGCCGGTCAAGCACCAGGCCGGCGACGAGCGGGATCAGATAGACGAGTGGGGGAGGGGCGACGACGTCCGGGCCGTGCTCGCTGACCGATTCGTGCTCTGCCATGTGTCACAGGACAGCGTAGTGTCCGGCGCGCTTCAGGTCGCTTAGGCGATGGGGGGCCTGAGCCAACGGCTATGACTGGGAGGCAAGCTTCCCGAACTCGTCCAACCCGCCGTTGAACAGGAAGTCGGAGGTCTGTGTGAGGGCGATGGCGATCAGGTTCCGGTTCGGATCGTTGAACCAGCCTGTGCCGTAGCCGCCCGCCCAGCCGTAGCTGCCAGGTTCGCCCGATGGGTCGTCCGCCGCGGTGATGACCGCCATCCCGAAACCCCAGCCGCGCCCGGCGAGAACCGGCCCGCCCCCGGCCATTTGCTCTAGCGTCAGGTGATTCGTCGTCATCAGCTCGACCGATTTCTCAGATAGGAGCCGCGCCTCCTTGTGCACGCCCTTGTTGAGCAGCAGCCGGGCGAAGGCCAGAAAGTCGTCGGCGGTCGATAAAAGGCCGGCCGCGCCCGAGGGAAATGCGGGTGGCTTGGTCCACTCGCTGGGGGCGGAGAGCGTCTGCAGCTCGAGCTTCCCGGTCTCGAAATTCGTCATGTAGTAGCTCGGCAGCCGTCCCGTCTCCTCAGCGGGCATGAAGAAGCCTGTCTCCGTCATGCCCAGCGGCTCGAAGATGCGCGTCCTGAAGAAGTCCTCCAGCGTCTGACCTGAGGCGCGCGCGACCAGGACGCCGAGCACGAGCGAGCCGGTGTTGTACTGCCACCTTTCGCCGGGCTGGTACATCAGTGGCAGGCTTCCGAATCGCTTGATCCATTCGTCCGGGTCATGAGGCGTACGTGGGTCAGGCGGCCCCATGACGAGCTGCAGCTGCATGGCTGCATTCACGATCGGGAAGGGCGGATCGAAGCTGGGCTCGAAGATCAAGCCGTGACCCAGGCGGAAGGTCAGCAGGTCCTCCACCGTGATCGGGCGCTTGGCCGCGACGGTGTCCTCCAGGGGACCGTCGATACGCTTCAGCACTCTGCGGTCGGCCAGCTCCGGAAGCAGCCGGTCGACCGGCTCATCCAAGAACAGCCTCCCCTCTTCAACCAGCATCATCGTCGCCGCGGCGAGGATCGGCTTCGTGAGCGAAGCGATGCGAAAGATCGTGTCGCGCTGCATCGGATCGCTGCTGTCGAATGCCATCACGCCGATCGGATCGACGTGATGGTCGTCACCGCGGGCGACGACCATCACGATTCCGGGAAGCTCACCCTTGGCGACGCGAGCCGCCATCGCCTCGTGCAGGCGATCGAGCCCAACCACTATTCGGAGCTGGGGCGCCCGGCGTCCGCCGAGCCCGCGCTGGCGTACATCAGCGATCCCGGCGTGGTCAGCAGCTCGCCTGTCTCGAGCAGCGTCTTCAGCCCGGAGAGGATCATCGGCCAGCCGCCGTAGAGCTCGCTGTTGGCGCCCTCGCGCAGCTGGTCGTGGGTAACGGTCAGGCGGCAGGAGTCGCCGACCGGTTCGATCTCCCAGGTCACCCGCGAGGTTCCCTCGGCCTTCACATCCTCGCTCCACAGGGCCCTCATCGTCTGCACCAACCGGCGCGGCGGCTCGACCTCGAGGTTCTCCCCCTCGCCCAGGAGCGCGGGGTTGGCCGGGTGGCCCATCTCGTAGCGGGAGCCAGGCGCCCAGTCCGTGTTGCACCGGGCGCCGAAGCTGTACTTGCTCCTCATCTCGCTGTCGGTGATCGCCTCCCAAAGACGCTCCGGGGTCGTCTTGATGTAGATCTCGAAAACCTTTTCCATGCTTTCCTCCAATCTGGACTTGAGGCCGCTCAGCGCCGCGGCCCAGGGCTCGGCGTACTTGCTCACCCACCGGTCGTGGACGAGCCGGATCGGAACGGGGTTCAGAAAATGCAGCTTTTCGCGCCCTCGCCGCCTGGTCACCACCAGGCCCGCCTCTTCGAGCTGTCGCAGGTGTTTCATTACGCCGAAACGGGTCATCGGCAAGCGCGCCTGCAGCGCACTCAGAGGCTGCCCGTCTTCGCGGAACAGCTCGTCGAGCAGGCTCCGCCGGGTCGGGTCTGCGAGGGCTCTGAACACCTCGTCCATACCGAGAGACTATAGGTGACCGAATGGTCACATGTCAAGCCGGATCAG
>CATPBK010000085.1 GCA_955652705.1 Candidatus Dormiibacterota bacterium | reverse complement strand
GCATCTGGACCTGCGCGTCGCGCTGCTCGTACTCGGGAAAGGCGGTCGCGAGCGGCCCTCCGGGCGAGAGCAGGGCGCTCAAGGCGGGGAGGCTCCACGCGGGCGCCGCCCGTTTGGCCCCCACCTCCTGGGCAGGCGCCGGAGGGCGCGGGTACGGCAGGGCAGGCACCGGCGCCGTCAGGGCGTCGGCGAAAAATCGCGCGATCGCCCAGGTGTAGGGCGCCACCAGCGCCAGCATCGATTCCTTGATGGACTCGTCCAGGGCTCCCGCCACCTCCCGGAGCCGCAGGAACAGCTGCCGGGTCGCGCCGGCGTCGTCGAAGGCGCGGTGCGGCCGCGGCTGCTCCAGCCCGAGCTCCGCCGCCAGCGCGGGGAGGCTGTGGCTGTGCGACCCGGGCAGCAGAATGCGCGCGACGTCGAGGGTATCGATGATCTCGTCGCCCGCCGTCCAGGCGCCGGCCGCCGTCAGGAACTCGACGTCCAGCGTGCTGCCGTGCCCGACCGGCTGGCGCCCTCGGAGCAGCTCGGCCAGCTCACCGATCGCCTGTGGGAGGGACGCGGCTCCGCGCAGGAGCGTGGGGTTGATGCCGGTCAGGCGGAGCACCGCCTCCGGGACCGAGCGCCCCGGATCGACGAGCCTTTCCAGGGTCGCGAGCACCGTCTGGTGGTCGAACGCCACCGCGCCGACCTCGATGACGCGATCGTGCACGGGGTCGAGGCCGGTCGTTTCGAGGTCGAGGGCGACGTACTCCAAGCCTGGTGCCGGGATTTTAGTGCGCCGCGTGAGGCCGTCGAACGATCGCGGTAAACGGCGGAGACTCGGCTATAGTTCCCTGCGCCAAATGGCCGTTGCGACCCTCGGCGCCCCCACCACGCTGGACGACCTGAACCTGCGGCGGGACCTGGTGTCCAGCCTGGTGCTGCGCACTCTCGCGTTTTCCGACCGGTTGAGCGGCCATGCCCTCTCCGAGCGCCTCGGCCTGCCCTTCGACACGATCCAGCCGCTCATCTCCGAGTTCGAAAAGTCCCAGCTCATGAACTCGCCCGGCTTCGCCAGCGAGGAGGGCCTGGAAGGGCTGCCGATCCCAGAGCGGATGGCGTACGAGGTGAGCACCGCCGGGCGGCAGCGCTCGGCCGAGCTCTCCACGGTGCAGACGCGCTACCTGGGGGCCTGCCCGGTCGCCTTCGACGACTACCTGGAGCTGGTGCAGGCACAGGACTTGGAGAAGGCTTCGATCTCCGGCGACAGGCTGAAGACCGCGCTCGGCAACCTCGAGCTCGAGGACCACGTCATCGACCAGATCGGGGGCGCCATGGTCTCCCGCGCCTCGCTCTTCATCTTCGGTGCGCCGGGCAACGGCAAGAGCACGATCACCGAGCGGATGGCCCTGCTGATGGGCGAGCCCATCGAGATCCCCCACTCCATCGCGGTCGGCGAAGAGATCATCCGCCTCGTCGACCCCGTCTACCACAAGGCCGCCGAGGGGAGCCAGCCCGCCGACAAGCGCTACCTGCGCTGCGAGCGGCCGCACGTCACCGCCGGTGGTGAGCTGCAGCTGAGCCAGCTCGACCTCAACTACGACGCCACCAACCGCTACTACGAGGCCCCGCTCCAGTGGAAGGCCAACGGCGGCGTGTTCGTGATCGACGACTTCGGTCGCCAGGAGGTCGCCCCGATGCGGCTCCTGAACCGCTTCATCGTCCCCATGGAGAAGAGGTACGACTTCCAGGATCTGTCCGCGTCCGGCCGCAAGATCCAGGTGCCCTTCTTCTGCCAGGTCGTCTTCTCGACCAACATCTCGCCCAGCTCCCTGGTTGACGAGGCGTTCCTGCGCCGCATGGCCTACAAGATCGGCATCGGCAACCCTTCGCCGGAGGCTTACTCGCGAATCTTGAAGTTCGAGTGTGAGCTGCACGAGGTGCCGTACGACGAACGCGCGGTGCCTTACCTTCTCCAGCTCTACGGCAAGAAGCCACTGCGCGGCTCCCACCCGCGCCAGATCGTGGCACGGCTGGTCGACCTCGCTGCCTACCGCGGCCAGCCGCCCCGCCTGACGCCGCAGAGCATCAAGGAAGCTTTCGACGCGTGCTTCAACCCGGCGCTCGGAAACGTCGTGGAAGCCGACTGGGCCAAGCCCTCCGCCGGCTAGGCCGAGGCCCTTACGGGCTCGATCAGCGAGCCCACCCGCTGCCGCCAGCCGTCCAGGTCTGAGAACACGCCTCGCAGCTCGGGCGGCAGGAGCTCTGCGATCTCGAGCATGATCGCGTCGGCCAGTTCCTGGTTCTCGCTTCGGGCAAGGGGGGAGGGCCCCCCCATCGCGTCGGCCGGGCGCAGCCCTTCCCCCGACGCTCCCCCCCGACGCTCTGCCCGGAGCTTGAAGGGCTTTCCGAAGCGGACTTGCACCCTCTGCCGGCGCGGGAGCAGGCTGCCCTTCGGGAAGGCTTCGCGGGTCCCGATCAAGCCGACCGGCAGGATGGGCGCGCCTGTCAGCTTGGCCAGGAAGCCGGCGCCCGGTTCGGGCCGGTGGAGGCCACCCTGCGTGATCCGGGTCCCCTCGGGGTAGAGGACCAGGACGTGCCCAGCCCGCAGGATTTCGGTCGCCCGCCGGAGGGCAGCCCGGTCGGCCGTGTGACGGACGACCGGAAAAGCGTGGTAGCGGCGGAAGACCCAATTCACAAACCAGTTGTCGAAGTACTCCTTCTTGCCCATGCTCCAGCTGTCCGCGCGGGGCAGGAAGGCAGGCAGCAGCGGGGGATCGACTGTCGAGGTGTGGTTGGCGCAGACGAGCAAGGCGCCGCTGCGAGGCACGTTCTCGACACCGTCCACTTCGAGGAGGCCGCCGGCCAGGTAGGTCCTCGCGATGAAGCGCACCAGCCAGCGCATGAACCAGTAGGTCATCGGTCGCCTCCGCGCACGGTGGCGACGATCTGGTCGACGACCTGGTCCACCGGCACGCCGTCGGTGTCGATCACGAGGGCATCCAGGGCCGGCTTCAAGGGCGCCACGGAGCGCTCCGAGTCGGCCCGGTCGCGGTCGCCGACCTCCTGCGTCATGGCGGACTGGTCGACCGGCTCGCCGCGGCGCTGGAACTGGGCGGCCCGGCGTCGCACCCGCTCCTCCAGGCTTGCCGTGAGGAAGAACTTCCAGTCGGCGTCCGGGAAGACCACGGTTCCGATGTCGCGGCCCGCCATCACCACACCGCCGTCGGCCAGCCGGCGGAGCTTGCGGTTGATCGCCTCCCGCACTTCGGATTGCGAGGAGACGGCCGAGAGGTTCCAGTTGATCTCCGGCTGATGCACGAAGGCGGTCAGGTCGCGGTCGCCGTCGAGGACCCGGTCGCCCACGATATGCAGCCCGGGCAGCTCAGCCAGGGCGGCGACCGCGGACGGGTCCGTCAGCGGCACTCGCCGTTCCAGTGCCAGCCAGGCCACGGCCCGGTAGAGCAGGCCGCTGTCCACGAAGGGCAGCCCGAGCCGCTCCGCCACGCGCCGGCTGACGGCGGACTTTCCGGCGCCGACCGGACCGTCGATGGCGATGACGGGGCCGCTCCTAGCCAAGGCCGGCCACGTCCCGGAGCGCGTCGACCTCCGCGTCACGCAAGCGCCGCCAGCCACCCTCGGCGAGGCGGCCGAGGCGGACGGGGCCATACGCCTTCCGCTGCAGGTCGACGATGCGGTGCCCGAGCGCTTCCAGCATCCGGCGGACCTGCCGGTTGCGCCCTTCGGTGATGGTCATCAGAAGGCGCGAGCGCCCGCCGCGCGCGTCGAGGAGGTCGACCTGGGCGGGCTGGGTCGGCCCGTCGTCGAGGTCGACCCCGGAGCGCAGGCGCCGCAGCTCGGCCTGGCGCACGGTCCCCTCCACCACTACCGAATACTCCTTGCGCACCTCGTAGCGGGGGTGGGCCAGCCGGTGCGCCAGCTCGCCGTCGTCGGTGAGAAGAAGGAGCCCGCGCGAGTCCATGTCGAGACGGCCGACCGCGAAGAGCCGGGCGTCAGTCTCCACCAGTGAGAAGACGGTCGGGCGCGAGCCGGGGTCTGCCGCGCTCACGATGTACCCCTCGGGCTTGTTGACCGCGATGTAGCTGAGCACCGCCGGCGGGCGGATCTCCGCACCGTCCACGGTCACCCGGTCCGTCGCGGGATCGACCAGCCGGCCTCCGGGGGGCGGCCGTTCGCCGTTGACGAGCACCGATCCAGCGGCGATCAAGCGGTCGGCCGCCCGGCGGGAGGCCACGCCGGAGCGGGACAGGTAGCGGTTCAGCCGCTCGGTCAAGCGGGGATCGCGCCGGTTGGCGGAGGAAGGTCCTTGACACTGGACAGGCCGAGCACCTGCAGGAAGCGCATCGTCGTCCCGTAGAGCTTCGGCTGCCCAGGTCCGGGCCCCCTCCCCACCTCCGTGACCAAGTCGCGGAGCTCCAGGTTGCCCAGCACGCTCTCGCAGCTGACTCCGCGTATCTCCTCGATGCGCGCCCGCGTCACGGGCTGCTGGTAAGCGACGATTGCGAGCGTCTCGTAGGCGGCGGCGCTGAGCCTGCCGGTGACGTCGGGCCGCAGTGCGCGGCGCACGTAGGCGGCGACCTCGGGCCGCGTCACGAGCTGGATCTCGTCCTTGTGACGCTGCAGCATCAGGCCGCGCGCGCCCAGCGCTTGACGGAGCTCCTCCAGGGCCGTCTCGACCGCCTGCCGGTCGGCCTCCGTCGCCTGCTGCAGCTCCCTCATCTTGAGCGCCCGGTTGGAGCTGAAGAGGATGGCCTCCAGCGCCTGGCTGAGCTGGTCCACCGGTTTCAGGCGGGCCTGGGTTCGATCACGATCGCCCCGAATTGCTCCTTCTGGCGGACGCGGACCGCGCCCCTGCGCAGCAGCTCGAGCACCGCGACGAAGGTGACGACCGCCTCCAGGCGGTCCTCGGACTCCAGGATCAGGTCGACCAGGTCCAGCGGGCCCCGACCCAGGCGGGATTGCAGGAGCTCGATCTTCTCCTCCGTGGTCCAGGCGCGCCCGCTGACCGTGACCGGGCGGGGCGGGATGCGGCCGAGCACGTCGCGGAAGGCGGCGACCAGCAGCTCGACATCGAGGGGCGCCTCCTGGCCTTCGACCTCGACGGCCCGGGCGGGCGACGGATAGGCGAAGGGGTCGGCCGACGCGCGGTCCATCAGATCCTTCGCCATCTCCTTGTACACGCGGTACTCGTCGAGGCGGCGGCGGACGTCCTCCTCCCAGCCGAGGAGCTCGGCCTCCTCGGCGTCGGGCTCTTCGCCCGGGAGGAGCTTGATCGACTTCAAGAGCAGCAGCCGCGCGGCCGTCCAGAGGAACTCGGCCATCTCGTTGGGGTCCGGCCTCTCGAGCGCGGCGATCTCACGCAGGTAAGCGTCGGTGAGGTCGGCCAGCGGGACCTTAAGGATGTCGAGGTCCTCGCGCTCCGCGAGCGCGAGCAGGAGCTCCAGCGGCCCTTCGAAGACAGGCGTCGCGACGCGGAGGCGCGCCGGTCCTGTCGGGGCTGCGTTGTCCATCGGACCGACATGATAGGGATAGCCGCGTGACGCCTCGATTCGTCCCCCTGGCGGTGGTCTTGCTGCTCGGCGCCTGCCAGGGCAGCGTCGGCGCGCGGCCCAGCCCGACACCGTCCCCGCGAGCTGTGCCGGTGACGGCGCGCGCGCCCGCCGAGGTGATCCTGAGCGATGCCCAGGTCGGGTTCCCCCGGACCGGCGGTCTGGACCACGTCGGGATGCTGGAGGCGGCGCACACCCAGCTCAACCAGGCCGCCGCCCTCGACCTCTATCGGAGCTGGGGCTGGGTTGATGAAGCCACCCGGGCCTGGGCGCTCGGCCCGCAGCAGTCCGAGGAGTGGCTGCTGCTCACGGTCCGCCAGGACGGCGCTCGCCGGGCCTTCACCTTCGATTCGGACCAGCGCGCCGCTGCGGCGGCCCAGGCGGGCCCTTGCGGCGCCGCCGCGCCTGCGCTCGACGAGTGCGCCGAGTGGCAGGCCGAGAGTGGCACTACGATCCTCGGCCGCCGGGGCCCCTTCGTCTTTCAGCTCACCGTGAGAGGCAATGATGCGGACCGTCTGGCCCTGCTCCAGGCCCAAAAGCTCGGCTAGCAGCGGGCTGAAAAAGGGCGTCGAGCGCTGAGCCCGATCCGAGCCGGCGAAGGCGACGGAGGACCGGAGGGATTGCAGCCGAAGCTGCCTGAGTGAGGACCGGACGAGCCGACTGACCGATCGGCCGCCAGGGCGACTCAGCGCCGACGCGGGGTCCGCAGGGCCCCGGCACCCTTTTTCAGTGCCCTGCTTTAACGCAGGTCAACCCGGTGGAAGCGCTCGACCCGGCCGGCCGAGCGCCAGCGCCTTCTCAGCGCCGCCGGACTCCGGGTTTGGCTCTCATGCGCCAGCCGCGCCTCGATCTTGCGGTCGATAACATCGGAGACGTCCACCTCCAGGTTTGGGTCGGGGGCCGCGAAGCACCAGGCCTCGGCGGTCTCGTGCGGCGGCCCTTGTTCGGGGTAGGTGAGGCGGTCGCGGGCGCAGGGCCAGGCGGCGTCGAGGGCGACCCGCCCGACCACTCGATGGTCGGGGTGCTGCCTGTAGCCGGGCATCGGATCAAAGGTGAGCAGCAGGTCCGGCATCTGCCGCCGGATGCAGCCGACCAGCTCGCCACGAAATTCGAGCGTGTCGGTCAGCTCCGCGTCGCGCCGGCGCAGGAACTCGACGCGCTCGGCGCCCAGCGCACGGGCGGCCGCCTCCTGCTCGCGCTCTCGAGTTTGGGCAAGCTGGGCCGAGTCGACTCCGGGATCGTGGCTCCCCTTGTCGCCCGAGGTGGCCAGGACAAAGGCCACGTGCACCCCCCGGTCGGCCAGCATCACCACGGTGCCGGCGCAGAAGAACTCGATGTCGTCCGGATGGGCGACGATGCAGAGCGCCCGCTTGATGCGCCTGTCGTCCGGGCCGCTGAAGAGCTTTTTAGGCAAAGGGCTGAAGCCGCTCCGCGAGAGAAGCGGTCTCGGGCGTCGCCACGCCCGTCGCCTTGGCGCCGCGCAAGACCGGGCCGGCGATCGCATCCAGCTCGATCGGCTGCACGGCCTCTTGGTCCTTCTGCATCGAGGTCCGGAAGCCGGCGGGAAGGCCCGCGATGGCCTTCATCACCGGCTCCGGCGCGACCCTGACGCCCAGCGCCTGGGCCACCGCCGCTGCCTCGCCGACGCAGGCGAGCAGCCTTGCCAGCAGCTCTGGATTCGATGTGATGCCGCCCACGGGCAGCTGCTCGGCGGTCGTGCAGAGGGCCAGCGGGGCCAGCATCAGCAACTTCTGCCAGAGCATGACGTTTTCATCGTCTACCGCTGTGCACTTGAGTCCGCTTCGGTCGAAGCTCAGGCTGATCGACCCGGCCAGGTACCCGGCGAGCTGGAGCCAGGCGAAAGGGCTGGCCTGGACGATCTGGCCGGGTGCTGAGCGCTCCGACTCACCGCCGAAGGCTCCCGGCGTCACGTGCTCGTACACCCGTCGCAGCCGAGCGACGTGGTCGATCCCGTTCAGAAGCGGAACCACGGTGCCGCGCACCAGGCGAGGCGGCGCCAGTTCGAGCGCGGCGTCGAGCTGCGTGCTTCAACCGCGCGCGTCTTCGAGCAGCTCGCGAGCCCGGGCCAGCGCTTTGTCGGTGACCCCGCCGCTCATCATCCTGGCCAGCTCGGCCGCCCGCTCGCCCTCCCCGTCGAGCTCACGCACCGAGACCAGGTTGCGGCCCTCGGCTCCGAGCCGCTTCTCCACGACGAGGTGGTGGTCGCCGAAACAGGCGATCTGGGCCAGGTGGGTGACCACCAACACCTGCTTGCCGCCACCCAGGCCGCGAAGCCGGACGCCGACCTGGAGCGCGGCCTCGCCGCCGATGCCGGCATCGACCTCGTCGAAGATCAGGGTTGGCAGCCGGTCGGCTTCGGCCCCGACCGTCTTGATGGCCAGCATGACCCTCGCCAGCTCGCCGCCAGAGGCGACCCGGGCCAGCGCCCCCAAGGGCTCGCCCGGGTTGGCGCTGAACATCATCACAGCATGCTCGCCGCCCTCCGGGCCGAGCTCCGAGCGGGGTTCGAAAGCCACCTCGAAACGGGCGCCGGCCAGGCGCAGGCCGCCCAGCTCGGCGGCCACCTGCTTGGCCAGGCGGGCCGCGCCGGCGGCGCGGTACTTGCTCAGCGCGGCGGCCGCGACTTCCAGCTCGCGGCGGCGGGTCGCCACCTCGGCTTCGGCGCCCGCGAGCGCGGCGGCCAGGTCCTCCGTCCCCGCCAGGGCAAGCTCCAGCCGGTCCCGTTCGGCGATCGCGACTTCGAGCGAGCCGCCGAACCGCTTCTTGATGGCCTCCAGCTGGGCGAGGCGCGTCTCGAGCGCCTCCAGGCGCGCCGGGTCGGCGTCGAGGGTCTCGCCGTAGCGGCGCAGCTCCTGGGCCAGGTCGTCGATCTCCGCGGCCACGGCCGCCAGTCGATCGCCGGCGCCGCCCAGGCGCGGATCCAGCTCGGCGGCGGCGCGGATCAGGGCCAGCGCCCGCGCCGGTCCCTCGCCGTCGGCCAGCTCTTCGCGAGCGCCCTGGCTCAGCTCGGTCAACCGGACGGCGTGGCGAGAGAGCGCGCGCTCGGAGGCCAGGTCGCCATCTTCGCCGGTACGAAGTTCGGCCGCGCGCAGCTCGCTGAGCTGCCACTCCATGAACTCCCGCTCGCGGCTGCCCTGCTCGCGCACTCGTTCGAGCTCCCTCAAGCGCTCACCGGCGACTCGCCACGCCGACCACGTCTCGGCCACGCGCGAACGGGCCTCAAGGGCGCGGCCGAAGGAGTCAAGCAGTGCCGTCTGGGCGTCGGGATCCAGCAGCGACTGGTGCTCGTGCTGGCCATGCACGTCGACGAGCAGGCGCCCAAGCTGCCGGAGCTGGCCCGGACTTGCCGGACGACCGTTGAGGCGCGCGCCGCCCCGCCCCCCCACCTCGCGTGTCATCACCAGCTCCGATTCCGGCTCGATCCCCATCTCCTCCAGGGCCTGCAGCGCCGCGGGAACATCGGAGATCTCGAACACGCTCTCGACCAGCGCCCGGTCGGAGCCGTGCCGGACCTGCTCGGTGCTGGCGCGGGCGCCCAGAGTCAGCGAGAGGGCGTCCACGATCAGGGACTTGCCGCTGCCCGTCTCCCCGGTCAGGAGGTTCAACCCCGGTCCGAAGCTGACGTCGGCGCCGGCCACCAAAGCCAGGTCCCGGACCTTGAGCCGTTTAAGCAACGCCCTGCGGCCTGGGCACCAGCGGCGTGCCCCACCCGATCTTGTCGCGGAGGACCCGGTAGAAGTCGTCCGGCGGCCCGAACCGGACCACCTTGAGACGCCGGCTGTAGGCCCTCACGGTCAGCACGCTCCCGTCCTGCGCGGTCCAGAGCTCGCGCCCATCGGCGGCCACGGAGCCCTCGTTGCCGATCAGCTTGATGCGGACCTCGACGCCGTTGACCACGATCGGGCGGACGGTGAGGGCGAAGGGGTTCATCGGAACCAGTACAAGGTCGGAGAGCGTCGGCTCCAGGATTGGCCCGCCGAGCGCCAGCGAATAGGCGGTCGATCCGGTCGCCGTCGCCACCAGGACGCCGTCGGCGTCGATGGTCCCGATCTCCTGTCCGTCCATCGACATCGCGAATCTGATGATCCGCAGCGACGGCGAGCGGTGCAGCATCACCTCGTTCAGGGCGAGCACGTTCGCGCTGGCGCGCCCCCCGCTCGCCAGCTCGGCGGTGACCATGGTCCGCTGCTCGGTCCGGTAGTCACCTTTCTTGACGCGCTCGAGACCGCTCTTCAACCCCTTTGGATCGACCTCGGTCAGCAGCCCAAGACGCCCCAGGTTGACGCCCAGGATGGGGACGTCATGGGGCGCCGCATGGCGGGCGCCGTGCAAGAAGGTCCCGTCGCCGCCCAGGGTCAGCATCAAGTCCGTGTCTCGCAGGCGGTCCGTGTCGATCGCCGCCTCGCGCTCGTGCAGCCAGTACTCACAGCCGGCCGCGCGCAGGATCTTCTCGAAAGGCTTGAGGTCGAGGCCCGGATAGTGGAGGACGCCGACCTTCACGGCTGGAGACCAGGCTGCAGGTGGACGAAGTGCTCCTGGTTGCCGGTCCGCCCGGGCACGCCGGCCGGGGCCCGGCCGCGCACCCGATAGCCGTTCGACTCGCACCAGCTGATGAAACTGCCGAGCGTCGCCTCCACCGCCTCGGCGTCGCGCACGACCCCACCCTTTTCGACCCGGTCCCGGCTGACCTGGAACTGGGGCTTGAAGAGCGCCACAACAGCGGCCGTCGGCGCGGCCCGGAGGAGGGCGGGCAGCACCTTCTCCAGGCCGATGAAGGAGAGGTCGACCGTGGCCAGGCTGACCGGTTCCGGGAAGCTCTGCAGCTCGCGGGCGTTGGTGCGCTCCATCAGCGTCACGCGCGAGTCGCCGCGCAGGCGCCAGTCGATCAGCCCGCGGCCCACGTCCACCGCGAAGACCCGTCTCGCGCCGCGCCTCAACAGCACGTCTGTGAAACCACCGGTCGAGGCCCCGATATCGGCGCAGACCCGCCCGGCCACCTCGATCGCGAAGGAATCGAGGGCCGGGATGAGTTTCAAGGCGCCTCGGCTGGCATAGCCGTCGGCATCCGCGACCTCGAGCTTGTCCGCCGCGCCCACCTGGCGGTCTGGGCGGCGGACCGTCTCCTGGTTGACCCTCACCTTCCCGGCCATGATGAGGGCCTGCGCGTTCTGGCGGGAGTCGGCCAGGCCGGCCTCAGCCAGGGCGAGGTCGAGCCTCACCCCGAAACGCGCCCTAGGCGCAGCGCCAGTCGCCGGTAACGCGTTCGGAGAGGTCGTTGAGCGCGGCGCCGAAGGCGAGCGAGGCGTCGACGGTCCCAGCCAGCTGCCCCGGGTCCACCGTCAGGCTGGCCGGCAGCGAAGGCGAGTCGCTGCCCAGGACGGTGGGCGGCTGGCTGAGGCCGAACTGGAAGGTCGAAAAGGCGCTCCCGCTCTCTTCCTGGCTGGCGGAATAGGTTCCCGCGCCTTTGTAGCCCTTGACGGAGATCGCCAGATAGACCTTCTCGCCGCGCAGGATGCCGGCGAGGTTGACGTCGAAGGTCCCTGCTCCCTTGGTGCAGGTGATCTGGGCGGCGGGTAGGTGGCCGGGGTACCTGCCGCTGAAGTCGAGGTTCTGGAGCACCTCGCCCGAGTCGGATGTGGAGGGCGTCGCCTGCGGTCCGGCCGTTCCCGATCCGCTGGCGCAGGAGGCGCCGAGCAGGGCGAAGACGGCGAGCGCGACGTGGGCACGGACTTGCATGGGCGCAGGGGATTGTAAACACCAGAATTCAAGCTGGAACGAGCAAGCCCACGGCGATCCCGAGCCCGGCGCCGACGAAGACCTCGAACGGCGTGTGGCCGAGCAGCTCCCGGAGCCCCTCCTCGCGCACCCCGCGCTGGGCGAAGAGGTCGTCGACCAGCCGGTTCAGGATCACGGCCTGGCGGCCCGCCGCGCGGCGGACGCCGGCGGCGTCGTACATGACCACGAAGGAAAAGATGAGGGCAATCGCGAAGAAGGGGTTATAGATCCCGTTAAAGCGGCCGATGGTGGTGGTGAGCGCGGCGACCATTGCGGTGTGGGAGCTCGGCATCCCCCCCATCTCGGCCAGCCCGCGCAGGTAGAGGCGCCGGTGCCGCAGCGAGTCCAGGACCACCTTGGTGCCCTGCGCGATCGCCCAGGCGATCAGCGGCAGAACGATGTAGCGGAGGCTCATCGAGCCTGGCCGGCGAGAGCCTCGAGCCGCGTCTGCGCCTCCGCCAGCAAACGGACCGCCTGCTCGTAGTCGGCGACGAGCTCTGCCACCGGAGCCTGGCCGGCGCCCAGCCGCCCGATCGCCGCCTCCAGCCGATCGAGGAGCTCATCCACGCCCGCCTGGGCGCCAGGTAGCTCAGAGTTCACGATGGCGAGCCGGCCGCGGCGATCTTCCCGAGCACTCCGTTCACGAAGCGGGCGGCCTCCTCTCCCGAGAAGGTCCTGGCCAGCTCGATGGACTCGTTGATGGCCGCCCGCACCGGAACGTTGCGGGAGATCGCGATCTCGTAGGCGGCGATGCGCAGGATGATGCGGTCGACCTTGGCCATCTGCTCGAGCCGCCAGTTCTTGGAAGCCGAGGCGATCATCTCGTCCAGCTCCCCCCGGTGCTCCATCACCCCCAGCACGAGCTCTTGGGCGAAGCGCGCCACCTCCGGGTCGACGGCCTCCTCGGCGAACCGGTAGTGGAGCGCCTGGCCGGGATCCTTGGGGTCGCTTTCCAGCTCGAAGAGGACCTTCAGGGCCAGCTCACGCGCCTGGTGCCGGCGTCCCACGCGGCGCCGGGAGGTTAAGCCGTGACCGGGAAGGCCACGTGCGAGACGAAGACGTCCACCGCCGCCACCTCCAGGCCGAGCATCCGCTCGACCGCTTCGATGACGTTGTCCTGCACGGCCTCGGCGACTTTGGGGACCATCGCCGCGGAGGAGACTGACAGGAACACCTCGAGGTGCAGAGCGCGGTCGGAGTCCATCGTGACGCGCACCCCGTCGTGGGCGGTCTGGCGCTTGATGAAGTCGCCGAAGTGGCGGGCGTTCGCCTGGTCCATGTCGACCACGCCGTCGATCTCGCGCGAGGCCAGCGCGGCGATGCTCGCGATGACCTCGTTGGCTACCCGCACGCCCCCCAGCGTCGATTCCTGGTCCATACGGCTCATGAATGCTACTCCGCGGGTCAGAGGCGTTCCATGTAGGCCCCGGTCCGGGTGTCGACCTTGATGCGGTCGCCCTTGTTCACGAACAGGGGGACCTGGACCGCGGCGCCTGTCTCGAGGCGAGCCGGCTTGAAGGAGGCGGAGACGGTGTCGCCGCGGATCCCGGGCTCGGTCTCGGTCACCTCGAGCTCCACGTTGATCGGCAGCTCGACTCCGATCACCGAATCCTCGTACCGAAGGATGTTGACGGGTTTGCCCTCTTTCAGATAAGGGATCACGTCCTGCAAAGTCTCTTTGCGCAGCGCCACCTGCTCAAAGCTCTGGTTATCCATGAAGTGGTAGAGGTCGCCGTCGTTGTAGAGGTAAATGGCCTCGGACTTCTCGATCCGGACCACCTTGTACTTGTCGCCGCTCCGGAAGCTCTGCTCGAAGATGGCGCCGGTCCGGATGTTCCGGAGCCGGGCCTTGATCACGGCCCCGGCTCGCGCCAGCTTGATGTGCTCGACGTTGACGACCGCGACCAGCTGGCCGTCCATCTCAAAGGCGGTGCCGGTTCGGAAGTCATTCGTAGAGACCACTCAGGTACTCCATCGCGAATACATAACCGCGGCTGCCCATGCCGGCGATGACGGCCACGGCCGCTGGTGCGGTAACGCTGGTCTGGCGGAAGCTCTCCTTGCGCGCGAAGAGGTTCGAGAGATGAACTTCCACGACCGGAACAGGTAGCGCGCGCAGGCAGTCGTAAAGGGCTATCGAATAGTGGGTCAGGCCGGCTGGATTGATGATCACTCCCACGGCGTCGGCGGGCGTGCGCTGGAGCCGGTCGACCAGCTCGCCCTCGTGGTTGGTCTGGAAGAAATCCGCCGTCCAGCCCAGGTCGTGAGCCTTGGCGTCGACCATCGCCTGGATGTCGGCCAGCGTCTGCAGGCCGTAGATCTCCGGCTCGCGCGTGCCGAGCGTGTTCAGGTTGGGTCCGTTCGCGACGACCACCCGGCGCCCCTTCATGACCCGGAAAGTATCTCAGCGAGAGCGTCTCGGACGATCTCCGCCGGGACTTCGTGTCCTGGCTCGGGCCGGCCCGCGTCGCGCAGCAGCACCCAGCGCGGCCGGCCGCCGCGGGCTTTCTTGTCGCCGGGCAGGGCGTCCAGCACCTGGTCCACCGCCAGGTTGGGCAGCGGCCCGGGCAAGCCGTGGGCGGCCAGCAGACGGTCCTGCTGCTCCACCGCCGCGGCCGGGCAGCCGAGCATGCGTGCGGAGATCCGAGCGGCGATCTGCATGCCCGCGGCCACCGCCCGGCCGTGAGCGAGCCTGTAGCCGGACAACGCCTCGATCGCATGGCCGGCCGTGTGGCCGTAGTTGAGCACCTCCCGAAGGTCGCCCTCCCGCTCGTCGGCGGCCACGATCTCAGCCTTGGCCCGGACCGAACGCTCGACGATCTCCTCGAAGTCGTGGACGTCGGCCAATCCCGGGTCGAGGGTCATCGTGTACTTGACGATCTCCGCGTAGCCGGACTGCTTCTCGGCTTCCCGCAGTGTGTCCAGCCAGTCGAGGTCGCAGAGGACAGCACGCGGCTGCCAGAAGCTGCCGATCGCGTTCTTGGCCCGGCTCGAATTGATGCCGGTCTTGCCGCCGATCGCCGAGTCGACCATGGCCAGCAGCGTGGTCGGCACGTTGATCAGGGCCACCCCGCGCTGCCAGATCGAAGCCGCGAAGCCGGCGGCGTCCCCGATCGTGCCACCTCCCATGGCGACGACTGTGCCGTCACGGCCCAGCCGGTGCGCTTCCAGGGCATCCAGGATCTGGCGCAGTCCATCCCAGGACTTGGTCTCTTCGCCGGCCGCGACCTTGACGATCGCGGCGCCGGGCAGCGCCAGTGGGGGCAACGCCAGGTCCTGGACGATCACCACCTGCCCCTCCACGAGGCCCGCCAGCTCCGCCAGAGCGCCGGCTCCGATCAGCACCGGGTAGGGCCGGCCGGGGATGGCGACTTCTACCCGGCGCAGAGCTCGAGGACCTCCGCCACGACCTCTTCGAAGGGCCGGTTGGCGTCGACCGAGCGGTCCGCCTCCTGGTAGCGGGGCAGCCTCGCCCGGTACCGCTGGCGGAACTGCTCCCGGTCCCGGGTGAGCGGCCGGTGGGGCGCGGCGGCGCGCTCCCAGAGCCGGTCCGGCTCGGCGTCCAGGAAGATGGTGAGCGCCGCCTGCCTGACCAGCCGCCAGGTCGCATCGTCCATCGGCGTGCCCCCGCCCAGCGCGACGACGCCGCCCGCCGCCAGCGCCTCCGGCACCGCCGCTGACTCTGCCTCCCTGAATTTGGCCTCGCCCTGGCTCTCGAAAACCTCGGCGATGGTGCGCCCGGTCTTGCGCTCCAGCAGCTCGTCGAGGTCGGTGAAAGGCAGACCCAGGCGCGCGGCGACCGCCCGCCCGACCGTGGTCTTGCCCGACCCCATGAAGCCGACCAGCACAACCAGCTTCAGGTGCCTAGCGCGCGAGCGTGTCCTGGTAGGCGCGGAAGTTGCGACCGACCTCCTCCATCGAGTCGCCGCCGAACTTTTCCAGGAACGCGTCGGCCAGCACCAGCGCCACCATCGCCTCGCCGATCACGCCCGCCGCCGGGACCACGCAGACGTCGCTTCGCTCGTAGTGGGCCTTGACCTTCTCCTTGGTCTTGAGGTCGACCGAGGCCATCGGCGTCTTCATCGTCGAGATCGGCTTGATCGCGGCGCGCAGGTCGAGCGGCTCACCGTTGGTGACGCCCCCCGTCAACCCGCCAGCGCGGTTCGTCAGGTGGCGAAAACGCCCGCCTTGATAGTCGATCTCATCGTGGAACTGCGAGCCGGGCCTGCCCGCGCCTTCGAAGCCCGCGCCGAACTCGACGCCCTTGATCGCGTTGATGCTGAGCATGGCCTGCGCCAGCCGCCCATCCAGCTTGCGGTCCCAGTGCACGTAGCTGCCGAGACCGGCCGGCAGGCCGGTGGCCACCACCCTGAAGGTGCCGCCCAGGGTGTCGCCCCGTTCGCCTGCCGCATCGATCTCGGCGACCATCCGGCGGCTCGCCTCGGGATCGGGGCAGCGGACCGGCGAGGCTTCGATCTCCTCTTCGGTGAGCGCGGCCGGGTCGACGGCGTCGTAGCCCGTGTCGACGGGCCCGATCGACTGGCTGAAGCTCGTGACCCTGATACCGAACTCGCCGAGCAGCTTCTTAGCGATGCCACCTGCCGCGACGCGGGTCGCCGTCTCCCGGGCGCTCGACCGCTCGAGCACGTTGCGCACGTCACTGTGGCCGTACTTCAGGGCGCCCGCGAGGTCGGCGTGCCCGGGCCGGAGCCTGGTCACCGGCTTGGGTGCGAAGCCCTCCTTGGAGGGCGTCATCTCGGCGGTCCAGTTGGCGTGGTCCCGGTTCTCGATCACGAGGGCGACCGGGCTGCCGATCGTGTAGCCGCCGCGCACGCCGGCCACGATGCGGGCCCAGTCGGTCTCGATCTGCTGACGCCCGCCCCGGCCGTGGCCACCCTGGCGGCGGCCGAGGTCGCGCCGCAAGTCCTCTTCCGATACTTCCAGGCCGGCCGGCAGCCCCTCGATGATCACGGTCAGCTGGGGCCCGTGCGACTCGCCTGCCGTGAGCCAGCGGAAAGCTGCCATTAGCTCACCTTAGATGTCGGACGCTTGGGGCGCGCCCTCTTCCAGCCCCTGTGTGCGCAGCTTCTCGGCTCGCACGAAGACCTCGTCGCGGAACCGCTGCGGCTGGGGCAGCGCCTCCAGCACCTCGGCCCCGGCCGCGCCCGCGGAGTCGATCTCGATGTGGCCGAAGCCGAAGAGCCGGCCGAGCAGGCTCTGGCGGGTCGCGATGTCCTGGACGCGGTCCAGGGCGATCACCTTGGAGGAGCGCGAGAAGACGCCCTCTTCAAGGATCACGCGCCGATCGGTAACCGTAAAGCTGCGCGAGCGCCACCGAACCCAGAGCACGATCAGCCAGAGGCCGAGGATGGCGACGACCAGCAGCGTGCCGATGATCTTGTAATCGCGGTTCAGCCCGGTCGCGAAGTAGTCGACGAGGCCGGCCGCCACCACCAGGACGAGCGGGATCAGCAAGGGCGCCACCAGCACCGCCCAGTGCTGATGGGACTTCAAGACCAGCGTTTCGCCCGGCATCAGGTCCTTGGTCATGCGCGTCGCGTTATTTTGCCCCTTGCTCCAACAGCACGACCAGCGCGCCCGCTGACAGGAAGGGGCCGTACGGAATTGCGTCCTTCATGGTCCGGATCCGGAGGAGGACCAGCAGGATTGAGACCACGCCCGCGAACAGGACGCCCAGGAAGAGCGCCGAGATGATCGCGAAGCCGGTCCAGCCGATGACGAGGCCGATGAACGCGACCAACTTCACGTCGCCGAAGCCGAGCGCGTCGGCCCCATAAAGCGCCGCGCCGATCAGCGCCAGGGCCAGGAAGAGGAGTCCCGCGACGAGACCGGTCAGCACGCTGTTGACGAGGCCTAGCCCGGGCGTGAAGAAGCTGAACAGAATCGCCGCGGCTATGGCCGGGAACATGACCCGGTCAAGGATCAGCCGGTGCTCGAAGTCGAAGAAGATGACCTGTACGAAGACGGCGACGAGGCAGCTCTTGAGGATGAGGAGAGGACTCGGGCCGAGCCGGTAGGCGAACGCCGCGAAGAGGACGGCGTTGAGAATGGGCGGTCCCCAGACCTGCCAGGGGCGGGAGCCATACTCGATCTTCTCGCGCTCTGAGAGCCAGACCGTCAGCCGCCGGATGCCGAGACCGACCAGGAAGCCGACGACGAGCCAGACGGCCGCGGTCAGGAGATTGGCAAGGACGCTCGCATCGCCTCCAAGGGGGCTGGCAAGCTGGTCCACGCCGTGAAGGATGCCGCACCTTGGGCCAGCAGGACAGACCAACCGTCGGCCGCCGGCAAGCCGGCGCTACGCGCCGAGTTCACGAGCGGCGTCCCTCCCTGCAGGTAAACGAGGTCGACCACGGCCGCCCGCGGCAGGTCGTCGGGCTGGATGGGGACCTCACCCTGGCGCCCGAGTGGCGTCGCGTTGACGAGGAGGTCGGCCGACCTGGCCAGCCTGCCCCGGTCTTCCCAGTTGCCGAGGCTCCGTGCCACCAGCGTGACCTCCGAACCCGTCAGCGCGACCGCGGCCGCCCGGGCCGCCCCGCCGTTTCCCAGCACCACCGCGCGGCCACGCTCGAACCCGACCTCTGCCAGCGCCGCGGCCACTCCCTCCACGTCGACGTTGGAGCCGACCAGGCGATCGCCCTCCTTGCGCAGCAGGTTGACCGCGCCCACCCGCGCCCCGACCGCGTCGAGCCCGTCGAGCAGGCCGATCACCGCCAGCTTGTACGGGATGGTGACGTTGGCGCCCGCGTGCCCGGTTCCGCGCAGGCGTCGGATCAGTCCGGGCAGCTCCGGCGCGGCCACGTCCCAGAGCTCGTACCGCCAGGCCTCCAGCCCGGTCGCCTTGAACGCGGCCGAGTGCATCGCGGGGCTCGCCGAGTAGGCGATTCCCTGGCCTATCAGGCCGACTAGCAAGTGGCGCCGGCGACGCCGTACTGGCGCCCTAGCGCCTCGTGCTCCGCCTCGCTGCGCGCAAAGCGGGTGACGCCTTTGCAGTCCGCGAAATAGAAGAGGTAGTGCTGGTCGCGCTGGAGCGGGTTGACGCAGGCGTTGATCGCCGCGATGCCGGGGTTGCTGATCGGCCCCGGCGGCGGCCCGGCATGCGTGTAGGTGTCGTAGGGGGATCCGGCCGCTGCCTGCTTGTCGGCGTCGGTGACCGTCTGCGCCCCTGCCGTGCGGCCCAGGGCGTAAAGAATCGTGGCGTCCACGTCGAGCGAGTTGTGAATGTCGAGCCGGTTGTAGTAGACCCCGCAGACGATGCCGCGGTTGGGGTCGGACTGGACCTCCCGGTCCACCATCGAGGCCAGGACGACTATCGAGTCGACGGTCTGGCCGTGTGCCTTTGCCTGCTGCGCAAGCTGGGGCGTGAACTTCAGCTTGAACTCGTCGAGCTGGGCCTTCACGAGGTCCTTCGCCGTGGCGCCCTTGTTGAGCGAGTAGGTGTCCGGGTAGAGGTAGCCCTCGAGATTGTCGAGCCGGCCTGCCGTCTTGGGGCGGCCGGCGACGAAGTCGTACTGCTGCCAGTTGCCGGGGCTGGCCGCGTCGACGTAGTCCTGGGCCTTACCCATGCCCGTCGATTCCCACTTGGCGGCGATGCGGGCGATCGAGAAGCCTTCGGGGATCGTGAAGGTGACCTGGTCGGGGACCGCGTGCTGGAGCGCGTCCACGATCTGGGGCACGTTCATCCTCTTGTCCAGCACAAAGCTGCCCGCCTGGAACCCACTGGCGGCGCCGCTCAGGCGGACGTAGAGCCGGAAGGCCTCGCGGTTCTTGATCAGGCTTTTGGCGTAGAGGTCATCGGCGATTTGGGCCGAGTCCTCGTTCTGGCTGACCTTGAAGGGCACCTTCTCGGACTTGGTCGAGACCGCTGTGTAGACCTGGTCGTTGTACCAACCGTAGGCCTGGTCTGCTCCGTAGGCGAGAAGACCGATAAGTACCAGGAAGATGATGAGATTCCGCAACTACAGTTAGTGAAGCCTAGCGGCGGGGCGCTCAGCAGCCCGTAGGGCCGCAGGCCGACCACCCAGGCCGTCGGTGCCAAGGATGGGGGGGCTCCCTAGGCAGCGCATCCGCAGATGCGCGACGACGAGGGCCGGGCCCCCAGACACCGGCATCAGCGCCGACAGGCGCCCGGCGGCCGGGGTCCCCACGAAGCCTGCTTCGTGGGGTGGGATATGGGCGGCCGGATGCCAGCAGTCCCGCCGCTAGGCTTCACTCGACTCATTTTCTAGGATCGAGACGATGCGATCGAACTCGGGCCCCTCGATCGCCACCAGTCCCGACTCCTCCTCGCGCAGGATCAGGACCAGGTCGGGCTCGTCTTCAGCCTCGACGAGATAGTACGTGCAGTCCTCGACGTCGAAAGCGTCGTGGAGCGTGAAGCGGCGCTCGATCCCGTCCTCGTCGACGAGCATCACCGAGGCCGGTCCGACCTGCTCCTCGTCGCTCATCGCCGTCGCTGACGGTCCAGGAAGCCCTGCAGGATGAGGGCCGCCGCGACTTTGTCCCGAACGTCCTTGCGCTGGGCCCGGCGGACGCCCTGGTCGATCAGCCCGCGCTCGGCCGCGACGCTGGTGAGGCGCTCGTCGTAAAGGCTGACCGGCAGGCGAAGAGCCGTGCGGAGCTCCTGGGCCAGCGCCCGGGCGGCGGCCTCTTCCGGACCGCGGGTACCGTCCAGCCGGCGTGGCAGGCCGACCACGACCTGCTCGGCGCCGACCTCGCGGGCCAACGCCGCCAAGCGTTCCGCGAGCGTCTCCGGCGGCTCGGCCGCGACGGTTTGAAGAGGGCTCGCGATGGTCGCGGACTCGTCGCTCAGCGCGACTCCGACCCGGCGCGTGCCGGGATCGATGGCCAGCACCCGTCCTGCCATCGCGGTTGGGCTTACGCCTTCGGCGTGGCGGCCGGGGGCTTGGTCGTTTGCACCTCGTAGACGATCTTGATCCGGGAGCCGAGAATCGGCATCAGCGGCAGCGAAACCGGCTTCTGGCTGACCTGCGCCGACTCGATCGGCAGGGTGCCCAGGTAGATACGCGCTGCCGCGGTGCTCTGGCCGGAGAGCCGGGACTTGATCTTGCTGAAGTCGAGGCTTGGCGCCACGAAACCCTTGGCTGTGCCGAAAAAGGACATGTGCCCATCGGGCGTGGAGTTGGTCACCCGGTAGTCGATGGCCGGCGCGTTGTCCGTCAGCGCAGTGCCGGTGGGCACGTTCTTCTTCAGGTCGCCCAGGATCGCCTTCTTCACGTCCTCCACCTGGTAGAGCGCGCCGCTGCCCGTCATCGTCGCGTTGCCGTTGAAGTTGGGGACGACATCGTCGGCCTTCTTGTCGGCCGTGAACTGGATCTGGAAGTCGACCGAGTCCCCGAGCTTCTCGCCCGCCTGGGCCTGCTTGTTGAGGTCGTCGGTGACTGTCGCCTGGAGATCGGACTGGAACTGGGCCTTGGCGCTGTCGAGGTCGCCCTGGGAGACCTGCGTTTCGTGCTTCTCTTCCGTCCCGTTTGCAGTCGCAGCGGGATTCGTCACGCTCATGCATGCGGTCCAGCCGGCGGACCTGCCTTCGATCGTGTTGATTGTGTTCGCGCCGACGTTTCCGCCCGCCCCCGCGCCGGCGGCAATGATGTTGGCGGTGGCATTCGAGTTGCCTCTCACTGTGACCGCCGCGTCTGTCACCGCGAAGTGATGTCCACCGTTGTCCATGACACGCTGCCCGTTCGGGACCGTGAACGACACGTCAGGGCACCTGTTCGTAAACACCACCTGGCCGGTCGCGAAGACGGCCGGCGTCACCTTCGTGCCCGTCGCGGTGAACGAGTGCGTCGCCGTCTTGTTCGACGTGATCGTCCGGATCCGGACCGGAGCGGCGCCCGGCGCCGCGTCGAAGGTCGTCGAGTGGCTGAACTCGGTGGCCTTGGCCACCAGCGTCACCTGGGCCGAGGGCACGAAGACGGCGCTCGCCACCACGCCGGAGACGAGCAGCATCGCCGCCCCCGCATAGAGCATGAACCGGGCCGGGCCCGTTCCTTGCAGCGCGGCGGGCCGGCGAGGCCGCGGGATGACGAGCCTGGACGGCCGCTTGGTGGCGGTCTTGGCCGCCGTCGCGGGCGCGACCGGGAAGGCGCGCTCGACCGCGGCCGGCTCGTGGCCGTATCCGTAGCCATACCCGCCCTGCCCCGCCGTGTCGGCGAAGGCGCTGAATCCGCTTTCGGTCGCCATCTGCTGCACGGCGACGTCGGGCGAGATGATCGCGATCTTCTTGCCCAATCGCCGCGCGTAGTCGTGCAAGAGCTGGAAGTTGAAGCGGCTCTGGCCCAGCTTGCTGTGCGCCGGCACGACTACCTGAACCTCATCCGAAGGGGTCTGCTTGATGCGTTCGATCAGTTCTGGGATCTCTTCTTCGACGTCTAGATAGATCGGTGAAATGGCCATTTCGCGTCTATTGAAACCTCTGCTGGATGGTTTTGTTACACCTTCATCGATTTGAGGACGCGCCGCATGACCCCGTGCAGGAGGTCTTTCTCATCGGCCTCGACCCGCAGCGCGTGGTTGGCGAGGCCCATCGGTCCGATATCGCGGGTGGTTTGGAGGAGCCCTGTCATGTCCGTCAGGCTCTTGATATCCGACGGCTGCAGCAGGCGCGGCTGCGGCTTGTGCGTGAATGGTAACCCCTCCGCCCAGCGCGGCTTGCGGAGCTCGGTCATGACCTCCGGCAGCAGGCTGCCGCCGCCGCAGAGCAGGATCTCGGACGGCAGCCGCTCGCCCCGTGCCAGCTCCTCCAGCGAGATGGTGAGGCCGCGCAGTAGGACCTCCGTATCGGCATTCAAGTGCTCGCTCACGCGGCGGTCTTCCTCGGCGCCGAGCAATCCTTCGCTGTGGCGCAGCTTCTTGGCCTCGGCCTCACTGATGCTGATGCCGAGCGCTGTCGCCAGCCGGCGGGTGAAGGAGCGGCCGCCGATGTTGAACATCCTGGTGCCCTCGATCCCGCCGTCCCGGAGGAGTGCCACGTCGGTCGTGCCGCCGCCGATGTCCACGAAGATCGCGCCCGACTCGTAAGTCGAGTCCACGGCGGTCGCTCGCGCGATCGCGTAAGGCTGGGCCACCGCCCCGATCAGCTCCAGGTCGAGCTCGACCACCACAGTTTCGATCGCCGAGATGTGAGTCAGCGGCGCGAACGTGTTGAAGACAGTGACCTCGATGTTGTGGCCCTGGAACCCGAGCGGGTTGGCGACCGGGTAGCCGTCGACGCGCACGCCGGTGATGGCCGAGTGGACGAGGCGTGCGTCGAGGTCACCGTACGCGCGCTCCAGCTCGAGGAGGTGCTGGGCCTCCCGGAGCGCCCGCTTCTGGAGCAGGTTGAGTAGGCCCCTGATCTCGGTCTCCCGGATCCTGCCTTCGGGCCTGGTGCGCGGATAAGCGGCCGAGGAGCTGAACCCTTTCACCAGCTCACCGGCCACGCCCACGACGGCCTGCCCTGGCGGCGGGTTGACCCCGGCCATGTCCTCAGCAGCCTCCAGCGCCCGGTTGGCGGCCTGGATCACGGCCTCGATGTCGGCGATCGCCCCCCCACTCATCGCCATCGGGTCCTGCGGCTCGCGCCCGACCCCGAGCACCACGCCTTCCTTCTTGTCCCGGCGCACGACCAGCGCCTTGACCATGTCAGTCCCGACGTCAAGGGCAGTAAAGTGCCGGTAGTAGTCGTTCCGTCTCTTGAGCAGCCGGCGCTTCATTTGAGGGCCGCCTCGAGCGCTTCGATGGCTTGTCTCGACGGCCGGTCGAGCTTGCCTTGCACGAGCACCGGGCTGCCTCCGCCGGGTCCGAAGTGTTCCTTCAGCCTGTTGGCATCGAACTCCTTGGCCAGATCGCGCGAGACCTTGATCACGTACTGCCCGTCTCCGGTGACGGCCACCACGCCGGAACCGCCCAGCGCCTCCAGGTAGTGGTCGGCGAACCGCCGCAGCGCGTTCAGGTCCTGGGCGTCGACAGTCTCCGCGACCAGCGGCACCCGCGCCTCCCGGACCGAGACGGATGCCCGGCCCCTGACCTGCGACTGGCGCAGTTCCTCCTGCAGCTTCTCGAGCTGCTTGCGAGCCGCCCTCAGCTCGGCTCGGAGCTCGGCCTCGACGCCGCGGTGGCGCTCCAGCTGGCGCTCGATCTCCTCGTCTGCGGCGTCGCCCGCTACAAGGTCGATGCGGCGCAGGCCGGCGCCTACGCTCTTCTCGGAGCGGATCACCGTGTGGCCGATCTCGGCGGTGTTCGGGACGTGGGTGCCGCCGCAGAGCTCGCACGTCCAGTCGCCGAAGCAGACGACCCTGACGATGTCCGCGTATTTCTCGCCGAAGAGCGCCATCGCGCCGGAGCGGCGCGCCTGCTCCAGCGGCAGGTGGCTCTCTTTGAAGGACAGGGCGGCGCGCACCTGCTGGTTGACGAGCCGGCCCACCTGGCGCGTTTCGGCGGCGGTCAGCGCCCGGTTGAACGAGAAGTCGAAAGTCGTGTGGTCCGGGCCGACATAAGAGCCACGCTGGACGGCGGTCTCGCCGAGGATCGTCCGCAGTGCCTTGTGCAGCAGGTGGGTGGCCGAATGATGGCGGGCGATCCGGGCCCGCCGGTGGGCGTCGATCTCGGCGTGCACGTCGTCGCCGGCGCGCAGCCTCCCCACCTCGACGGTCCCGATGTGGGCGACCACGCCTTCGGCCGGCTTCTGGGTGTCCTCGACCCGGAAGCGCCCCTCGGCGGAGCTGACCTGGCCGGTGTCGCCGACCTGGCCGCCCGCTTCGGCGTAGAAAGGTGTGCGGTCGAGATAGACCTCCACCTGCTCGCCCTCACCCGCCTCCTCGACCTGCTCGCCTGCCTTGTATACGGCCATGACCGAGGTCTCCTCCGCGGTGGAGGTGTAGCCGGTGAACTCTGAGCGGGGCAGCGACTTCAGGTCGGGCCAGCGCTCGCCGCCCATGGTGCGCGAGCGGGCCCGCTGCTCGGCCATGGCCGCTTCGAAGCCTTCGACGTCGACCTGGATTTCCCGTTCGGCGGCGAGCTCGCGGGTGAGGTCGAGCGGAAAGCCGAAAGTGTCGTGGAGCTTGAACGCCTCCTCGCCGGGGATCACCTCCGGGTACTTCGCGGCCAGGCCCTCGAACAGCTCGGAGCCCTGGTCGAGGGTCCGTTGGAACCGCTCGGCCTCGGCGGTGACCACCTGGCGGACATAAGCCTCCCGATCCTCCAGCTCGGGGTACCGTGGCTTCATCACCTCGACCACGGGCCGGATGCCCTCCGCCAGCGGAACGCTCCCGTGCAAGCGGTGCACCCAGTGCTGGACGGCGCGCCGGATCAGCCGGCGCAGCACGTAGCCGCGGCCCTCGTTGCCAGGCAGGACGCCGTCGGCGACGAGGAGGGTCATCGCTCGCAGGTGGTCGGCGACGACCCGCTCGGAGACCCGCGACTTCTCGCTGCTGTTGTCTCCGATGAAGCTGAAGATGGGCGCGAAGAGGTCGGTTTCGAACACCGAGTCGACGCCTTGCAGGATCGAACTGATCCGCTCCAGCCCCATCCCGGTGTCGATGCCGGGCTTGGGCAGCGGCGGCAGGCTGCCGTCGGTCTGGGCGTCGTACTGCATGAAGACCAGGTTCCAGAACTCCAGGAAACGCTCGCAGTGGTCGGGATAGCAGTCCTCCCGCCCGCAGCCGTGCTCGCGGCCGCGGTCCCACCAGATCTCGGAGTCGGGGCCGCAGGGCCCGGTGGCGCCGGCAGCCCACCAATTCTCCTCGTTGTCGTATACCCAGTCGGCGCGGATCCCCGTCTTGGCCGGCCAGAGCGTGCGGGCCTCCTGGTCGGTGGGGTGCACCGTCACCCGGAGCCTGTCCTCCGGCAGCTTGTACACGCCGGTCACCAGCTCCCACGCCAGCGGAATGGCGGTCTCCTTGAAGTAGTCGCCGGTGGGGGCGAAATTACCGAGCATCTCGATGAAAGTGGTGTGGCGGTCGGTCCTCCCGACCTCCTCGATGTCGGGCGTCCGGATGCACTTCTGGCAGCTGGCGAGCCTGGGCGCGGGCGGATCGCTCACGCCCTGGAAGTAGGGCTTGAGCGGGTGCATCCCGGCCGAGATGAAGAGGGTCGTGGGATCGCGCTCCGGGATCAAGGGAGCGCTGGGGATAACTAGGTGGTCTCGGCTGGCGAAGAACTCTAGAAAAAGTGTTCGGATTTCGTTCCCGGTCATGCCGTGGGTCGGCTGCATTCTACTTCCCCGCGTCAGAGGCCTTCCCTGCCCATCCCCGACCTTTCCCATCGACTGGGAAGAGGAACTAGGCCGATTCCTGCTGGAGGCTCTGGCGGAGGTGCTCGAGCGCCGCTCGCTGCAGCCGTGAGACGTGCATCTGGGAGATGCCCAGGCGCTTCGCGATCTCTGACTGCGACATCTCGTCATAGAAGCGCATGGCCATGATCCGCTGCTCGCGCGGGGTCAGGTGCTTCATCGCCCGCCGGAGCACATCGCGCATCTCGACCCGGTCCAGGTTGGCGTCCTCCCCGCCGATCGACTCGGCCAGCTGACGGCCCTCGCCGTCGTCGGACCCGATGGTCTGCGAGAGGGAGACCGGCGTGTGGGCCGGGCTCATCTCCATCGCCTCCAGGATCTCCTCCTCGGAGACGCCGAGCTTCTCGGCGATCTCGGCCACCTTGGGCTGGCGGCCGAGCTGCACTTTCAGCTCCTCGTTGACCCGGATCACCTGCTGGTAGAGCTCCTGCAGCCGGCGCGGAAAGCGGATCGCCCAGCCCTTGTCGCGGAAGTAGCGCTTGATCTCGCCGGTGATCGTCGGAGTGGCGAAGGTGGTGAACTCGTTCCCGAGCGACGGATCGAAACGCTCGATCGCCTTGATCAGGCCCAGGAAGCCGACCTGGACCACGTCCTCCAGCGGCTCGCCCCGATTGGCGAACTTGCGCGCGAGGAAGTAGACCAGGCTCCGGTAAGACTCGACGAGACGTTCGCGCAGCCGCTCTCGTTCAGCGGGGTCGGTCGTCGCCCGGTACTGGCGATGGAGGGCGCGGAGCTCCTCGCGAGCCGGGTCCGCAGGCCTACCCAATCAAGTACTTGACGAGACGGAACCGGACGCGGGTGCTCGAGACGCTCGGGTGGAAGTCGTCGACGAAGCAGCGGATCATGTCCTGCGCGATCCTGTCCAGGGTCGCGTCATGGACGCGCTGCTTGGCGAGCGGCAGGGGGTGCGGGCTACGTGGCTGCACCGCCTGCACCTCCACTTCCAACCCCTTCTCGTTGGAGAAGAAGGAGAGCTTGAGCGTCGCCTCTTCGCCCCACGCCTCGCGACCCGCCTCGATGGCGCTGTCGCAGGCCTGGGCGAGGGCGATGTTCAGCTCGTCGAGGTCTTCCAGGCTGAACCCCAGCATGCTGCCCAGGGACGCCGCGGTCCGCTTGGCGGTCGCGATCATCTCCGGCTGGGCGGCGAGCTTCAGCTCGGCCATCGGCTTCCGTGTCACAGTTCCAGGCTTTGATATACCCATCTACGCGTCGGAGCTACCTTCCGTTTCGCGCGACTCCAGCTCCTGGCGTCGCTTGCGGGCCGCCGTGATGCCGTCGCGGACCGCTCGCCCGACCGGATGTTCGGGGTCCTGGACCGCGGTCCGCGCCCGGCCCGCGGCGGCCCGCGCCCGACCGGCGAAGTCGGACCCGCTCAGCTCGATCGTGCGGGAGCGCAACGTGTCGACCTGCTCTCGCCCGGGTCCCGAGGCCAGATAGGCGCCGGCCACGAAGCCGATCAAGCCCCCGATGACGAACCCCCAGCCGAAGCCGCCGCCGCCGCCATTTTCCTCACTGGCCACCGCTCTTTCCTCCTGAATATGACCGCCAGAGGCTGGCGGCCCCCACCTTCACCCCGTACGCCGCCGCCGCGACGGCCGCAGCTGGTCCGCGAAGCTTCTCACCCAGGCGGCCGCTGAAGCGAGTCGCGCGCGCCTCGGCGGCCTGCAGCCCGACGTTCACGCCGGACGTGATCTGGTTCAGGTTGCTGATCGTATGACGCACTTCCGGGAGCGTCTCGTTGATCTCTTCGATAGTGGTCGTGAGCTCCTCGCTGGCGCGTCCGAGCCGGCCCGTCAGGCGCAGCAGGCCGACCGGCAGCGCCACCGCCAGGGTCAGCGCCAGGAGCCCGATCGCGAAGTACATGAAGTTGATCACCCTCGCTCCTTGCGCAAGTTTATGGGCAGCCTCGAGGCCAGCGGCTGCAGCAGCAGGGCGGCCACCAGGGCGGGCAGCAGGTTGGCCTCGCCGATGGCGAAAGACGGCAGCCCAAGGTATTCCCAGAGCTGGCCCAGGCCGAAGCCGGTGGCGGTCAGCAGGAGCACTGCTACGTAGTTGCGGCGGCGGTAGGGCAGGAACGCATAGAAGAGCTGGCTCACGATCACGACGAAGAGGATGGAGAGGAGCGGCCAGGGTCGCAGGAGGGCCGTCAGCAGTGAAGCCTGGCGCCGGGGCGCTGTGCAGCCCAGAGGGCCCCAGGCCGGCCGCCCAGACCGTCGGTGCCCAGGATGGGGTGGCTCCCTAGGCAGCGCATCCGCAGATGCGTGACGACGGGGGCCGGGCCCCCAGACACCGGCATCAGCGCCGGTAGGCGCCCGGCGGAAATGGGCGGTCGGATGCAAGCGGTCCCGGCGCCAGGGTTCACTGGAAGGTCGCCGTCGAGGCGAAGACCCGTCGGTTGTCCTCTCGGACGTCAGGTGGGTCCCCTGCCGGGGCTTCCCGCCTTCCGGTCTGGCCGGCTCGGCGTTCCACCCGGGACACCGGGGTCCCGATGTACTTGCTGTTGGGCAACGCGCACATGGGTCCCCGCCCCGGCGGCGACATGTTCATGGTACCCACTCTGAGGGGGGGACGATTCCCCCCTTCACGGCGCGCCCGGCGAAGCCGGCTGGCGGCGACCCCCGCCTGTCGGTTTTGGCTTAAGCGCCAGCCCCAGCTCGTCGAGCTGATCCGGATCGACGTCGCTGGGGGCCTCGAAGAGGAGGTCCTGCGTGCTCTGAGTCTTCGGGAAGGCGATCACATCCCGGATGTTGTCGGTCCCGCCCAGGAGCATGATCACGCGATCCATCCCGAAGGCAAAGCCGCCATGGGGCGGGACGCCGTACTCGAAGGCCTCCAGCAGGTGGCCGAAACGCTCCTGGATGGTCTCGTGGGAGAGACCGAGAATCTCGAAGACCCGCTCCTGGAGGTCGCGACGGTAGATCCGGAGGCTGCCGCTGCCGAGCTCATAGCCGTTGCAGACGATGTCGTAGGAATGCGCCCGCACGTCGTAGGGACGCGTGTCGATGATGGGGATATCGCCCTCCATCGGCCGTGTGAACGGGTGGTGGCCGTAAGTCATGTTGCCCTCGTCGTCCTCATCGAAGAGGTACATCGGGTAGACCCAGAGGAAGCGCCACTCCTGGTCCCTCACCAGGCCGCGGCGGCGGGCGATCTCGGTGCGCATGATGCCCATCACCTTCTCCGCGCGGCGACGGCGGTCGGCCGCGATCAGCACTACGTCGCCGTCGCCCGCCTTTGTCGCGGCGCGGATCCCGGCCAGCTCCTTCTCGCTCAAGAACTTGTCAAGCGGTCCCGGCACCCAGGCCAGGCCCTGGCCCCCGGCGCCCTTGGCGAGCACGACCAGCTCGTCGAGTTCCTTGCGCGTCAGATCTTTACCGCCGGGCACCGCCATCCCTCGCACTACGCCCCTTTCACCGAGCACCTTCCGGAAGACCTGAGCCTCCGTCTGCGCCAGGACCTGGCTCAGGTCGGCGATCTCGAGGTCGAAACGCAGGTCCGGCTTGTCGGTCCCGTAGCGGAGCAGCGACTCCTTCATATCGATCCGCGGCCACGGGCGCGGTAAGTCCACGCCGGCCAGCTCCTTCCAGAGGCGGCCGAAGAGCCCTTCCAGGACCTCGAAGATGGTCTCCTCGGTCGGAAATGACATCTCCATGTCCAGCTGCGTGAACTCCGCCGCACGGTCGGCGCGCAAGTCCTCGTCGCGCATGCAATGGGCGATTTGGTAGTAGCGGCCGACGCCCGCGACCATCAGCAGCTGCTTCAGCTGCTGGGGCGACTGCGGCAGCGCGAAGAACTTGCCCGGGTAGAGCCGAGAGGGGACCAAGAAGTCGCGCGCGCCCTCGGGCGTGCTCTTGGTCAGGATCGGCGTCTCCACCTCCAAGAAGTCCTGCTCATCGAAGTAGGCGTGCGTCACCTTGTTCACGCGGTGCCGGATCTCTAGGAACCGCTGCATGTGCGGGCGCCTCAGGTCCAGGTAGCGGTACTTCAAGCGGAGCGACTCGTCGACGTCCTGCTCCTCTCCTTCAATCGGAAAGGGCGGCGTCTTACTGGTGCTCAAGATCTCAACGCCTTTGGCCAAGACCTCGACCTCGCCGGTCGCCATCCGCGGGTTCTCGGAGCCGGCCGGGCGCTTGCGCACGCTGCCGGTAACGCGCACGACATACTCGCCGCGGAGCTCTGATGCAGCCGCGTGTGCCTGCGTCGCGTCGGCCGGGTTGAACACGACCTGCACCGCGCCCCAGCGGTCGCGCACGTCGATGAAGATCAAGCCGCCATGGTCGCGGCGTCGGGCCACCCAGCCGAAAAGCTCGACCTCCTTGCCGGCGTCGGCGGCACGCAGTGCTCCGCAGTTGACGCGCTCGCCTCCGCTCATGACGCGAGCGCCTCCGGCAGGTCTTGCCAAGCCACTTCGCGCTGCTCGCCGCTGGCCATCTCGCGCAGCTGGACGACCTTGCGCCGGGCCTCGTCCGCATTGAAGATCGCGACCCAGCGGCAGCCGAGGCGGTCGGCCGAGCGCATCTTGGCCTTCAAGCTCCGGGCGGAGTAGTCGACCATGGCCGGTCGGACTTGCCGGCTGATCCGGCCGACCTCCGCGGCGGCCACCGCGAGGTCCGGCCCGTCCGGGACGACCAGGATGTCAGCGGGTGGCTTGGCGACGATCTCGATGCCTTCTTCGTGCATCATCGCCACTGTCCGGTCGAGACCCGCGGCGAAGCCAACCGCCGGGGTGGCCGGCCAGCCCAGCTCCTCGGCCAGGCCGTCGTAGCGGCCGCCGCCGCCAAGTGCGTTCTGGGCGCCGCCGATGGCCTCGTGCCAGAACTCGAAGGCGGTCCGCGTGTAGTAGTCAAGCCCACGGACAAGGCGCGGGTTAAGTCGATATTCGATTCCGGCCGCGTCGAGCAGGCGACGCACCTCGGCGAAAGCGGCGCGGCACTCGTCACAGAGGTAGTCGGTCACTTTGGGCGCGTCGGCCGCGTACTTGGCGTCGGTCTTGCAGTCCAAAAGGCGCAGCGGGTTGATCTCAAGGCGCCGCTGGCAGTCGGCGTCGAGCTTGTCTTTCAAGGGCCGGTAGTAGTCGAGCAGCGCCTGCCGGTAGGCGGGCCGGCACTTGGCGTCGCCGATGCTGTTGAGCTGCAGGTTGACGCCGTTCAGGCCGAGGTCCTTGAACCAGTTCCAGGCGATCTCGATGACCTCCGCGTCATAGGCGGGCGAGTCGTCGCCGATCGCCTCGACGTCGAACTGGTAGAGCTGGCGGTAGCGGCCGGCCTGGGGGCGATCGTGCCTGAACATGGGACCCATCAGGTAGAGGCGAGCCGGCTGCGGACCCTGGTTCAGGTGGCCTTCGAAGTAGGCGCGGACGGCTCCCGCCGTGCCCTCCGGCCGCAGCACCAGCCAGCGCTTGCCGGGGTCCTGGAACTTGTAGAGCTCTTTGGTGACGACGTCGGTCGACTCCCCCACCCCCCGCTCCACCAGCTCGGCGGGCTCGATGATCGGCGTCTCGATCTCCTGGTAGCCGAAGCGCTCCGCGATGGCGGCGGCGGCAGCTTCCGCCACCTGCCAGACGGCGCGCTCGGGCGGCAGGATGTCGCGAACTCCGCGGGTGGCACGAATCGGCTGGGAGGGAGGCACCTGCCGATTTTACGGGTGGGGCGCGCGCGACCCTCTAACGTGTGAGCCGCTCAGTTGAACGCGGATCCCGACCCGTTGAAACAATTCGCCTCCTGGTACCGCGAGGCCGAGGCCGCAGGGGCGCCGCAGCCCGAAGCCATGGCGCTCGCCACGGCGACGCGGGCCGGCCGGCCCTCGGTCCGGATGGTGCTTCTGAAGGGATGGGGCGAGCGTGGCTTCGCCTTCTACACGAACCTGGGCAGCCGTAAGGGCGACGAGCTGGCGGCCAACGCGCGCGCAGCCCTCGCGATCTACTGGCGGGAGGTCGGCCGCCAGGTCCGGGCCGCGGGACGGGTCAGCCGGCTCTCTCGGCGCGACGCTCTGGCTTACTGGGAGACCAGGCCGCTGGAGAGCCAGGTCGCGGCCTGGGTGTCGCCGCAGAGCCGGGTGATCGAAAGCCGGGAGTGGCTGGAGACGATGTACTCGGAAACCAGGGAGCGCCTGGCCGGCGCGCCGATCCCGTTGCCGCCGTTCTGGGGAGGCTTCCGGGTGCGGCCAGACTGGATCGAGTTCTGGGAGCACAAGCCGAACCGCCTCCACGACAGGCTGCGCTACACGCGCCGCCGCGGCGGCTGGACTACGGAGGTGCTCGGACCGTGAAGGTCCGGCACACGCGCGCGTCTGTCATTGCCCGGGTGGAGGCCGAGTACCGGTCGCTGGACCGGCTTGTGCGCCAATTGGAGCCGACTGATTTCGACCGCCCGGTCTTCGCCGACTGGACGGTGAAGGACGCTCTCGCCCACATCGTGGCCTGGAAGGCACAGGCGCTGCGCGGTCTGCGCGGACAGCGCCGCAAACCGGGCGAGGGCATGGAGATCGGGGACCGCAACCAGCTCATCTACGACGAGTGGCACAGTCGTCCCGCGGCGGACGTGGTGGCTGAGCACCGCCGGATTCAGCGCGAGGTCATCAAGGAGCTGCGCTCGTTGCCCGACGAGTTCTTCACCGGGCGGGAGCGCTCGGCTGGCTGGCCGGGGGACCTCGACTCGCACTCGGCGGAGCACCGCAAGCGCCACATCGAGAGGGCACTCGCGGGCTGATCAGACGACCGCCAGCCAGAGGTCTGCCCGCGCATCGGACCGGGCGATGTGGATGTCCCAGCAGCCGGCGTGCGGGAACTTGAAACCTGTGCCGACCTCCGCACCTGGGTGGGTCCAGGTCGAACCGCCGTGGTCCTCCGGGCCCCAGATCAGCTTCGACTCTTTCCCGCCGGCGTCCCTGGCTCCGACCTTGAAGTCGCCGGAGCCTGTCATCCGCCAGACGACCTTGATCTCCTGGCCGGCGGGCGGCGGGATGGAGTCAAAGAAGAGCGCCCAGACGCTGCCTTGGGGTGAGTCGAACCCCGTCTCGGGAATCCCTCCGCTAAACACAGCACTCGGAATGCATCCGGGTCGGCCGATGGCGCCCAGGTAAACGCCGGCGGCCGGCTTCGGAGTGGGCGGCGAAGACGCGCAGGACGCCACCGCAATCGCAAGCAAAGCTGTGGCCGTTAGCAAGCGCACGCCACTCTTACACCTCACCCGGAGGAGCGGCTCCATCAAGCCGCGACCCAGTCGGGTCCCCGGATGCGCTCCCAGAAATCGCAGGCCG
>CATPBK010000084.1 GCA_955652705.1 Candidatus Dormiibacterota bacterium | reverse complement strand
GCTCTGAACACCGTCGCCGCCGGACCGCAATGGAAGGACGCCGTCTTCGTGCTCAACTACGACGAGAACGGTGGCTTCTACGACCACGTGCGGCCGCCTCGGGTGGACGAGTTCGGGCTCGGATTCCGGGTTCCTTGCATCGTGGCGTCGCCCTACGCCAAGCCGGGCCACGTCAGTTCCTCGGTGTACGACCACTGCTCAGCGCTGGCGCTCATCGAGCGCACCTTCGGCCTGGAGCCGATGACAGCCCGCGACCGGCTGGCCGACCCCTTCCAGGACGCGTTCGATTTCGCACACCCGGAGCTTTCTTTCATCGACTACCCGGAGCGGCCGCTGACCGGCTGCTCGGGGACTCCGACCGGCTGGTTCGGAGACTTGCTGGCGCGGCCGGTGCCGCGGTCCGGACAGGCGGGCACCGTGCCGGTGGCGCGGAGCCTCTGCCCGGCTCGAGGCGCTGACGCGGGTCTCGGCGTCGCGGCGGCGATCGGAGCGGCGGCGGTGGCGGCGGGCGCGGCCGGGCTGCTCGCCCGCAAGCACAACGGCTAGCCCGCCGGCTTTCTCCAGACGGGCCTGATCAAGAGCAGCAAACCAAGCGCGACCACCCAAAGCAGTGCAAAGACAACGCTGATCGGTCCGGTGACGCCGGCGACCGACCCCGTCAAAAGCAGCTGAGCCGGAATCGCCAGAAAGTGCACCGCCGCGACCGCTGCGCTCAGCCAGGCGATTGCCGCCGGAAGCAGACCCGTCAGCA
Organism: Candidatus Dormiibacterota bacterium; assembly: GCA_955652705.1. GTDB lineage: Bacteria > Chloroflexota > Dormibacteria > Dormibacterales > Dormibacteraceae > VBGR01. The sequence continues at coordinate 8,858 of CATPBK010000084.1, read as the reverse complement.
GGACGAGTCCGCCGAGGCAGGTGAGTGCCATGGCGAAACAGAACCCATCTGTGAACGTCATCGCTTTCACGAGCTTGAAGAGGGCGACGACGCCCGAGTCGTTGCCGCCCTGGCCGGCCAGGTCGGCCAACGCCCACGTCACCCCGGCCTTGACCCAGCCGATCGCCATGAACGCGGCGGCCGAGACGTAGGCGACCGCCGCGATTATCCCGTGGCCTCGCAGCAGCCCGACCAGCAGAACCACTGACACCGCGATCAGGCTGTTCTGCACCGCCCCCGCGAACGCATTGACGGATATCCCGGTCCCGTGGTGCGCCGCCCAGTCGACGATTTGCTGGCTGGAGAGACTTGCGAAAAGTTTGCTGCTGCTGTCAGCGGGGTCGATGAATCCGACGGCGGTCCCCGCGAGAAGCAGGCCGCCGGCCACGCGCCCGATCAGGGCTCGTCGGCTCTCTTCCCATTCCATGGCGGCCCTAGGATGCCTTCTTGCGCGCGGGCTCGCCCTCGACCGGCGGCGGCTTGATGTATTCCCAGCGCACCGGCCGGTCGCCCTCGAAGTCGACTTTCAGCATCCCCGCCCGGTCAACTGATTTGCGGTACATCTCGCGCTCGTTGTGAGGCCGGCCGTCGAGCAGGATCCAGGCCGCCTGGATCGGGTCGGCGTGGCTGACGATGGCGGAGGACTCGGCGGGATGTTCTCGCGCCAGCCGGCGTGCCACATCCAGGATGCGCCCCCCCATGGCCTCGATCGTCTCGTCGTCGGGGACCATCCCGCGCCTGACGAACTTGTGCAGGTACCAACGGGGGCGCAGGAGCGGGATCTGCCAGTAACGCAGGCCCTGCAGGTAGCGGCTGAACTCGGCTTCGCGGAGCTCGGGGGCGATCTCGATCTCGGACCCGGGTAGGAACGGGGCGATCGCCTCGGCGGTCTCCCGTGCTCTCTCCAGCGGGCTGGAGACGAGGTGCCGGATGCCGCTCGAGCTCAGGCTCTCGCCGAGGGCCCGGGCGCGCTCCCGGCCGCGGCTGCTCAGGGGAAAGCCTTCGAGGTGGCCATAGAGGACGCCGCGGGGGTTCTCGACGTCCGCGTGGCGGATCAGGTAAACGGTCGCCAACGCCTTACAACCTAGCCGGTCCGGGTCGCGCCCGGCTTTCAGTTCATCGCGTTAGCGAGGTGCACCCGGTTGCTGCCATCCTGGCGTCCCTCAAGCAGCGCCTGCGTGGCCATGGCGACGAGGTCCTGGCGACCCATCCGGTCCGGGTTGACGCTGGCGGCGCCCAGGCTCAGCGTCAGACGGCCCCACTGGCCCGCGCCCGCCGCGAACTCGTTAGCGGCGACCGAGTGCATGATCTTTTCGGCCGCGACCATAGCGCCCGACTGGTCGGTCTCGGGCAGTACGAAGCAAAAGCGGTCGCCGAGGAAGCCGACGGTGTCGATGTCGCGGATGGCGTGGCTCAACACGTCGCCCAGCTCGCGGAAGAGCTCGATCGCCTTCGCGTCGCCCAGGTCCTGCTGGATGAACTCGACGTGGTCGACGATGCCGATCAGGATCGTGAGCGGCCGGTGATAGCGGACGGCGCGGCTCGTCTCGTGGTCGACGAGGGCGCCGGTGAAGGCGGAGTTGAAGAGGCCGGTGGTGCCGTCGACGACGAAGAGCGCGCGCGTGGTCGGGTCTTCGCGGGGCGTCGCGCAGTTCTGGCAGTAAAGAGCGCCTTCGGCGAAGGTCGCGCCGCAGGCGGAGCAGGTCGTGGACGTGGCCATCATTTCTTGAGGCGCGTATTTAAGCACTTGTCCACGCCCGAAAAAGCCCTCGGCGATAGGGAAATCCACACCAATTGCCCTTGTCTATAAGCAAACGTTATAGTGGTAGCGACCCAAGGTAGGGGGCTGCCAGGGGAACCAGTAGGGCCGATGCGGGTGACAACGCCACCGGGACGCTCGCCTTCCAGGCCGACCCGACCAAGTGCAACGGATCGCCGGGCGTGACCTCGGCCGGGATCGGCGGCGCGACCTTCCTGACCGGCCCCTAGGAGTTCCTCTGGCAAGGGCGGCTCCAAGCGGGGCCGCCCTTCGCCTCAAACTGGCGGTGTGGATGTAGAGCCCGAACTCTTCGGGCCGGCCAGCGCTGAAATCGAGCTCAAGGAGCCTTTGGCGGCCCGCCTCCGGCCGGCCTCGTTCGACGACGTGGTCGGCCAGGAGCGGGTGGTTCGGGTCTTGAAGGAGCTGGCCGAGTCGGGCGGCCTGCCCAGCCTGGTCCTCTGGGGACCGCCAGGCAGCGGCAAGACCACTATCGCCCACCTCCTGAGCCGGGCGGTGGGAGCGCAGCAGGTCAACATCAGCGCCGTGACCGCCGGCGTGGCCGACCTCCGGAGGATCATCGCGGAAGCCCGGCAGGCCCGCCGGGCCGGCCGCCGCACAGTGCTCTTCATCGACGAGCTGCACCGCTTCAACAAGGCCCAGCAGGACGCCATCCTGCCGCACGTCGAGGACGGCACCGTGACGCTGATCGGGGCTACCACCGAGAACCCGTCCTTCGAAGTCATCGCACCGCTCCTCTCCCGGACCCGCGTCTTCCGCCTCGAGGCGCTCGACGAAGACGAGCTCCGCAAGATCGTCGAGCGCGGCGTCGGCGAGCTCGGCGCCAGCCTCGAGCCGGGGGCCTTGGCCGCGCTGATCGAAACCGCCCGCGGCGACGCCCGGATCGCGCTCAACGCCTTGGAGACCGCCTTCAGCCTGGCCGGCGGCGCCCCGATCGCCCTCGACCAGGTCCGGGAGGCGCTGCAGGAAGGCCACCTCCTCTACGACCGCCTGGGCGACCAGCACTACGACATCGTCTCGGCGCTGATCAAGAGCGTCCGGGGCAGCGACCCAGATGCGGCGGTCTACTGGCTGGCCCGCATGCTGGAGGCGGGAGAGGACGTCAACTTCGTCGCCCGCCGGCTCGTCATCCTGGCCAGCGAGGACGTCGGGCTGGCCGATCCCCAGGCGCTGGCGGTGGCGGTGGCGGCCCAGCAGGCCGCCCACTTCATTGGTTTGCCGGAGGCGCTGTTCCCGCTCACGGAAGCCGCCCTCTACCTCGCCCGAGCGCCCAAATCCAATTCGGTGGGCAGCGCTTACGGCGCCGCGCGCGAGGCCATTCAGCGCACCGGGAACCTGCCGGTCCCTCTCCACCTTCGCAATGCGCCGACGCGCTTGGCCCGCCAGATGGGTCACGGCAAGGGCTACAAGTACGCGCACGACTTCCCGGGCGGTGTGGCAGACCAGCAGCACCTCCCGGACAAGCTGCGGGAGGCCAGGTTCTTCACGCCGGGCGAGCGCGACAAGAGCTCCGATCCGCGGAAGCCCGGGTGACCGATCGCGTGGCCGAAGCGCTGCTCATCTTCAAGCCTGACGCGGCTTACCGGCTGGCTCCGCGGGCCGCCCTCTGGACCTTCTTGAAGGAGCGGGAGGACATTCGCTTGAAGGGCCTGCGCTGGTTCCGAGCACCCGAAGAGCTGATCCAGCGCCACTACGACTTTCTGCAAGGCCGCACTTTCTTCCCGTGGCTGGTGGAGTTCATGAGCGCCCTGCCCGTGGTCGTCGGCAAGATCGAGGCTGACCCGGCGGCGCTGGAGCGCCTGCGCTACGACCTCGGCGAGACGCGCATCCAGGAAGCCCGGCCTGGCTCGATCCGGGAGCGCTTCGGGATCTACGGCGGCGTCAACTGTCTGCATGTTTCCGACTCCGCTGAGAGCGGGGCCAAGGAGACCGAGCTCTGGTCGCACTACGTCCAGCTGGAGGGCCTGGAAGCGCTCCTCGGCGAGCGCTCCGACGAGCCCGACCACACCTATAGGCTGCGGTCTCTGGCCGCCCAGGTCAGCGCCGGCGTGCACAAGGACCTGGCGGCAGCCACGATCTTGGAGCTCCTGAAGGAGGAGACCGACCTGGTCGGCGAAGACCTGACGACGTTCGGCCGGATCATCCTGGACGCGCTCTAGCGAGACACCGGCCATCCAGTACCCTGCTGCTCCCGGGCCGCGTGTCGGTGATCCGGGTCGGCCTAAGCGGGGTGTAGGCGTGGTCAGCTCGGTGATGCGCGTCGCCCAGTTGGCGAGAGCGGTCCGGGTCTGTCCACAGGTGGGGTCGGCCGTGGCCGGATCGTCTTCGGCTGGTACTTCACCTAAGAACTGAAGCGCCAGGGCCGGCGGTCCCAGCAACCGCCGGCCCCGAGCGGTCTCGGTCGGGGTCTCTCAGGTCTCGGTCGAGCGCACGCAGACGATCGAGTTGAAGAGCTCGGCGTTGGGCACGATGATCAGCTCCCCGCCCCGGCCCTTCAGGTAGGTCACCCGCAGGCGGATCTCGATGATCGTGCCGCTGTACTGACCGGCAACCTCGATGTCGTCTCCGACCGCGAAGCGTCGCTCGGAGAGCAGGTAGATCCCCGAGACGAAGTTGCGGAGCACGTCCTGCACGCCGAGCCCGGCCAGGAGGATGGCCGCCACGAAACCCGAGGCGGTGATGAACGCATTGCCGGCCAGGATGCCGACCACCACGAACAGGGCAAGGGTGATCACGATCACGAAGGCGGACCGTGAGATCAGGTCGACGAACTCGGGCTTGAGTCCGCGGCGAACCGTCAAGGCGCGGATCCAGGCGATGACGAAGCGACCGACGATCAGCAGGAAGGCGAACGCAATGACCGCCAGGAGCGCGGTCTGGAGTTGGAGTGGGATGACGTCCGCCGGGACGACCGCTATTCGCTCTCCCCTTCGGCCTGGCCCTCGGTCGCTTCGGCGGTGGGCTCCTCGCCCTCGGCCACGGCCTCGGCGCCCTCCTCGGGAACGACCTCCTCTTCCACGACGACGCGGTGGGCGTGGACCTTGACTATCAGGTCCTCGGGGTCGTGGAGAACCGTCACGCCCTCCGGGACCGCGACGTCCCCGACCCGAACGCCGGCGTCGATCTCGTCCAGACCCGAGAGATCGACCGGGACGCTGTCGGGGATGTCGCCCGGCAGGCACTCGACCCGCAGGTGGTGGAGGCTCGTCAGGAGATCGCCGTCGCCGCGCTTTACCGCGGGCGCCTCGCCGATGAACTCGATGGGGACCTCGACCTGGAGCTTCTCCTTCAGGTCAATCCGGTAGAAGTCGACGTGCACCGCGCCCTGCCGGCGCGGGTGGATCTGGACTTCCTTGATGATCACTTTCTCGGCCCGGCCGCCGTCGATGGCGAGGTCGAGCAGGTGGCTGCGGCCGGCGCGCACGAACACCTTGCGGAACTCGTGTCCGTCGAGCAGCAGCGGCTCGGCCGGCTGGCGACGCCCGTACAGGATCGCCGGCAAGCGGCCTTCGGCGCGCAATCGCCGCAGCTTCTTGCCCCGTGCTTCGCGCGGGGTCGCGGTCAGCTTGTAGTCCATGCCCGGAGGCCATGATACTGAAGCAGCCGCGGAACCCGACGGGGGCTCCGTGAGTTATTAAGTTGAATGGAAGGGTCGGCGCGGCTTCGGCGGATGCTCCCGGGGCTGGCTCTTGCTCTTACGCTCGCGCTCGGCGCGGTCCTCCTCGCCTCGGTCGACGTGGTCGCGTCCTCCCCATATAGCAGCGCCGCGGACACCAAACTTCGCGCCCTCGACATCGACCTCATGTCGGCGGCCGCGGCGGGCTACACCGAATCTGACCTGGCGCCTGTCCTGGACGGTGAGCAGCTGCTGCTGCGACAGCCTCCACCGGCCTGGCCGCTGGCCCGCTTCGCCTACTATCGCCAGCGCGAGCAGGGCGCCGCCCGGCTCCGGGACTCACTCCAAGTCCTTTTGGTGCAGCGGTTCGACCTGCTGAGGCGCGCGGTCACGATGCGCCTGGGCGAAGTCCGGCTCTCGCTCACCCAGGACGAGCGGTACGGCGTCGACCCGATCGAGCTCCGCCCCATCCGCGAGCAGGTCGACGCGCTGGCGACCGGTATCAACCGGGCCCACAGCCCCGCCGACTACCGGCGGGCGTACGCCGAGCTGGGCCCCCCCACCGACCAGCTCGAGCAGCTGCGCACCCAGCACGCCGCCGAAGTGGCCGCCGTCCAGGCTGAGGCGGATGCCTTGAAAGCCCGCGTCAAGGGTGACTTCCAGCAGCTCCGCGACATCGCCGCCAAGGCCCTCTTCGACGGACGCAACGACGCGGCCTACGCCGCGTTCATGCGCTACGGCGGCCTGGGCCGGCCCTACGACTTGCTGGAGAGCAACCTGGCCAGGGTCCAGGGCGGCGACCTGGACCAGGTCGCTCTGGCCACAGCACTCGAGGAGCGCTACCGCGACGAGGTCCACCAGGCACTGCTGAGCCACCTGCCCCAAAAGGCGATCCTGGTCTCGCTCACCGCGCAGGAGCTCTGGGCGTACGAAGGCGGCCACCTCGTCATCGACACCCTCGTCACCACCGGTCGCCCGGCGCTGCCGACCGATGTCGGCCTCATGCGCGTCAACCGCAAGGAGTCGCCCGTCCATTTCATCTCGCCCTTCCCTCACGGCTCGATTTACGACTACGGCTCGATCAACGCCCGCTACGCGCTCTGGTTCCATCCGAGCGGCGAGGCCATCCACGACTCCTGGTGGCGGAGCTGGTACGGACCGGGCTCCAACGTGGGCAGCTACGGCTCGCACGGCTGTATCGGCCTCCCGTACGGGCCCATCGACGCCCTCTTCTCCTGGACGCCGGTCGGCACGCCGGTGGTGGTGATCCCGGGTGACGGTTCGCCGCCGGCGGACCAGGTCGCGCAGCAGTCCTACAACGACCCCTACTTCGGATACGGTTCGCCCTCGCCCGATTCCTAGGCGGTGCGCGGCTAATATCGCGGCAGGATGAGCCAGCTCGACCCCGGGCCGCCGCGCCTGACCCGCCGCTACGCGCTCCGCGGCGGCAACCTCTGGGGAGGTGGCGTGCTGATCGTGATCGGCCTCTACTTCCTCCTCTACAACCTCGGTCTCCTGACGTGGCTCAAGTGGGATCTGGTCTGGCCCGTGGTCCTGATCGGCGTGGGCGCTTTCCTCATCGTTCGCCGCTGGCGCTGAACCGGGGTCACCAAACGGAGCGACGCTCGAGCGCGTCAGGTACGCGTCGCCGCCGTCTCCCCGGGGAACTTGGCGCGCAGGTAGTCGACGATCTCCTGGAGCGGGGTGCCTGGAGTGAAAACCTCGGCCACCCCGAGCTTCTTCAGCTTCTCGATGTCCTCGTCGGGGACGATCCCGCCGGCGAACACCATCACGTCCTCGGCCTGCTTCTCCTTGAGGACTTCCATGACGCGCGGAATGAGCGTCATGTGCGCCCCGCTGTGGATGGAGAGGCCGATGACCTGGGCATCTTCCTGGAGCGCGGCGTCGACCACCATCTCCGGCGTCTGCCTGAGCCCGGTGTAGATCACCTCGAAGCCGGCATCGCGGAGCGCGCGGGCGACGATCTTGACGCCCCGGTCATGGCCGTCGAGCCCCAGCTTCGCCATGACTATGCGTAGGGCCATGGATTAGATCACCGCCTCTTCGACGTAAACGCCGAACACCGACTTCAGCGTGTCCATGATCTCGCCCTCCGTCGCGTAGGCGCGGACGCAATCGAGGATGTACGGCATCAGGTTGTCGCGCCCGCGGGCCGCCTTCTCGAGCTTTGCGACGGAGTCTCGCCAGCGCCGCGCGTCGCGCGTGGCGCGCACGTCGGCCACGCGTTTGACCTGGCCTTCCTCCTGCGAGCGGTCGATGCGGAGGATCTCCAGGTCCTCCTCGTCGTCGACCTGGAACTCGTTCACGCCGACCACGACCCGGCGCTTTTGCTCGAGCTCCTGCTGGTAGCGGAAGGCGGAGTCGGCGATCTCCTTCTGGAAGAAGCCGCGCTCGATCGCCGGGATCACGCCTCCGAGCTCATCGATGCGCTTGAAGTACGCCTCCGCCTGCTCCTCCATCGTGCGCGTCAATGACTCCACGAAGTAGGAGCCGCCCAGCGGGTCCACCGTGCTGGCCACGCCCGTCTCGAAGGCGATCACCTGCTGGGTCCGCAGCGCGATGCGGGCCGACCTGTCAGTCGGCAGCGCGAGGACCTCGTCCATCGCGTTGGTGTGCAGCGAGTTGGTGCCGCCGAGGACCGCGGCCAGCGCCTCCAGGGCCGTGCGGGCGACGTTCACCTCCGGCTGCTGGGCAGTCAGGGAGACGCCGGCCGTTTGAGTATGGAAGCGCAGCATCCAGGAGCGCGGGTCCTGCGCGCCGTAACGCTCCCGCAGATGACGCGCCCAGATCCGGCGCGCGGCGCGAAACTTGGCGATCTCTTCGAAGAAGTCGATGTGCGCGTCAAAGAAGAAAGAAAGGCGCGGCGTGAAGGAGTCGACGTCGAGCCCCCGCTCGATGCAGGCATCGACGTAGGCGAAGCCGTCGGCGAGCGTGAAGGCCAGCTCCTGCACTGCGGTGGAGCCGGCTTCCCGAATGTGGTAGCCGGAGATCGAGACCGAGTTCCAGCGCGGCACCTCGCGGGCGCAGTAGTCGATCGAGTCGACCACCAGCCGCATGGATGGCTCGGGCGGAAAGATGTACTCCTTCTGGGCGATGTACTCCTTCAGGATGTCGTTCTGGAGCGTTCCCGAGACTTCGGCGAAGGGCACTCCCTGCTTTTCCGCCACTGCGAGATACATCGCCAGCAAGATGGCCGCCGGCGAGTTGATGGTCATCGAGGTGCTGATCTGGCCAAGCGGGATGCCTTGAAACAGCGTCTCCATGTCGGCCAACGAGTCGATGGCGACTCCGCAGTGGCCGACCTCGCCCCGGCTGGTGGGCGCGTCGGAGTCCTGTCCCATCAGCGTCGGCATGTCGAAGGCGACGGAAAGCCCCGTCTGCCCGTTCCGGAGCAGGTAGTGGTAG
>CATPBK010000083.1 GCA_955652705.1 Candidatus Dormiibacterota bacterium | reverse complement strand
TCTCGCCAACGCCAGCTGACTGCCTCGCTACGCGAACTGGGGAGAGATCTTGAAGTCATCGGCGCTCCTTGCTTCGATCCTTGGCTCCGTCTGCGTCGAGATCGCTGGACGAACCTTGTGCAAGATGGCCCAAGGAACTACACCTAGGCTTGGTGTTCCGACTCTAGCGCGCCGCGTTTGGGCTTAGAGGAGCGCTTTCTCCGTCTCCACGTCGAAGAGGTGGAACTGGCGGGGATCGATGCCCAGCCGGACCCGGTCGCCCACTTCGACCTTCATCTGCGGCTCGACGCGGGCGGTCATCGTGTCCGAGCCGCAGGTCCCGTAGAGGAACTGGTCGGAGCCCAGGACCTCAACGACCTCGACCTTAAGCTCGAGCCCGGCGTGGCCCTCCCGGGGCTTTTCGGTCAGCGCCTCGGGGCGAATCCCAAGGATGCCCTTCTCGACACTTACCGAGCGCGGCAGGTCGACCTCGAAGCCGGACGCCTTGGCCGCCTTGTCGTGGACGGTCACGGGGACGAAGTTCATGGTCGGCGAGCCGATGAAGCCAGCCACGTAGATGTTGGCGGGGCGGTCGTAGATCTCTCGCGGCGGCGCCACCTGCTGCAGGATCCCGTCCTTCATCACGGCGATGCGGTCGCCCATCGTCATCGCCTCGACCTGGTCGTGGGTGACGTAGATGAAGGTCGCGTGGAGCGCCCGGTGCTGCTTCTGGAGCTCGATCCGAGTCTGCACGCGGAGCTTGGCGTCGAGGTTGCTCAGGGGCTCGTCGAGGAGGAAGACCTGCGGCTCGCGCACGATGGCGCGGCCCAGGGCGACGCGCTGGCGCTGGCCGCCGGAGAGCTGGCGCGGCTTGCGCTTCAGCAGGGGGTCGAGCTCGAGGATGCGGGCGGCGTCGCGGACCCGGCGGTCGATCTCCGACTTGTCGGTGCCGCGCATCTTGAGCCCGAAGGCCATGTTGTCGTAGACGCTCATGTGGGGATAGAGCGCGTAGCTCTGGAAGACCATGGCGATGTCACGGTCGCGCGGCGGCACGTCGTTGACCACGCGGTCGCCGATTTTGATCTCTCCCTCGGTGATGTCTTCCAGCCCGGCGAGCATCCGCAGGGCCGTCGACTTACCGCAGCCGGAGGGACCGACCAGGACCATGAACTCGGTGTCGTTGACCTGCAACGAGAGATCGTTGACCGCGAGGGTGTCCCCCGCGAACCGCTTCGTGACGTTCTCGTAGGTGACCGATGCCATGACGTTTCTTCCCCCAGAACCCGCCGTAAGGGCGGTTGATCCCTCCGCACAGATTAAAGGCTGTGAGCTCTAAGTCGAGGCTGAAACTTTCCGGAGTGGGCCGCGAGGGCCCCGCGTGTCAGAATTTCGGCCGTGCTGGTGGCGGGGCCCAACCTGGCGCTGGACCGCGTCGTCAGGATCGGTGAGCTGAAAGTCGGCGAGGTCCAACGCTTTCTGTCGGCCGAGGTTGTCGCCGGAGGCAAGGGCGTCAACGTCTGCCGCGCGGTCCAGATCCTCGGTCACCGCGCTCGCCTGGTCGGCCTCGTGCCGGGCAGGACGGGCCGGGCGGTGGCAGACATGCTCGAGGAAGAGGGCGTGCAGCTGCGGCCGGTGTCCTGCCCAGGCGAGATCCGTGCCGCCACGATCGTGCTCGAGGAGTCGGGCCGCGTCACCGTCCTCAACGAGCCCGGTCCGCCCCTGCCGGAGGGCACCTGGGAGGAGTACGAGCGAGCCGTCGGCGAGTCCTTCGAGGAGGGCGGCGACCTGCTGGTCTGCATCGGCCACATTCCGGACGGCGCGCCCGCGAGCGCCTACGCGGACCTGGTCCGCATGGCCCGGCACCGCGGCCATCGGTCGCTGGTCGACGCCGGCGGCACCCTGCTGGCGGAAGCGCTCGCCGCCCAGCCGGACTTCGTGGCGCCCAACCTGGTGGAGGCCGAAGAGGTGCTCGGCGGCGCCACCGGCCAGCCCACGGGCAACCCCGGCGCAGACGTCCGCGAGCGGGCTATGGCCGCCGCCCGCAAGCTCCACGAGATGGGCGCCCGGACGGCCATCGTCAAGGCGGGCGAGCACGGAGCGGCCTTCCACGGGGTCGAGGGCTCCGGCTGGGTCCCGGCTCCCCAGGCGGACGTGATCAACCCGATCGGGGCCGGCGACTCCTTCGTGGCCGCCCTCGTCGCCGACCTGGAGCTCGGCGCCTCTTTGGCGGAGGCGATGATCACCGCCGCAGCGGTGGCAGCGGCCAGCGTCGAGATCGACCGCCCGGGAGTCTTCGATCCCGCCCGCGCCCGGGCCATGGCGCCGAGCGTGCTGAGCGGCCACCACCACACGGCGCCGACCGTGAAGCTCCACTTCGCCAAGCCACTCAAGCTGCCGCCCAACCCCGTCATGCGCCCGTACCAGGGCGGCCTCGCCATCGCCGAGCTGCGGGGCCTCTCACTGGCCCACGGCCCGACCGCGCCGGAGGACTGGATCGCCTCCACGACCCCGGTCTTCGGGGCGGCGCCGGCCGGAATCGGGCACCTCACCGACGGCAGGCTTTTCAGTGACGTCATCGGCGCCGACCCGGCGACCTTCCTGGGGCCGGACCACATCGCGCGTTACGGAGCCGACCCGGGCTTGCTGGTCAAGCTCGTCGATGCCGGCCAGCGGCTGCCGTTCCACTGCCACCCCGACCGGGGCTACGCGGCTCGCCACCTGGAGGGACGCTGGGGCAAGACGGAGGCCTGGATCATCCTCTCGACGCGGGATGACGCGGCGGTCGGACTTGGGTTCAAGAAGGACGTGCCCAGGTCCACGCTGGAGGACTGGGTGGCGATCCAGGACTCTTCGGCGATGCTGGGCGCGCTGAACTGGTACCCGGTCCGCGCCGGCGAGGTCTTCTTCGTGCCCGGCGGAGTGCCGCACTGGGTGGGCGAAGGCATCTTTTTGGTCGCCGTCCAGGAGGCGGCCGACCTCGACCTGCTGCTGGAGTGGAGGGGGTACGTCGAGACTCAGGAAGAGGCCACGATGGGACTCAGCTGGGCGGTGGCGCTGGACGCCGTCGACCTGGCCGCCCGCAGCATTCCGGCGGAGACCCCGGAGCACGTCCGCGAAGGCGTTGAGCGCCTGCTTGGCGAGCACGCCTCGCCTTACTTCCAGGCAGAGCGGATCAAGCCTCAGGGCGAGGTCGTGCTGGAGCCGTCGTTCTCGGTCCTCGTGGTCACGGCCGGTGACGGGTTCCTGAACGGCGAACCGATCCGCCGCGGCGACACCCTGGTCGTTCCCTGGGCGGCGGGGGAAAGCGTCGTTTCGGGTGGGGTCGAGCTGATCCGCTGCTTGCCGCCCAGCACCTGACGGGCCGGCTGCTCTAAGTCTTGGGTCGGTCGGCGAGGAGATGCTGGCCCATCGCGGTCCGCATGGCGAAGAGCACCTTGTCGTTGCCCTCCAGCGCTCGGAACTGGGCGTGGCTGACGACGAGAACCTGGAGAGGGCTGCGAGCGGTGACCGTCGCGGTGGCGGGCGACGTCACCTCCAGCATGCTGATCTCGCCGAAGAAGTCGCCCGGTCCCATTCGGCGCCGGTGTTCGCCGCCCACAGCGACATCGACGTCGCCCTCCACGATCACGTAGAAGGCGTGGTTCGACTGGCCTTGCTCGATCAGAACCCGACCTTCGGGCACGTCGACCTCGTCCATGTGCGAAGCCAGGAACGCGAGGTCCGACGACGAGAGCTTCCCGAATAACGGGATCGAACGGAGAGTGTCGACCTTGGACCGTGCCATCTCGCGGGTCATTATCGCCCGGGATAGAGGCCGGTCACAGGCCCGGGGAGCCGCCCGCCAGGCGGCCCAGGTCGGTGCCCGTCAGGCGGAAGATCCTCCAGTCACTCAGCTGCCTGGCGCCCAGGCCCTCGTAGAAGGCGATCGCGTCCCGATTCCAGTCCAGCACCGCCCACTCGAGCCGCCCGCAGTTCCTTTCGAGGGCGAGCTCCGCAAGCCTGCTCAGCAGCGCCCGGCCCACGCCCCGCCGCCTGAAGGCGGGCCGGACGAACAGGTCCTCCAGGTAGATGCCGGGCTTGCCGAGGAAGGTCGAGAAGTTGTGGAAGAAGAGCGCGAACCCGGCCACCTCGGCATCCGCCTCCGCGATCAAAACCTCGGCGAACGGACGCTCGTCGAAGAGGCTCGCCTTCAGCACCTCGGGGTCGAGCCGGACCTGGTCCGCCATCCGCTCGTACTCGGCCAGCTCGCGGATCAGCGACTCGATCACATCGAGGTCGGCGAGCGTCGCCTGACGCAGCGTCACGCCGGTTGGGGCGCTTCGGTCTCCCCGATCGGCAGCGAGGCGTGCAGGCGGGCCAGGGGGTGGGGTGCCCACCAGTTCAGCCTACCGAGGATTCGCATCAGGGCGGGCACGATCAGCATCCGCATCAGCGTGGCGTCGATCAAGACCGCCAGCGCCAGCCCGAGGCCGATCGCCTTGATCAGGACCACCTCGGCCAGGCCGAACGCCAGGAAGACCCCGATCATGATCGCGGCCGCGCCGGTGATGAGCCGGCCGCTGCGCTCCAGTCCCATGGCCACGGCCTGGGTGTTGTCCCCGGACCGCTTGTACTCCTCCTGGATGCGCGTCAGCAGCATCACCTCATAGTCCATGGAGAGCCCGAAGACGATGCAGAAGGTGAGCACCGGGAGAGTCGGGTCGATGGGCTGCGGGGTGAAGTTGAGCAGGCCCGCGAGGTGGCCCTGCTGGAAGATCCAGACGATGGCACCGAAGGAGGCGGAGATCGAGAGCAGGTTGGTGATCACCGCTTTCAAAGGCAGGATCACCGAGCCCAGCAGCAGGAACAGGACCACGTACGTGACCACGATCACGAAGAGGATCGCGATCGGGGTGTCGTTGACGATCAGGTCGATGAAGTCCTGGTTGAACGCCGTGCCGCCCGTCACCAGCACGTCCGACCCCGCCGGCCGGTCGCCGGTCCGGATGGAGCGCAGGAGCGCGAAGGCGGCGTCGGACTGCGTCGGCTTGTTGGTCTGCAGGTAAAAGACGGCGATGTCCTTGCCCAGCGTCTGCTTGAGCGTCTGCTTTTGCTCGTCCGGGAGCTGCGACGTGTCTGCCGTGAGCAGGCGCTGGTAGTCCGCTCGCCCGTACGTGGACGTCAGGTTGACCGGGCTCGAGACCCGGATCACGTTCTTTTTCCCGCTCAGCTCCTGGCCGTAGTCGTAGAGCTGGCCGATCCGGTCGCTCGTCAGCAACGGCAGGCGGTCCGTGTAGTGGACGACGACCACAAGCGTGTTCTGGTCCTGGCCGGGGAAGTCGTTGCGGATGTGGTCGAGCCCGACCCGCGAGGACGCCTGCGGCGGCAGCATCTCGACGTCGCCGTTGGCGATCCTGATCGAGGCGAACGGCGAGGCGGCGAGCGCGATCAGGCCCAGCGCCGGCACCAGGACGACGAGCGGCCTCCGCATGACCGCGGTGGCCAGCCGGTGCCAGAAGGCGCCGTTCGAGGGCGTCCCGAAGTAGGGGACGCGCACGCGGTTGACGCGGCCGCCGAGGATGGAGAGCAACGCCGGCAGGAACGTGAGGGCGAAGATGACGGCCATCGCCACCACGATCGAGCCGGCCAGGCCCATCGAGACCAGGAAGGTCCCGGGGTAGAAGAGCATCCCGGCCAGGCCGACGGCCACCGTCAGGCCGGAGAACATCACCGCCCGGCCCGCGGTCGCCATCGAGCGCTCGATCGCGAGCGGGACGCTGCCACGGCCCGTCAGCTCCTCGCGGAAGCGGTTGACGATGAAGAGCGAATAGTCGATGGCGACGCCGAGCCCGATCAGCGTGACCACGTTGACGGCGTAGGTCGAGACGTTGATGAAGCGGGCCAGGAGCAGTGTGCCGGCGATGCCGGCCACCACGGCGGCGCCGCCGACGCCGACTGGCAAGAGGGCCGCCACGAGCGTGCCGAAGACGATGAGCAAGAGGATCAGCGAGAGGGGGATCGAGGCCAGCTCGGCGCGGTTCAGGTCTGACGCCAGGTAGCTGTCGAAGTCGTGGTTGATCGGCAGGTTGCCGGTCAGGTAGGTGCGCAGCTGGTCGGAATGAACCTTGGCCGCGAGCGCGGGGTAGTAGCTCCGAGCCACAAGGTAGGCGTCCTTCACGGTGACGACCGTCAGGGCTTCGCTGCCGTCCCGGGATTCGAGCTGGCCGGCCAGGTCGGGCGTGACGCTCCAGGGAGTCGTGATGCTCGTCACCCGGGCGTCGCCGCGCAGCGGGAGCAGCGACTTCTCGACCGCAGCCTGGAAAGCCGAGTCGGTGACCTTCAGGCTGCCGCCGGCGAACACGATGTCGAAGCTGCTGCCGGTGGCGCCGTTCTTCGGCAGCTGGGCCGTCAGCAGATCCTGGGCGCGGAGCGCCTCCGTTTTCTTGGTGCCCTCGTTGTTGAGCTGGCCGCCGAGAGTGAACCCGATCCCCGCGATCGCGGCGAGCAAAAGCGCCGACAGCACCAGCACATGCCAGCGGCGGTCGTAGACAAACCCTCCCCAGAGCTCGAACATCCTGGCTTTTCTCCTTACACCGGGGAAAACCTTAGCTCGCCTCAACTCCCGGCCCGGAATTCTCTACGTCGGTCCGGCGGCCGGCGTTACCGCAGTGCGCTGTAACGTCTAGCCCTGCGCAGGCGTAGGAGTGGATGATGCTGAAGCCCTTCGGCTCACCAGGTCGGGAGACCCGCGTGGGCCCGAGGCGCTCGTCGCCAAGTACGGCAAGGAGGTGTTCAACCTGTCCCTGCGCATGCTCGGGGAGCGGACCGCGGCCGAGGACGCCGCGCAGGACGTCTTCCTGCGGGCTTTCAGCCGCCTCGAACAGTACCGCCAGGCAGAGCCGTTCGGCGCCTGGCTGGCCGGGATCACGCGCCACCGCTGCGTCGACCTCATCCGCTCGCGTCCGCGCCCGGTCGTGCTGGACCCGGTGCCTGCGACGGACGTCGAAGGCGAGGCCTTGGGCCGGATCGAGTCCGAGCGCATCCGCGCGGCGCTCGGCCGCCTGCCCGCCCGCGACCGCGGGCTTCTTGTTCTCCGCTACTGGGAGGACCGTCCGGTAGGCGAAGTGGCCGCAGCCTTCGGCATGACCGACGGTGCCGCGCGCGTCGCGCTGCTGCGCGCCCGTCGAGCGCTCGGAGAGCTGCTCTCATGACGCACGCCGAAGCGCGCCGGCGGCTGCTGGCCGGCGTTGACGCGGAGGCCGAAGCTCACCTCGAGAAGTGCGCGGCATGCGCCGAATGGCTTGACGCGCACGACCCAATGGTGGCCCGAATGCGGTCTGCGCGACCCGCGGACCTGGCCCTGCCGAGCCGGGTTGAGGCGCGCGTCAGGGCCGCGTTCCGGCCGGCAGGCGAGTTTCGGATCCCTGGCCTCATTGCAGCGGCGGTGCTGGTGCTTTCGGCGATACCACTCGGATTCGCGGTGGCGAACTGGAGCGCCTGGGAGGACCTGCGCGACCTCCAGCTCCTCGCCAGCCCGATCCCGCTGCTGGTCCTGACAGCGGTGGCGGCCGCCGCGCTGGCGGTCTTGGCCGGCCTCCTCTACCGAGAGCTGGGCCGCGCTCCGCGGCAGGCCAGCCGATGAAGTACCTGGTCGGGTTCGCGGTCCTCAGCCTGCTGCTGATCGCGGCCGCCTCCACCTCGCAAGAGGGTGACCAGGTCTCTTTCGGGAGCGACATAAATATCGCCGAGAGCCAGACGGTCCCCCGCGACGCGGTCTGCATGTTCTGCTCGATCCGCGACAACGGCACGGTCGGTCGCGACCTGGTCGCGGTCTTCGGCAGCGCCACCGTCAACGGCCCGGTCGGCCGGGACGCGACGGCCGTGTTCGGGGACGTCCACCTCGGCGGCAAGGCTGCCGTCGAGCGGGACGCCGTCGCGGTGGGCGGCAACCTCAGCAAGGATGCCGGCGCGACAGTGGGTCGGGACAGTACGTCGATGGGCTTCCTTCCCGTCCATTTCGGGTTGTCGTTCTCGCCGTTCTGGGCGGCGGGCGGCCTGATCCTGGTGTCGCTCCTCCTCCTGATCCTTTTCCCGACGCAGCTCGGGACCACCATGGTGCTGATCGAGAATCGACCGTTCGCCAGCTTCGGGCTTGGTTGCCTGGGCACGCTTGCGGGTTCTTTTTTGATGATCTTCCTGGCGATCACCGTGATCTTGATCCCGGTCGCGCTGGCCGTGGGCCTGGTCATGGCCGCGGCCTGGGCCTTCGGTTGGGCAGCCCTTGCGCTGCTGGTCGGGCGCCGGCTCCTCGACCGGGCCAACCAGCAGCCGAACCCGCTCCTGGCGGTGGTGGCGGGCGGGGTGCTGCTCGGGCTGATTTCGGTCGTGCCAGTCCTGGGCTTCCTCGTCGCACTGGTGGCCGGCTCGGTCGCGCTGGGAGCGGCAGGCGGCTCGCGGTTCGGCACCAGGCGCTCACAGACCGACTTCTTCAGGCTTCGGGAGCCACCAGCAGAGCAAACTTAGCGACCGAGTGGACTGCAACGACCGCACGGGGGGCGTCCGACGGCCCATTTCCGCCGAGCACCTTTCAGGTGCTGACGCCGGTGTCAGGGACCCTGGCGCTTGGTCGTCGCGCATCTATGGATGCGCTGCCTACGCGCGCCACCCTTCCTTGGCGTCGGCGGTCTGTGCCGCCGGGCTGTCGCCCGTTCGGGCCGCAGCTCGTCCGGTCGTTGCCGTCCACTGATGCCGGCTCTCAATCTCTTCAGCGACCCTGCCCGCGAGTGGTTCCGGCAGGCCTTCGGGGAGCCCACCGACGTCCAGGAGAAGGGCTGGGTCGAGGTCGCCGCCGGGCGCCACACCCTGATGTCGGCCCCGACCGGCTCCGGCAAGACGCTGGCCGCCTTCTACTGGTGCCTCGACAAGCTGGCGGGTGAGCCGATCCCGGCGGTGGACGCCCGCTGCCGCGTCCTCTACGTGAGCCCGTTGAAGGCGCTCACCGTCGACGTCGAGCGCAACCTGCGGGCGCCGCTGGCCGGGCTTGCGCTGCAGGCCGAGCGGCTGGGCCTGCCGATTCCCGAGATCACCGTCGGCGTCCGCACCGGCGACACCGCGCCCGACGAGCGCCGCCAGCTCAACCGGCGCCCGCCAGACATCCTGATCACCACGCCCGAGTCGCTCTTCCTCCTGCTCACCAGCGCCGCCCGCTCGATGCTGCGCAGCGTTCGCTGGGTCATCGTCGACGAGATCCACTCGCTGGCGCCCAACAAGCGCGGCGCCCACCTGGCTCTGAGCCTGGAGCGGCTGGCCGCGCTGACCGCCGTCGACCCCCAGCGGATCGGGCTCTCAGCCACCGTCCGGCCGCTCGACGAGGTGGCGCGCTTCCTGGGCGGGACCGATCGCGAGGTGGCCGTCGTGGACGCCGGCCGCCGCAAGTCGCTCGAGGTGACAGTCGAGGTGCCGGTCGACGACATGGCCAACCTGGGCGACCGAGAGCAGCTCCCGAGCGGACCGGCCGCCGCCCTCGGCGGAGCCGCCGACGCCAGCCCGCGCAGCATCTGGCCGGCCATCTACCCGCGGCTGCTGGAGCTGATCCAGCAGCACCGCTCGACCATCGTCTTCGTCAATTCGCGGCGTCTGGCCGAGCGCCTGGCGGCTCGGCTCAACGAGCTGGCCGGCGAGGAGCTGGTGAAGGCCCACCACGGCTCGATCTCAAAGGAGCAGCGCCGCCTGATCGAGGACGAGCTCAAGGCCGGCCGGCTACGCGCCCTGGTCGCCACCTCCAGCCTCGAGCTCGGCATCGACATGGCGGCCGTCGACCTGGTGCTGCAGGTGGAGTCGCCGACCAGCGTCGCCAGCGGGATCCAGCGGATCGGCCGCTCCGGCCACTCGGTGGGCGACACCTCCAAGGGCGTGATCATCCCCAAGTACCGGGGCGACCTCCTGGAGTCGGCGGTGGTCGTCGAGCGGATGCTGGCCGGCGAGATCGAGACGACGACAGTGCCGTCCAACCCGTTGGACGTGCTCGCCCAGCAGGTGGTCGCGATGTCGGCTCTGGACGAGTGGCCGGTCGACGAGCTCGCCGCCCTCGTCCGCCGCGCCCACCCGTTTCGGGACCTCGGGCGTCGCTCGCTCGACTCGGTGCTGGACATGCTGAGCGGCCGCTACCCCTCGGACGAGTTCGCCGAGCTCCGGCCGCGGATCGTCTGGGACCGCGTCAACGGCATGGTGCGGGGCCGGACCGGGGCGCAGCGGCTGGCGGTGACGAGCGGCGGCACCATCCCCGACCGCGGGCTGTACACCGTGAACCTACTCGAGGACGGCCGCCGGGTCGGCGAGCTCGACGAGGAGATGGTGTACGAGACGCGGCCGGGCGAGAACTTCATCCTGGGCGCCACCACCTGGCGCGTGGCCGACATCACGGCCTCGCAGGTGCTGGTCACGCCGGCCCCGGGCGAGCCGGGCAAGCTGGCGTTCTGGAAAGGCGATGCGGAAGACCGGCCGGTCGAGCTCGGGCGGGCGCTGGGCCGGTTTCTCCGCGAGGTCCGCTCCACGCCCGCCGAGAAGGCCGAGGAGCGGCTGATCGAGCGCGCCGGCTTCGACGAGCGAGCGACCCGCAACCTGCTCGCCTACCTCGACGACCAGGCCCAGAGCTCGGCCGTCCCTGACGACCGGACCGTCGTCGTCGAGCGGTTCCGGGACGAGCTCGGCGACTGGCGGGTCTGCGTGCTGACACCGCTCGGCGGCAAGGTCCACGCGCCCTGGGCGCTGGCGCTCAAAGCCCGCCTCCAGGACCGGTTCGGCCAGGAGGTCGCCGAGATCCACAGCGACGACGGCTTCGCGCTGCGCCTGCCCGACGCGGACGCGCCGCCGGGTGCGGACGAGCTGCTCCTGGAACCCGAGGAGGTGCGCGACCTGGTCACCGCCCAGCTCCATGGTTCGGCGCTCTTTGCTGCCCGCTTTCGGGAGAACGCCGCCCGCGCGCTGCTGCTGCCGCGGCGGCGGCCGGGCCAGCGGACTCCGCTCTGGATGCAGCGCCAGCGCAGCCACGACCTGCTCCAGGTGGCCGGCGGCCATCCCGACTTCCCGATCCTGCTCGAGACGTACCGCGAGTGCCTGCGCGACGTCTTCGACCTGGAGGCGCTGGCGGGGCTGATGCGCTCGATCCGCTCCCGCGAGGTCCGCCTCGCCGTGGTCGACACCGACCGCGCCTCGCCGTTTGCCGCCTCCCTC
>CATPBK010000082.1 GCA_955652705.1 Candidatus Dormiibacterota bacterium | reverse complement strand
GAACTGCGCATCGGATGCGCCAGGCTCGAGCGCAGGCACCACGGGCACGCCGGGCCAAAGCTGATGCGCGACGGTCTCAACCGGTTTCAGGATTTTCGGCGTTAGGGGTGTGGCCTCTTTCTATTACACACATCTGAGTCGATTTTCGCTGGCCTGTTGATGTTTCCGGAGAAAGTGCTGGACACACAGGTTCGCACTGCGTAATCTCACGGTCGTCGCGATGTGCGGCGAAGGCTGGCGGGGCGCGTGCGAAAGGCGAGAGACTGCGAGGATCCCGACGTGCAGGCTATTATGGCTACCGGCACGGAGTCGGTCGAGTGGGTGACGCAGGAGTTTTCCCGTGCTGACCTGCGCGACACACGTCTGGATCGTCGCTTGGCTAAAACTGCGGAACAACTCGCCAAGTCCCCTGCGTCACCGATCAACGAGGCGTGCGGCACGTGGGCGAGCACGCAGGCGGCGTATCGGCTGTTCAACAATCCGAAAGCGAGTCCGGCGCGGATCTTGAAGCCGCATTGGGAGGCGACGGCACAGCGCATGGCCGGCTGTGGCGATACGGCGTTGGTCATGCAGGACACCGTGTTTTTCTCCTACGGCAAGCACGTCAAGACGCGTGGGCTGGGCCCGATCGGCAAGAGTAATGCCGCCCATGATCGCGGCCTCATCATGCACAACGCGCTCGCCTTCACGACCGCGGGGGTGCCGCTGGGGATCGTGAGCCAGAACATCTGGGCGCGAGGGGAAATCCCTGAGGAAGACTATCAGGAGAAGATCGAGCGCTTGCAGGTCACGGCGATCGAGGAGAAAGAGAGCTCCAAGTGGCTCATTGCGCTGCAGGAGACCGTGCAGCGCACGCCGGCAGGTGCGCCAGTGGTCACGGTGGCGGATCGGGAATCGGACTTCTTCGAGTTCTTGACGCATGCGAAGGAGCTGCGCGCGAAGTATTTGATCCGTGCCCGCACCGATCGCAAGCTCGTAGCGGAGGACAGCGCGGGCTGCGCCCGGATGCTCGAGGCGCTCGGCGACGCCCCTGCCTTGGGAACCATGACAGTCGAGGTTCCCGGCAACGGCAGTCGCAAGGAGCGTATCGCATCCATCGAGGTGCGCATCGCCGAAGTGACGATCCAGCCACCGCCGCGCCGCGGAGCGCACGCCAAGGCGTCCGGGTTGAGCGAACCGGTCGCCGTGACCTTGATCGGCGCGACCGAACAATCCCCACCCGCGGGGAGCGAGGCAATCAGTTGGGTGCTGCTGACGAACCTGCCCGTCAAGGACTTCAAGTCCGCCCAAGAGAAGGTGCAATGGTACGGGAAACGCTGGGGCATCGAGATCTGGCACAAGGTGCTCAAGTCCGGCTGCAAGGTCGAGGACTGCATGCTCGAGGAGGCCGAACGCCTGAAGCGCTATCTGACGCTCTTCAGCATCATCGGCGTGCGTCTGATGCATGTGGCCTATCTGGCCCGCGCGCAGCCGGAGCTGGCGGCCACCGAGGTGTTCTCCGTGGAGGAGGTCGAAGCGCTGCACATTCGCGTGACCAAGGCATTGCCCCCCGCGGGCCCGGCGCCGACGCTGCGCGAGGTGGTGCGGATGCTCGGCAAGCTCGGCGGGCACTTGGGCCGCAAGGGGGATGGCGAGCCCGGGGTCACCGTGCTGTGGCGCGGCTGGACGAGTCTTTACGGGACGGTGGAGACGCTGCGCGCCTACAAACACTCCCTCGGCTCGGGCCACTCGAGTTAAGCGATGCGCTACTGCGGACGCGACTTTACTGAGGCCGAGATCGAACTGATCCGCGAGTTGCTCAAGACCCCGCAGATGAACCGCGCGCGGCTGTCGCGCGAAGTCTGTGACAGGCTCGGATGGCGCCGGGAAAACAGCGGCCTGAAGGACATGAGTTGTCGTGTCGCGCTGCTGCGCATGCAGACCGATGGGCTCATCCGCTTGCCCCCGCCGAGAAATCCGAAACCCGTCACCTACCGAACCTATCCCCACATCGAACAAGCGGTTCTCGAGCCCGCGACCCTGCCGAGTATCGACCTCGCTACGCTTACCGTCGATCCGGTGCTCACCCGAGCCGACTCGCTCCTGTGGAATGCGTATATCGAACGTCATCATTACCTCGGGCATCAGCTCATGCCCGGCGCGCAACTGCGCTACTTCGTGCGCGCCGCCGGCCACATCATCGCGGCCTTGGGCTTCGGCGCGAGCGCCTGGAAGGTCAAACCCCGAGACCACCTCATCGGCTGGACCGCCGAGCAGCGACAACGCAACCTGCACCTCGTCGTGAACAATGCCCGCTTCCTCATCCTGCCGTGGATCCACTGCAAAAACTTGGCCTCGCGCATCCTCGCGTTGGTCAGCCGTCGCTTGCCCGACGACTGGCAGGCCCGCTACGCCTATCGGCCGGTGTTGCTCGAAACCTTTGTCGAGAAGCCGCGTTTTACCGGCACCTGCTACAAGGCCGCCAACTGGCAGCGTCTCGGCGACACTCAGGGCCGTGGCAAGCTCGACGTTCTGCATCGCAACGATCAGCCAATCAAAAGCATCTGGATCTATCCGCTCACGCGCGACTTCCAGCGGCACCTCTGCACCGCTTAAACTCGGCTTGCTGTCGATCAGCCTCGGCATCGTTCGTCAAAGAATGTGTGTAATAGAAAGCTGCCTGACGTCAGGCCGCCTAAAGCTCCGGAGCGCAATATCTCTGTGGCGGTTACGCCGCGCTGCTGCCATTCTACG
>CATPBK010000081.1 GCA_955652705.1 Candidatus Dormiibacterota bacterium | reverse complement strand
CGCCGGCGGCTGGCTGACGATTCTCATCGGGCTGGTCGCGGCCGGAATCGGCGTCGGGCAATTCGTGGAGGCCTATCGCGCCACCTTCAAAAAGGACCTTAAGGGGGCGGAGATGAGCGCCTCCGAAAGGAACGTCGCGATCGGGTTCGGCCGCTTCGGGATGGCGGCTCGAGGCGTCAGCTTCCTCGTCATCGGCTGGTTTGTGATCCAGGCCGGCATCCATCACGACGCCGGCCAGGCCCAGGGCTTCGGGGGCGCGTTCCTCTTCCTGATGAACCAGCCCTTCGGGCGCTGGCTGGTGAGCATCGTCGCGCTCGGGTTTGTGGCGCTGGGCCTCCACTCCTTTGCTTGCGCACGCTGGATCCGGCTGCTGGGGAGCTCGGCTTGAGCGCAATCGTCGCTGCCATCCCGGCGCCCAAGGCCAAGACGTCGCCGTTTCGATGGCCCTTCCTCGTGCTCGGCCTGCTGCTGCTCGCAATCTTCGCCAGCCTGACTCTCTATGCGGCTGGCAACACGTACATGCCTTTTGACGTTTCCCTCGAGCGCTTGATTCAGGCCGTCTCCTGGGGGCCGTTCGTCACCGTCTTCAAGTGGTTCGACTGGCTGGAAGGCTCCCGCCAGCTGTTCGTCAGCCTCGGCGCCATCGCTGTGGTGGCGGTGATCAACTGGAAGAAGGCCCCACTGATGGCGGTCGGGGCGCTTTCGGGAACCATCTACGTGATCATTCAGGGGTTCATCCAGCGTCCGCGACCCTCAGCAGACCTGGTCCACGTGATCAGACACACCAGCAGCTTCAGCTTTCCCAGCGGGCATGTCGTGTTCTTTAGCTGGCTCCTGGTGCTGCTGATCGTCTGCCTCGCCCTCGGACGCCTCCCTCGACCCCTGCTTGCGATGGCTTGGACGGCGGCGGCCCTGGTGCTCCTCCTGGCCTGCATCGGTAGGATCTACCTCGGCGAGCACTGGCCCAGCGACGTCCTGGGCGGCCTGGCCCTCGGTTTGGGCTGGACCTCGCTCGCGCTGTCCGTCCGGCTGCTCTCGAATCCAGCGCTGGCGCGCAAGCAGTAAGTCCATGGCGGTGAGGTCGACGCTCCCGTCGTCGACGCAGACCCATGCCCTGCCTCGAGACAGGTTCTTCAACAGAGAGCTCTCCCGGCTGGACTTCGACAGCCGCGTCCTTTCGATGGCCGAAGACGGGGCGCGGCCTCTGGCCGAGAGGATCCGCTTCCTTGCGATCGTGAGCGACAGCCTCGACGATTTCTTCCAGGTGCGGGTGGCCGGCCTGCACGAACAGCTCATGGCGCCCGTGAGGCTGACCTCGCCGGATGGAATGACCTCCGAAGAGCAGCTGGACGGGATCGGGGAGCGGGTGCGCGACCTGATGGAGCGCCAGTCGGCTACCTTCGACGGGGACATCGTGCCCGCCCTTGCCGACGCGGGCTTCAGGATAGTCAAGGCGGGCGATCTGTCCAAAGCCAACCATGACCTGCTCACGGAGGTGTTTCAGGAGCAGATCTTTCCGGTGCTCACCCCGCTCGCGGTCGATCCGGCGCACCCGTTTCCGTACATCTCCAACCTCTCACTCAACCTCGCGGTGATGGTCCGCGACCCCAGGCGGCATCAGCCGCGATTCGCGCGGGTCAAGGTACCTCCGCTGCTGCCGCGCTTCATCGGTCTTCCCGACGGAGAGCGATTCGTGCCGCTCGAGCAGGTGATAGCCCTCCACTTGCCGGCTCTGTTCCCGGGAATGGAAATCGTCAGCCATCACTATTTCCGAGTGACACGCGACGCGGACCTGGATCTGGATGACGACGAGGCGGAGGATTTGATGGCCGCGGTCCAGGCCGAGCTCATGCGAAAGCGTCGAAAGGGCCGGGCTGTGCGTCTCGAAGTGGGTCCTGACATGTCCCCCGACGTTCTCTTTCTCCTGCTCCGGGAACTGGAGCTCGGCCCTCAGGACGTGTATTCCGTGACAGGAATGCTGGATCTGACGGGCCTTCTTTCGATCCAGATGCCTGGCAACAACGCGCTGGCTGCGAGGGCTTGGATGCCCGCGACTCAACCAAGGCTGCGACCACAGGGCGGCGAACCGGTCGACTTCTTCGAGGTGATACGCGTCCAGGACCTTCTCGTCCATCACCCGTACGACTCTTTCGTGACTTCGGTCGAGGCGTTCGTCGAGCAGGCGGCCCGCGACAAGGACGTGCTTGCGATCAAGATTGCGTTGTACCGGACATCAGGCCCCGATAGCCCGATCGCGCGTGCGCTCAAAAGCGCAGCCCTGTCCGGCAAGCAGGTCGTGGCGCTCGTGGAGCTGAAGGCGCGCGGCGACGAGCAGGCGAACATCGTCTGGGCCAAGGCCCTGGAGGCGGCGGGCGTCCACGTCGTGTACGGCCTCGTCGGTCTCAAGACGCACGCTAAGCTCATGCTCGTCGTGCGGCAGGAGGGCGCCGGCGTCCGACGTTATGCGCACATCGGAACCGGCAACTACAACGCCGCGACTGCCGGCATGTTCGAGGACGTCGCTTTGTTCACGGCAGATGCCGATGTGACAGCAGACATCGCCGAGCTCTTCAACTACCTCACCGGTTACAGCCGCCAGAGCAGGTACCGCAAGCTCCTCGTCGCACCCACGACCCTTAGATCGGGGATGCTCAAGTTGATCCAGCAGGAGGCGTTGAAGCCGGATGGGCGAATCGTGATCAAGGTCAACAACCTGGTCGACCCGGAAGTGATCGACGCCCTCTACCGAGCTTCGCAGGGCGGCGTCCGGATCGACCTCATCGTGCGCGCCATCTGCTGTCTCAAGCCGGGTCTGCCCGGGCTGTCGGAAGCAATCCGCGTCCGATCCCTCGTCGGCCCCCATCTCGAGCACTCCCGGATCTTTCGCTTTGGAAAAGAAGCGGGCCCTCACGTTCTCATCGGTTCCTCCGACTTGATGCCGCGCAACCTCGACCGGCGCGTGGAGGCCGTGGTCCCGGTGGCCGACCCAGATCTCAAGAAGGAGGTCGAGCAGTTCCTGGAGCTCGAGCTGGCCGACGACACTCTGGCGTGGGAGCTGGCGGGGGACGGAACCTGGCGAAAGCCTGCCGCGGGTCGCGGAGTCAACACCCAGGAGCTGATGCAGCGCCCGACCCTGGGTATCGTTGACGTGGACGAGGTTCAGGCCGTATGACCACAAGCACGCACCCCGCGCGGAGCAGCGCCAAGCGGGCGACCAGCCTCCTGATCTTGAGCTCGAAGGCAGGCTCGATGACGCCCCAGATCGAGGCCAAGCTCCGCAAAGCCTTCGCCAGCAGCGTGATCGTCGAATTCGATCCCAAGCTGGACCTGGAGAAGCTGGTCTCACCCACGGCCACGGTCATCGTGGCGGGCGGGGACGGCACCATCGGCTGGGTGGTCCGCAAGCTCGCCGACACCAAGCACCCGCTCGGCATTCTTTCGATGGGCACCTTCAACAACTTCGCGAAGTCCCTGAACCTGCCGACCAACGTCGACGGGGCAATCCGGGTGATTCAAAAGGGGCGACCGCGTCCGATCACCCTCGGTCGCGTGAACGGGAGGATCTTCCTCGAGGCCGCGGCCATCGGACTCTTCGGCGAGACCATCGCCGCGGGCGAGTCCGCCAAGGACCGGGCGTTTGGAGAGTTCGCCGAGGATATGAAACACATTGCCGAAGCGAAGCCCTTCACCTATGAGCTGACCGGCGACATCGAGGGTGAAGGCTCCGCGATGTCGCTTGTCTTCACCAACACCACGTCGATCGGCTCCCAGATGCCCGTCAGCGACAAGACGCCTACGGAGCCGTATCTGGAGCTGTCGGTGCATGCGGGCGCGACTCGCACTGACATCGTCCTGCGAGTGCTCGCCCGGGCTGTGCTTTCTAAGCACAAAGAAGGAGGTCTCGGCCAGGTGTTCAAGTTCCGCAAGCTCGTGGTGACCACAAAGCCGAAGGTGCGCATCTACGCGGACAACGAGCAGGTGGGGCGGACCCCGGCAAGCATCACCGCCGAGCTGAGCGCAGTGCAGGTGATCGTCAGCCGATGAGCGCGCAGCGCAAACCCAAGGACGACTCGGCGCCTCTTGCCGAACCTAAGCAGGCTGCGGCGGAGGTCCTCGCGGGGCATCCCGGGCCGACCGCCAGGCGCTGGCTCGGTCCCACCGCATTGGTCATCTTCGCCCTCTTCGTGATCGACACCTACCTGGTCGTGCAGAACGAGGTGCTTCCGTTCGACGTCCCGATCGCCAGGTTTATCCAGCAGTTCCCCTGGGGCCCCGTCGTCTATCCGATGCAGCTGATCAACTCGATGGCCGGCTACTGGCAGATCCTGCTCGGCGCCGTCGTGGTGGCCGCGATGTTCGTCGTCAATCGTCGCGCCGGCTGGCTGATGTTGATCGGCAGCATCTCCAGCCTGCTCGACAACATCATCAAGCTCGTCATCTCGCGGCCGCGGCCGACGGT
>CATPBK010000080.1 GCA_955652705.1 Candidatus Dormiibacterota bacterium | reverse complement strand
TGCAACGTGAGGTGCGGGTCGGCCTCGAGGTTGGCGAGCCAGCCCCTGCGCCTTAGTGAAGGAATGCCGCTGATGTAGATGCGCCCGCCGAGATTGTGGAAAGCGATCTCGAGGCGGCGCGGCAGGCCTGTCCGGCGGCCAGTCGTCGTGATGTCGATAAGCCCTCCCCGCTCGAGAGCGGTGAGCAAGGTCTCGTTGCTGGTTTGCATCACCACAAGCAACCCGCTTCAGGTCGTCTCTAATTCCCAATCTGGTGCGGAGCTAGCATCCGGTGATGAGTGAACAGAGCGCCGCCACCGAGCCCCGCCCTCACATGGATCCGCACCAGCCCCACCGTCTCGTCCAGGCGATCGATGTCCGGTCCAAGGTCCACGGCTCGAGCGCCGTCGGTCGAGCCAATGGTTGGCTGGCCGTGCGAGCGACGTCCGTGCTCAGCTCCATGTGGTTCTTCTGGATCTGCGTTCTACTCGACCTGGCGGCCCTTCCGGCCGTCATCGCGGCCGCCTCCATCATCGCCTGGGTGATGTACGCCTCGCAGACCGTGATCCAGCTCCTGGCGCTGCCCCTGCTGGGAGCCGGACAGCGGATCATCTCCGAGGCCCAGGACGCGCGCGCCGAGACGGACCATCAGACGCTGGTCGCCCTCCACGAGATGAGCGAGCAGCAGATCCAGATCCTGAATGGACAGAACGAGATCCTGGACCTGCTCCGGCGATCGATCGTGAAGACCTAGCGAACGGGCTCTGCCGGCATCGGGGCGTCCCGCCGGCCTCGCGCCCACCAGACGATCACGATCACGGCGACCACGACCGCGATGACGTAGCCGCCGTCCTGGATGAACCGGGCCACCTGGTCGTAATGCTGTCGAAGCGTGTATCCGATCCAGGCCAGGGCCAGGTTCCAGGGGAGTGCTCCCGCGAAGGTCAGCAGTATGAAACGGCCCAGCGGCACCCTGGCCAGGCCCGCCGGGAAGGAGATGTACGTCCGGACGACCGGAAGGAGCCGGCCGACGAATACGGCGAGCAGGCCCCAGCGGGCGAACCAGCGATCGGCGATCTCGACGTGGTGGCGGCGGATGCCGAGCCAGCGGCCCGGGCCGAGCAGGATGTCCCGGCCCCAGCGGGCCACTATCGCGTAGGCGAGCAAAGAGCCGCAGAGGTTGGCGACTGTCGCGACCAGGACCACGGCGACGAGGTTGAGGTGGCCGCTCGCGGCCAGCGCGCCCGCAAAGGGCACCACGACCTCGCTCGGCAGGGGCAGCCCACAGCTCTCACCGGTCATGGTCAGGAACACGGCCAGCAGGCCGTACCGGCCGACGAGGCCGGCGAGCGCCGAGGTCACACGAGGCACGCTAGCTTGTTGGGTGTGGGCGCTGCAGGCCTCGCCGAGCTACGCGAGGAGCTGGTCCGGTTGGCGCGCGAGATGCTGAAGACGGGGCTGGTTAGCGGGACGTCCGGCAACCTGAGCGGCCGCACGCCGGATGAGACGAGCTGCCTCGTCACACCTTCGGGAGTCGACTACGAGTCCATGCGGCCCGCCGATGTGGTCGAGGTCGGGCTGGACGGCAGCCTGCGCTCCGGCCGGCTCGAGCCTTCCGTCGACACCCCGGTCCACCTGGCAATCTACCGCGCCCGAGCTGATGTAGGAGCGGTCGTCCACACGCATTCGCCGTTCGCGGCCGCCTTCTCGGCCGTCGGGGCGCCGATTCCGCCGCTCAGCTCGGAGTGGGGCGGCTTCCTCGGCGGCGCCGTGCGCGTGCTGGACTACGTCCCGCCGGCGCGCTCCGACACGGGAGAAGCCGTCGCGGACGGGCTGGGCGCCGACCGGGCCGTTCTGCTTCCACACCATGGTGTGCTGGCCGTCGGCGAAACCTTGAAGAAGGCGTTCCAGGCTGCGGTCGCCGTCGAAGAGAGCGCCCGGCTCGCTTACCTGGCGAGCCGGCTAGGCAAGGCGGAGCCGGTGCCCGAGGCCGAGCTCCGCCGCCTCTACGACTTCATCCACCACCGTTACGGCCAGCGCTAGCAGGCTCCTGCACGGCCCAGGCGGCCGGGATTTAACGCGGCGCCGCGCTTTATTCAGGCCAGGCGCCGGGAGGGCGGGTAGGGAAAGATATCGATGATCTCGCCTCGCGTGACCCGCGCCTGCATCTCCTGCCAGAAGGCCACGTTGAACAGCTCGCCGTGGTGCTCGTCGAGAATGGCCAGGAGGGCCGGGGGCAGGCCGATGAAGCGCCGGAACTCTTCAGGAAAGGCGTCCCGCGGTCCGACGCCGAACCAGGCTTCGTCGCCGAGCTCATCCTCATAGCTGGCAGGCTCGGGCATCGACCTGAATGTGAAATCCGTGAGTAGGCCGAGCTCGTCGTAGTCGTAGCAGACCACCCGCCCGTGCCGCGTCACGCCGAAGTTCTTGGGCAGCAGCTCGCCAGGGAAGATCCCGTTGGCGGCCAGGTCTTTGACGGCCTGGCCGAAGTCGACCACCGCCGCCTCTGCCGACTCCTGATCCGCCTCCCGCAGGTAGATATCCAGCGGCGTGACTCGCCGCTCGATGTAGGCGTGGTGGACCACGACGTCGCCGTCCGACGCTGTCACGGTTCGGTCCGCCTGCCGTCTGAACTCTTCGACCAGCTCGGGGGCGAACCGGGCCGCGTCGAACTTCAGGTGTTCGAACTCCTGCGCCTCGACCAGCCGGCCGGCCCGGTCGTGCCGGAAGACGAGCCGGTAGTTGCTGCGCACCGCGGTCGGGGTCATCGGCTTGATGGCGGGGAAGTGATCCCTGATCACCTTGAAGACCACGTCGTAGCCGGGCATCGTGAAGACGACCATCACCATCCCGGGCGTGCCGGGCGCGATTTCGAAGCGGCCACCGCCCTCCCGCAGCCGGCGGAGCAGGTCGCGGTAGAGCTCCGTCTTGCCGTGCTTGTGGTGGCCCAGCGCGATGTAGAGCTCGGCGATCGGCTTGCGGGGCAGCAGCTGTTTCAGGTAGCGGACGAGCTGGAAGGGCGGCCCCAGGTCGACGTGGAAGTGGGAGCGCGTGAAGCTGAAGAGAATGCTGACGTCCTCGACGTCGGTAAGCACCGCATCGACCACGATGCCGCGCTCGGTGTTCAGCAGCGCCAGCACCAGGGGTGGGGATGCGGACCCGGCGCGCAGCCGGCCGACCAGGTAAGCGCCCTTCCGGCGGAAGAACGGCGCCGCCAGGATCTC
Organism: Candidatus Dormiibacterota bacterium; assembly: GCA_955652705.1. Classification (GTDB taxonomy): domain Bacteria; phylum Chloroflexota; class Dormibacteria; order Dormibacterales; family Dormibacteraceae; genus VBGR01. The sequence continues at coordinate 95,202 of CATPBK010000080.1, read as the reverse complement.
CGCGCCGGTCACAGCGCTCTCCTCGATCCCGAGGGACTGGAGCTGGCCTCGCAGCAACACGGCGGCCCGGCCGGAATCCCGCCGCAGATCCTCGTAGGCCGCGTCGAACCAGGAGTCGCTGAGGATCGTCTCCAGGAGGCCGGCCGGTCCCTTCCCGGAGTAGGAACGGCAGAGCAGCTGGTCGCCTGTGGTCGCCGGCGGGTCGAAGTCCGAGTCGACGTACTCGATGTTCTGGTCGACGCCCGCGGTCGCGAAGATGCGCCGGGTCACGGAGTTGAAGAAGGTCTCCGCGAGCTCCCAATCCGGCCGCGACCCGATCAGCCCCGAGTAAACGGCTTTGATGCCCGTCCAGACCGGCCGGTCAGTCACTCGCTGCCCAAGCTGCTGGCGCACCTCCCGTTCCAGATCCCCGATCACGTTGCCGTAGAGGTCGAGCCGTGCGGTCGCGTCCTCCAGCGCTCCTTTCCAGTCCCGGTCCTCGAAGCGGCTCCGCGCTCGGCGCGTCACCTCCTGAAAGGCGGCCTGGTGAAGGTCGAGGGACTCCACCACGGCGGGCGTGACGAGGTTGGCCAGCCGGCTGGCGGGGAGGTCACCCGGTGGGTGTCCAGACATCCAGCCAGAGTATTGGCAAACCGCAAATAAACCTCCGAGAAATACGTCACATCAGGGGCTGAATGTGTATCGTTTGCGAATCCTCGACCGGGCGCGCACGACATGCATTTCTGTGGCATGTTGTGGCCCGGCTACCAATCGTTGCCTAGCGACTCGAAAAGGAGGTATTGCGAATGGCCAAGAAAAAGGCCCCGGCCAAGAAGGCCACGGCTAAGAAGGCACCGGCCAAGAAGGCCACATCCAAGAAGAAGTAGCGCCAACGGCCTGATTCTTTTTGCGTGCCGGTCACCCATTGCGGGGTGGCCGGCTTTCGTTTTCCTGGCTCGGTTTAGCAGGCTGCTGAAAAAGCGTTCCTTGGCCCTCCGGGCCGCGCGTCGGCGCTGAGTCGCCCTGACGGCCGATCCGTCAGTCGGCTCGTGCAGCGCCGGGCAGTGTCGTTGCGAGCAGCGCCAGAGCAACCAGCAACGCCCTTCGCATTCGCACCAATAGTTATAGCGCCGCAGCTATGAAGCATGCACGCGCGGTCTGCTAGCCTCAGGCGATGAGCGGCCGGCGGCGACCCGATCCGATCCAGGCGACGATCGGCTGGTTTCGGAACCTGGGCCATGGCGAGATAGGCCTCCCGGAGCGTGGCTTCAAGATCACCACCAACCTCTTGCGCCGCTACCGTGGCCAGGGCTGCTGCGGCAACTACGGCGAGCCCGGCTGTTGAATGAGCCTGGCTGAGGCCCGGGCGGCCGGACTGGTGAAACCCCACAAGCACAAGCACTAAAAAACAACGGTGCTTTCGAGTTGGCCGACGGCAGCCGGGTCTGGGTTTGAGAAGGCGGCCAGCCGATCATGTTCGCCAACCGCATCTGGCTGGAGCCGCCGAGCGGCAAGCTGACGCCCCCGCGCGCGAGCTAAATTTCGTGCTCGGGATGAGCAGCGCCGTACAAGCACCGTTTCGCGTCGAAACCCGCTTCCAGCTGGAGCGCTTCCGCGACCTGCCGGCGTTCCTCTGGCTGGCGCTCAGGCTCGTCCTGGAGTTCCGCAAAGCCCCGGGCGCCCAGGCCATGTGGCTCAAGGGCCGCATCTGGAGGCTGTGGCTCGGCTCTTACTCGGAGTGGGCCGACGAGGCCGCCATGCGCCGCTATGCCGGCGGCGAGCTCCACAAGCACGGCGTGCAGCGCACATATGCGGGCTGGGCCGGCCATACCTGGCACCTTTACGACGGCGCCCGCGCTGTCCATTTCCAGAAGTGCGCGGCCTGCGGCGCCGGCGCCCACGGCGCGGTCCCGCTGACCGCCTGTCCCGAATGCCGCCGGCCGTTTCCAAACACCATCGAGCAGCCACCGGCGTGCCCTCAGCGGGGACGGCCGATCACGCCTCGGATCCGGCCCAACCGTCGCATCCGGGCTCTCGTCGAGGGACCTCGCGAAGCGCCCCGCTGCTTCTCTTGCGGGGCCGGCAACCCCCGCAACCTCGCCTACTGCGCCAGCTGCGGAGCGCGCACGCACCGCGCGGTCGGCATCGTCAGCACGACCGGCTGGATCGAGCTCAGCGTCGCCGTCGCCTGCCTCGTCCTGTCCCTGGCGGCGGTCTTCTTTTACTTCGTGCTGCATTGGAGGTAGCCAGGCTCCAAGCTCACGTCCGCGGCGACGTCCAGGGCGTCGGCTTTCGCGACTATGTGTTCCGGACCGCGGCCAGGCTTGGCCTCGACGGCTGGGTCCGCAATTTGCCCGACGGGACCGTGGAGTGCGTCGCCGAAGGCCCGCGGCACGCCCTCGAGGACCTGCTGAGCCGCCTCCGCCAGGGTCCCTCGCTGGCCGAGGTCGAGGAGGTCGACGTGGACTGGAGCCCGGCGCAGAGAGACGTGCGGGGCTTCCACGTCCGCTTCTAGCCAAGCGCACAAATTGGGCGCTGGCTTTTTATGATGCTCACACGAGTACGACACGTCCCAAAACTGGATACCGTAGCCGGGTGCGGGCGCCACTCCAATCGCAGGACCTCACGTTCGCGATCCGCGAGCTGGAGTTCCTGCAGCGGCTGGCTCTGACTGCCGCCACCGCCCAGAAGCCGGACGACCTGGTTGAGCTGATCATCCGCGAGACCACCCTGGCGATGGAGACCGACGTCTGCTCGCTCTACCTTGTCGCGCCGGACAGCGAGGAACTGATCCTGGCCGCCACGAACGGTCTCAACGAGCGGATGATCGGCCGCGCCCACATGCACGTCGGCGAGGGCATCACCGGCTGGGTCGCGAAGCAGCGCCAGCCCCTCTTCGTGCGCGACGTCGCTCGGGAGCCACGCTTCAAGTGGATCGCGGGAGTTGACCAGAAGCGATTCCGATCGATGCTCTCGGTTCCGATCGAGGCCGGGCCCCGCCTGGTCGGCGTTCTCAACGTGCAGAGCTCGGAGGAGCGCGACTACGGCCCGGACGTCGACTTCCTGCGCGCGATCGCGGCCCAGGTCGCCGGGATCCTGGAGCGAATGGAGCTGCAGAGGCGGCTCGAACGTCAGCTGTCCGAGATCAAGATCTCGCACGAGATCCACGAGCGCTTCACGCGGCTGTCGTTGAACGGAGCCGGTATCCCGGCCATTCTCGAAGCGGTCGCGGCGCTGGCGGGCGGCGGCACTGCCCTCTACTCCAGCGACGGCTTCCGGGTGCGGGGAGTGGGCGACCAGGGCGAGAGCCTGCCTGCCCGCCTGGCCATCCCGACCCACCTCAACCGGCCCGGTGCGCGCGAGGCGCGGCTCTCGGGCGGACGGCCCGCGCGCGAGCTCGACGTGGCGCCGGTGCGGGCCGGGGCCGAGCTCTTGGGCTTCCTGGTCGCGGCCGTACCCGACGAGGTGCTCGACGAGGACGGCCGGCGGCGGGCGCTCGAGCACGGCTCGACGGTCCTCGCCCTTGAGCTCTCCAAGGAGCGCGCGGCGGCCGAGGTGGAGCGCCGGCTGCGCGGCGACCTGGTGGAGGAGCTGCTGGCCGGCGGGCTCGACGACTCCGAGGCGGAGCGGCTGGCCCGGCAAGCCGAGCGCCTCGGGCACCGGCTGCCGAGCCGGGCCTGGGTCATCGTGATCGAGCCCGACGACCCGGAGTCGGAGGCCGAGATGGCGGCGCGCGGCCGCCAGGATCGCATCCACTCAGGGCTGGCCGACCTCGCCAGCCGGCGCCTCGGAGGCGCCTTGACGTTGACCCGTTCGACGTCGGCGGTGCTCATGGCCCCCGAAGACGCGGCCGGTGACCTGGCCGCCGTCGAGCGCCTGGCGGCGCGGGCCCATGAGATCGTGGCGCCCATCCTCCGGCCGGGTACCGCCTCGGTCGGCATCGGCAACCTCGCCGAGTCCGTGGGCGAGCTGGCCCGCTCCCACCTCGAGGCCCGGCAGGCGCTGCGCCTCTCCCGGCGAGCGGGGATCCGCGCCAAGGTCACCTCCTACCGTTCCCTGGGCGCCTTCAGGCTGCTGCTCGAAGTCCAGAGCCCGGACGCGCTGCGGCGCTTCGTCCAGGAGGTGTTGGGGCCGCTCCTCAAGTACGAGGAGTCCCGCGAGACGCCCTTGCTCCAGACCCTGGAGACGCTGGCCGCGGCCCGCTGGGTGCGCCGGGCGGCCGCCCGCGAGCTCGGCATCCACGTCAACTCGATGTCCTACCGAGTGGAGCGGATCGAGGAGATCGCCGGACTTCGCCTTGACGAGCCCGAGACCAGGGTGGCGGTGGCTATCGCACTGCGCGCCCGCACCATGCTGGGTATTTAGCGGCCGCCCGCTACAGTCCAGGGCGTGGATCGCGACGCGGTTCGCGCCTATTACGAGGGCTTCGGAGAGCGCGAGTGGGAGCGTCTCGAGCGTCCCGCCGACGGCGCCCTGGAGTGGGAGGTCACCCGCCGGGCGCTGGAGGCGAACCTGCCGCCGGCCGGCCGTGTCCTCGATATCGGCGGCGGCCCGGGCCGGTACGCGATCTGGCTGGCCGGGCGCGGCTACCAGGTCGTCCTGGCCGACGTCTCGCCGCGGCTTTTGGACATCGCGCGCCGTAAGGCTGCCGAGGCCGGGGCCTCGCTCGAAGCGGTCGTCGAAGCGGACGCGGCCGACCTCTCCCGCTGGCCCGACGCTTCATTTGACGCGGTCCTCTGCCTGGGCCCCTTCTACCACCTGCCGGTCGCGGCCGAGCGGGCGCGGGCGGCGGCCGAGCTGTTGCGCGTGCTCAGGCGCGGCGGGCCGGCCTTCATCGCGCTCATGAGCCGCTACCTGTTTCTGCGCCGGGCCATCGTCTTTCCCGATGAGCGGCACCACCTGACGGATCCCGACTTCCTGCGCAAGCTGATGGGCCAGGGGCGGTTCGACAACGACTCGCCTGGCCGTTTGAACCAGGGCTTCGGGACCACCACCGAGGAGATCCGACCCTTCTTCGAAGGCGCCGGCTTCGAGACGCTGGCGGTGCTCGCCTCGGAGGGGATGGCCGCCGGCCTGGCTCACTCCCTGGACGTTCTGGCCGGCGAAGACCGGGCCGCGTTCGAGGCCGCCGTGCAGCTCATCGCGGAGAGCGCCGGTGACCCGAGCCTGCTCGGGGCCAGCAATCACATCCTCTACGTCGGCCGCCGGCCCCGCCAGCGTGGTTCCAGCCCAGACAGGGAAAAGGGGCCCCGGCCGCGCTGACCGAGGCCTCCTGTCACCCTGACGCGAGATCAGGCGTCGTGGTAGAGGTAGAACTCCCACGGGTGGGGCCGCAGGGCGACCTGGTCCACCTCGCGGACTTGCTTGTAGTCAATCCAGGTCTCGACCAGGTCCTCGGTGAAGACGCCGCCCTTCAAGAGGAACCGATGGTCGGCCTGCAAGGCTGCCAGCGATTCGCCGAGGGACCCCGGCACCGACTGGATGCTCGCCTTCTCTTCACCCTCCAGCTCGTAGATGTCCTTGTCCACGGGTTTGGGCGGCTCGATCTTGTTCTGGATTCCGTCCAGGCCGGCCATCAGACAGGCTGAGAACGCCAAGTACGGGTTGCAGGACGGGTCGGGCGAGCGGAACTCGACCCGCTTGGTCTTGGGGTTGGTGGAATACATCGGTATGCGCACGCAGGCTGAGCGATTGCGCTTCGAGTAGACGAGGTTGATGGGGGCTTCGTACCCGGGCACCAGCCGGCGGTAGGAGTTCGTGGTGGGAGCACAGAAGGCCAGCAGCGCCGGCGCGTGCTTCAGGAGCCCGCCGATGTACCAGATCGCCTCCTGGCTCAGGCCCGCGTAGCCCTTGCTGCTGGCGAAGAGGTTCTCGCCGTCCTTCCAGAGGCTCTGGTGGACGTGCATCCCCGAGCCGTTGTCCTGGAAGAGGGGCTTGGGCATGAACGTCGCGACGTAACCGTTCTGGGCGCAGACGTTCTTGATGACGTACTTGTATGTCATCAGCTTGTCGCCCATCTTGGTCAGGCTGTCGAAGCGCATGTCGATCTCGGCCTGGCCGGCGGTGCCCACCTCGTGGTGCTGGATCTCGACCGGGACGCCCGCCTCGATCAGCTTCAGCATGATCTCGGACCGCAGGTCCTGGAGCTTGTCGACAGGGGGGACGGGGAAGTAGCCCTCTTTGAAGCGGGGCCGGTTGCCGAGGTTGGCGGTGCCGTTGCTTCCCGAGTTCCAGATGCCCTCTTCGGAATCGATGAAGTAGTAGCCCGAGAAGGCGTTCTGGTCGAACCGGATGCTGTTGAAGATGTAGAACTCGGCCTCGGGGCCCCAGTAGCTGACGTCCGCGATGCCGGTCTTGCGGAGGTGCTCCTCAGCCTTCTTGGCGACGAACCGGGCGTCGCGTGAGTAGGGCTCGCGGGTGATCGGGTCGATCACGTCGCAGACCAGGTAGAGCGTGGGGATCCGCAGGCAGGGGTCGAGCGTTGCCGTCTCCGGGTCGGGGATCAGCAGCATGTCGCTCTCGTTGATGGCCTGGAAGCCGCGGATGCTGGATCCGTCGAAGCCGAGCCCCTCGCTGAAGCTCGACTCCTCGAGCTCGCCGATGGGGAGGCTGAAGTGCTGCCAGGTGCCGGGCAGATCGATGAAACGGACGTCGACGACCTGGACGCCGGCTCGCCGAGCCTGCTCGATCACCTCGGCAGGCTTGGTCGAGCTGACGGTTGTGGTGGCAATGCCCATACGAATAGCCTCCTGGGAAGAACGGTGGGTGACGAAGCCATTCTGCGAAAGCGCGGGAGTCGCTGGGTATGGATCACCCGCACGAGGAAGGCCGGGGCTCAGTCGTATGGCCCACACGAAGCGCGGCGCACTCAGGCGCCGCGCCTGGCTAAAGTTCTTTAGGCTGCCTGGCTCTTTTCGAGCGCTCGGTCGAGCCAGCTCCGGACTCCCTGCGGGCCCGGGTAGCCGACGAGCCGGTCCACCATCTTGCCTCCGATGAAGAGACCAAGCGTCGGGATCCCCATGATCCCGAACCGGATCGCAACTCCCGGGTTGGCGTCGGTGTCCAGCTTGCCGACCTCGACCTGTTCCGAGTACTCGGTCACCAACTGTTGAACGACCGGCGCGATCAGGCGGCACGGGCCGCACCAGTCGGCATAGAAGTCGACCAGAACCGGACGCGTGGAATCGAGCACCGTCTCTTTGAAGTCAGCTTCGTCGTAGTGCTTGAGATCTGCCAATTGAATTCCTCCAATCCATAAAAGCGCGCCAGGGCGGTTCCGTATTCCTTCGATAATCGGAGGCGGAATGGTCACCGCGGTCCAGCGGACGCCGCTGCAGCAGGGCACCTGGCGCCTCTTCGAAGCCACGCCTGGACTGATCACCTGGGTGGTCCTGCTCTGTCCGATCTGGATTCCGGTCCTGTTCGGGGTCGAGGGCGCATTCGTGGTGGCGATCGGAGTGCTGGCCTTCGACGTCTACTGGTTCTGTCGCTCCTTCCTGGTAATTGGCGGCGTCCTCTATACGTTCCGCCGGATGCGGCGCGACATGGCCGTCGACTGGCTCGCGCGCTGCCGGGAGCTGGCGGCGGCGCCCGACTGTCCTGACCCGCTGGACCTCCACCACCTGAGCATCATCCCGACCTACACCGAGCCCTACCACGTGCTCGAGGCGACGGTGCGGGCGATCGTGGACGCCAACTACCCAGCCGACAAGAAGCTGGTGGCGATCATCACGCGCGAGACGGACAAGCCGGGCTGGGAGAACGTGGCCCGGCTGAAGGCGCAGTTCGGCGGTCAGCTGGGTGGCTTCTACCACGTCAAGGACCCGCTCGAGCCCGGCATCGTGATCGGAAAGTCGGCGGCCATGAACTTCGGCGGCCGCTGGATGGTGAGCGAGCTGCGGGCCGCCGGCCTGGACCTCACCAAGGTGCTCTGCACCGACCTCGACTCCGACTACCGCGTGCACCCGCAGTACTTCGCCTGGATCAGCTACCACCACGCGCTGGAGCCGCTGCGTGACTACGTGATCTGGCAGCCGGTGCCGCTCTTCCACAACAACATCTGGCAGGTGCCTACCGCGGTGCGCGTGGTCTCGGGCAGCACCAGCCAGTGGCAGATGTTCCTGCACACGCGCAAGCACCGGCTGGTCGCTTTCAGCAGCTACACCTGCACCCTACGCTTCGTGCACGACGTCGGCTACTGGGATAAGGACGTCATCCCGGAGGACTCGCGCTTCTACTGGAAGGCGTTCTTCACCTTTGGCGAACGGTTCTCGGTGAAATCGGTGTGGCTGCCCATCTACGGCGACTCACCCAAAGCACGCGATTACGCGGCCACCCACGCCAGCCAGTACAACCAGATCAAGCGCTGGGCCTGGGGCATCACCGACGTGCCCTACGTCCTGGCCCGGCTTCACAAGCACCCGGAGATCCCGCTCCGCCTCCGGCTGTTCCGCTTCGGGAACCTGTTCGTCAACCACCTGAGCTGGATCTTCCTGCCGCTCTTCCTGCTCTTTGGCGCCTCGGCGCCCATCTGGGTCAGCCTCGATTTCGCGACCACCGACCTGGGCAACGACCTCTGGCGCCTGTCGGGCCTGATCCTCTCGGCGACGACCTCGACCGTCATCGTCCTGATCTGGGTCGAGTACAAGCTCCTGCCGCCGCCGCCGGCCAACTGGCACCCGCTGCGGCGCTTTCTGGTCTTCCTCCAGTACTTCAGCTACCCGGTGGTGGGGTTGGTGCTCTCGGTGCTGCCCGCCCTCGAGGCGCACACCCGCCTCCTGCTGGGCAAATACTTGGAGTACCGGGTTACAGAAAAGGGGTGAACGCTAGCTGTTCGCCCCCACCCTCCATCCTCCCTCCCCTCCGGCGGGGAGGGAGGCAAGCGCCTCCAGGCTAGCTCGTCAGGCGCCGCAGACCGGTCCGTTGTACCAGGGCAGGCAGAAGCTCGGCCCCGCCAGTGCGAAGAACGTGAAGCCCAGGACCCAGGCGACGAACAGGCACCAGATCGTGCCAGTGATCACGTTGTGGCCCGGGATCTGCCACTTCCGCCAACCGAGCCGCCGGCCCACTTTCGGTCCGATCCACTGGTCGATGAAGGGGAAGAGCAGGAAGAAGGTGAGGATCCCGGGCGGGATGATCAGCGCGGTCAAGATCTCGGGGCCCGTCTTCAGGAACTGGAAGAGGAAGAGGAAGTACCAATCAGGCCGCGGGATGACGGTGATACGGGGGTCGGCCGACGCTTCGAGCAGCATGTTCTGCTGCAGCACCGCCGCCATCAGGGCGACGGTGAGCACCTGGACCACGGCGATGACCGGGTACGGCCAGAGGTGGTCGGGAAAGAAGGGATGCGTCTCGTCGTCCGGCATGTCCTCGGAGAGGTGGTGGCCCCCTGGACCCAGGAGAATGGGGAAGAGGGCGAGCCCGACCAGGATCGAGTAAAGCGGGTGATCGATCCCGACCGGCAGCTCCTCGCGCCGGGCTGGCAGGTGGGGGTCGGGCTGGTAAGGCACCTCGATCGGTACGACCACCGGCTGCGTGGCCGGCTGCGCGCCTGGACCCTTGAACTCCGGGGACTTCTTCTTCTCGCTCATCTCACAACGGCTCCGAGATGCCGTGCTGCCGGATCAGCTTGAAGTGGACGAACAGCAAAAGCAAGATGGCGGCCGGCAGCAGGAACACGTGGAGCGTGAAAAACCGCTGGAGCGTCCCGGGGCCGAGCACCGGACCGCCTTGCAGGAACTGCTTGGTCCAGCCGCCGATATCGATCACCGGGCCATTCGGGATCGGGATCTGGGGCACGCTGCCGGCGATCTTGATGGTGACGCTGGTCGCCCAGTAGGCCTTGGTGTCCCAGGGCAGCAGGTAGCCGCTGAGGGAGAACACTAGGACCAGGAAGAGCATGGCGACGCCGACCATCCAGTTCAGCTCCCGCGGCGCCCGGTAGGAGCCGGTCCAGTAGACCCGCGCCATGTGGATGACGACCATCACGATGAGGAGGTTGGCGCCCCAGAAATGGACGCCGCGCACCAGCCACCCCAGGTACACGCTGTTCATGATGAAGTTGACGCTGGTGTAGGCCGGCGCCGGGTTGCCGGCCGCGTCCGGCACGTAGTAGAAGGCGAGGAAGACCCCGGTCAGCAGCTGGAACACGATCAGGATGAAGACCATCCCGCCGAAGCAGTAATAGAAGGCGTTCGCGTAGTTGGGGACGCGGACCGTGAGCGCGTCGTCGACGGCCTCGGTGAACGGGAAACGCGAGTCGAGCCACTCCACCGCCGCGACCTGGATCTGCCGGGGTGTCGGGATCGCCATCTCTTTTCTTCTGCTACACCTCTCCCTGGTCGCTCACGACTGCATCGTGATCCCGTCGATGGCCAGCGTCTCGTCGCCCTGCTTCTTGTAGGACAGGTGGGAGAGAGGAGCCTGGGCCGGGCCCTTCTGGACCGAGCCGTCCAGGTTGAAGCGGGACCCGTGACAGGGGCACTCGAAGCGCTTTGCACCTGGGTTGAAACCGATCGAGCAGCCCAGATGCGAGCAGTTGATCGCGAACACGTACTCCTTTCCGGCCGCCTTCACGTAGTAACCGGCGAAGGCGACGTCGCCTTTGGCGTTGTCGCCGCCGCCGTCGGCCATGATGAAAGCCGCGTTTGGGGGGGCCGGGAACTGGACCGCCGTGTCATCGGCGACCTTGCTGAACGCTTGCTTCAGCTTGACCGTGATCGAGCCCTGCTTTGTGCCGGGTGGGGCCGGCGGCCAGACGAAGATCAGAAGCGGGGCCACGACCGCCGCCGTGATGGCGGTGATGAGGGCCGCCATGTACCAGGTGATGAAGGTCCGCCGGCTGACGTTCTGGCCGACGTTCATCCGGGGGAACGGTGACTCGGCGGTGATTCCTGGAGCTCCTCTCGTTTCTCAGGTTGCCGATCGACGGCAGATCGACATTATCAGATCAGCGGAGGTAGGAGCCCGACCGCCGAGCGGGCCTCCCGGACAGTTTCCCGGGCCACCTCGCGGGCCTGGCGGGAACCCTCGTCGAGGACTCTTCGGATCTCCTTTCGGGTCAGCTCCGAGCGGCGCTCGCGGAACGGCTCGAAGTAGTCGAGGATTCGTTCGGCCAGGATTTGCTTCTTCTCGTGGCAGCCGATCTGAGCTTTGCGACAGAGGTCCCAGTAGTGCTGCCAGTCGTCGGGGAAGAAAACCTTGAAAAGGCTGTCGACGTTGCAGCTCCGAGGATGGCCGGGCTGGCTCTTGTAGACCCGCTTCGTGTCAGTGACCATGCTCATCACCTGCTTCCGGATCACGTCCGGAGGATCCGTCACCCCGACCACGTTTCGGAGCGACTTCGACATCTTCTGCCGGCCGTCCGTGCCGATGATGCGGGGAGTCTCAGTGGAGAGCGACTTAGGCTCCGGGAAAATCGGCTTGTAGACGCGGTTGAAGCGGCGCGCGGTCTCCCGCGCCATCTCCACGTGGGCGTCCTGGTCGCCGCCGACGGGCACGAAGCCACCCTTCACCAGCAAGATGTCGGCGGCCTGCAGGACCGGGTAGGCGAAGAGCCCGAAGTTGACGTTGTCGGGCTGCTGGCGGGCCTTCTCCTTGAAGGTCGGCGTGCGCTGGACCCAGCCGTAGGGAGTGACCATGCTGAAGAGCAGGAAGAGCTCCGCCACCTCCGGCACCGAGGACTGCAGGTAGAAGACGCTCTTCTGTGGGTCGACGCCTACCGCCAGGATGTCCCCGGCCAGGTCGAAGAGGTCGTCCTCGAAGTCCTTGGCGTGGGGTTGTGTCGTTAGCCCGTGATAGTCGGCGACCATATAGAAGCACTCGTACCCCCCGCCGTTTTGCAGCTCGACCCAGTTCTTGGCGGCGCCGAAGTAGTTCCCCAGGTGAAACCGGCCGGTCGGTCGCATGCCGCTCAGAATCCGCCGCTTGGGAGCCACGATCGCCCGAGTCTACCCGGGGACCGGGTAGTACGATGATCCTGAGAATTTGTACGCGCCGGGCCCTAGCCGCCGCCCACTTCCCACTTTGAGGCCCCTCAACCGCCCCGCCAGGCGCGGTTCCCTGGTCCCAGTCCAGCTGACGTCCGACGTCCTCATGACCATCGCCGCCATGGTCGTCGCCTACTGGTTCCGCTTCCACTTCTTCGTGCACCCGCCGCCCCTTGAAGGCGAGCCGCCTTCCACCCTCGCTTACTTCGCCGCCGCGCCGATCGTGGCCCTGGTGGTTGTCGTCGCCTTCGCGCTGATGGGCGTCTACCGGCATCGCCGCGGCGTCCAGTTCATCGACGAGTTCTTCGGCCTCACCGGCGCCATCGCGGTGGCTGGGCTCGTCGTGCTCGCGATGCTGTTCCTCTACCGCGGCTTCAGCTATTCGCGACTCACCCTCGTCTACTGGCTGGTTCTGACGCTCGTTTTCATCGCCCTGGCCCGCTACGCCATCCGCCGCTGGGCCGCCTGGCAGCGAGCCCGCGGCGTGGCCGGCGACCGCGCGCTGGTCATCGGCCACGGCGCCGCGGCCGACCTCGTCATCCAGCGGATGCGCATGTTCCCCGACTACGGCTACCAGCTGATGGGAGTCGTCAGCGACGTCCTGCCGGTGGGCGCCGACTTCAGCGGCGGGCGCGTCGTGGGCGGCACCAAACAGCTCCCGGAGCTGGTCCAGCAGGAGGACGCGACCATCGTCTTCGTCGCCCTGCCCGACGCCAGCCAGGACCACATCCTCCAGCTGATGGACTCCTGCCAGGGGACCGGAGCCGAGTTCCGGTTCGTGCCCAGCCTGCTCGAGATCATGACGTCGCAGGTGACCGGCGACCAGCTCGACGGCATCCCGCTTCTCCAGCTCCGCCGCGGGCTCGATATCTCGGGCCCCAACGGCACGCTCAAGCGGATTTTCGACCTAGTCATTTCGAGCCTCGGACTGGTCCTGCTCTCGCCGGTGCTGCTCGTCATCGGCCTCCTCGTAAAGCTCACCTCGCCGGGGCCGCTGCTGGTTCGCCAGGAGAGGGTCGGACAGCGCGGATCGAGCTTCAGGATGGTGAAGTTCCGGACCATGCGGCACGACGCGGAGCACGCGACCGGACCGGTCTGGGCGAGCGCACGCGACCCCCGCCGGACCGGGGTCGGCCGCTTCCTGCGCCGGTTCAGCCTCGACGAGCTGCCGCAGCTCTGGAACATCTTCCGCGGCCAGATGAGCCTGGTCGGTCCGCGGGCGGAGCGACCGGTCTTCGTGAGGGAGTTCGAGGGCGGCCTGGCGCACTACGGCGACCGCCACCGGGTCCGGCCGGGCCTGACCGGCTGGGCCCAGGCCAACGACCTGCGCGGTCAGACGCCCGTGGAGGAACGCCTCATCTATGACCTCTACTACATTGAGAACTGGAGCCTGGCATTCGACCTCAAGATCATCCTGATCACCCTGTTTCGAGTCTTCACTCACAAAAACGCGTACTAGAGCGTGGGGGGAGCAGGTTCCCCCCACGAGCCCCCCACCTCAGCACGACGTTTGGGTGGCGAGAAAGAACAACTCAACCGGCCGGGGTGAACCCGGCCTACGCGCCACGACTTTGAAACAACCACATCGAGCGGCCTGGAAAAAGAGTCGGCCAGCCGGCGTCGAGTCGGATTACCCTGCGCCGTCGTGAAAGCAGGACGCGTGTTGAGGCTCAAGCCGCGCGGGGCCGAGCCGGTCGAGTGGAAAGAGCCGGCCGAGGTGCCCCTGGGCGTCAGCCCAGACACGCCGCTCACCGAGGCCGAGTACGTGGCCGTGGACATCGAGACCACCGGCAACCGGCCCTTCCTGGTCCTCGAGATCGGCGCCGAGCGATTCCGCCTCGACCAGTCGCTCTCGCTCTTCGACACCCTCGTCAATTCGCGGGCGCCCATCAACCCGTACGCTCGCCGGCGCCACCTGATCGACCGCCAGATGCTGGTCGACGCGCCCGACTTCGCGGACGCCCGCCGCGCGTTCCTGCACTTCGCCCGGGGTTCGGTCCTCGTCGAGCACAGCCACGACGCCTTCGACACCTGGCTGATCGGGCGCGGGCTGAACCGGCCTCTGGAGAACCCGGTCATCGACACCACGGCCCTGGCCCGGCTCGTGCTCGAGCTGCCGGCCGGCCAGACCCCGGGGCTGGCCCGTCTTGTGGAAGTGCTCGAGATCGAGATGCTGCCGGCGCATGCGGCCCTCGGCGACGCCCAGGCCACGGCCGCCGTCTTCCGGGAGCTGGTTCGACGCGGCGCCGAGCGCTACGGCTGGCAGACAGTGGCCGACCTGGTCACCGCCGTTCCCCGGCCGGTGGTCGACCGCAGCGCGATGGAAGCCGGACGCGCTAGTCGAAGAGGCTCAGCTGCATCTGAAGATCCGGCTCCGGGTGGACGAGGCCGGAGAGGCCAACCCCGACCAGGCGCACAGGGCGCGACTCCAGGTGCGACTTCTCCAGAGCCGACCGCGCGGCGCGGAAGATCACGTCGGCGTCGTCGGTCGGGCTCGTCCGGCTCACCTGGCGGCTCACCAGGCGGAAGTCCGGCAGCTTGACCTTGACGTAGACGGTGCGGGCCTTCACCCCGGCTTGCTGAAGCCGCTCGGTCAGCCGGTTGCTGAGGTCGCGGACCGCCTCCTCGATGCGCTCGCGGTCGGCGACGTCGTGCTCGAAGGTGATTTCCGCGCTGATCGTCCGCGGCGGGCGGGAGCCGTCCACCGGGTTGCGGTCGCGCCCCTGCGCGTAGCGCTGGAGGACAGCCCCGCCGGTCCCCAGGGCCTGAACCAGGCGCTGGGTGTCATACGCCGCCAGGTCTCCGACCCGGCGAATGCCCATCAGTCGAAGGCGCTCCTCGGTCTTGGGCCCGATGCCCGGGATCACGGCGACGGGGAAGGGGGCCAGGAAGTCCGCCTCGGTGTCCGGCTGGACAACGACCAGGCCGTCCGGCTTGCGCGACCCGCTGGCCACCTTGGCCACGAGCTTGCTGACCGCCACCCCGACGCTGGCCGTGAGCTGGACCTCGGTGTGGACCATGAACTTGATCCGGCGCGCGACCTCCTCAGCCGTGCTGGTGCCGTGCCGGACCCGCGCCGTGATGTCGAGGTACGCCTCGTCGAGAGCGACCCCCTCTATCTTCTCGGGGGAGGCGAAGCGGCGGAAGACCCCATGCACCTGGCGGCTGGCCTCCCGATACCTGGCGCCCTCGGGCCTGACCACGACCAGGTCGGGGCAGAGCTGCTGCGCCTCGTGGATCGGCTGCGCCGAGTGGACGCCGAAGGCGCGCGCTTCGTAGGAGGCGCCCATCACCACCGCCCGCCTGGAGGCGCCGGCGACCGCGACCGGCTTGCCCCGCAGGGAGGCGTCGTCACGCTGGTGGACGGACGTGTAGAAGGCGTCCAGGTCGACGTGGAGGATGGCCCGGGCCCAGGCGATCGGCATGGCGATCGCAGTTTGCCACAGCATGTGGTGGGTTTCGACGCGTTGCGGTCCAAGATGGACACGAAACGCGACCCGCGACACTAGAATCCGAACGTTGAAGGGCGTCATCCTGGCGGGGGGCACCGGCAGCCGCCTCCATCCGCTCACCCTGATCACGAACAAGCACCTGCTCCCGATCTACGACCGGCCGATGATCAGCTACGCGATCGAGGCGCTGGTCAAGAGCGGCGTCACCGAGATCATGCTGGTGACCGGCGGGACGCACGCGGGCGAGTTCCTGCGCTTGCTCGGGAACGGCCACGAGTACGGGATCGACCGGCTCTTCTACGCCTACCAGGAGCGGCCCGGCGGCATCGCCGAGGCGTTGGGGCTGGCCGAGCGGTTCGTGGACCGGGACCGGGTCGTCGTGGTGCTCGCCGACAACGTGTTCGAATGCTCGATCCGGCCGGCGGCGGAGAAGTTCGCGACTCAGGAGCGAGGCGCTCGCATCTTGCTCTCGAAGGTAGACGAGCAGGCGCATCTGAAGCACCTAGGCGTCCCCGAGCTGGACGGCCAGGGACGGGTGACCCGGATTATCGAAAAGCCGGAGCACCCGCCCAGTGCCTTCGCGGTGACCGGCATCTACTTCTACGACGCCGACGTGTTCGACGTCATCCCCACGCTGGAGCCGTCCAATCGCGGCGAGCTCGAGATCACGGACGTGAACAACCACTACGTGCGCCAGCGCACCATGGAGTACGACGTGGTCGAGGGTTTCTGGGGCGACGCCGGCGAGTCGATCGAGGCCTACTACGCGGTCAATGACTTCGTGCGCGCGCATGGAGCCAACAAAGAGATCCCAGGAACGTGATCGAGCGGAAACTTCGGCGCCTCCTGGTCGCCGGCGGGGCCGGCTTTATCGGCTCCAACTTCGTGAAGCTGCTGCGCAGGACTCGTCCCGACGTCGAGGTCACCGTGCTCGACAAGCTCACCTACGCCGGCAACCCCGCCAACCTGCGCGAGCTGGAGGGCCAGAAGGGTTACCGCTTTGTGCGCGGCGACATCTGCGACGGCGAGATAGTCGACCACCTGGCGGGCCAGGTCGACGCCATCGTCAACTTCGCGGCCGAGACCCACGTCGACCGCTCGCTTCTCGACCCCTTCGCGTTCGTCCTCACCGACGTGCTGGGAACGGCGGTTCTTTGCGAGGCTGCTCGCAAGCACGAGCATGAGGTCATCCTTCTGGTCTCGACCGACGAGGTCTACGGCGACGTGCCTGAGGGCCAGTCGAAGGAGACGGATGCGCTCCGGCCGCGCAGCCCGTACTCCGCCAGCAAGGCCGGCGGAGAGCTGCTCGCTCGTTCTTACGCGGAGAGCTTCGGCTTGCCGCTGCTGGTGACCCGCGGCAGCAACAACTACGGGCCGAACCAGTTCCCGGAAAAGATCGTCCCGCTCTTCATCACGAACGCCATCGACGGCTTGAAGCTGCCGATCTACAACGACGGTTCGGCTGTGCGCGACTACATCTATGTGGAGGACCACTGCCAGGGCATCGACCTCGTGCTGCACAGCGGCGAGGTCGGCCAGGCCTACAACGTCGCCACGGGCATGCAGACAAGCGGCCTCGAGGTGGCGCGGACCATCGTCGAGCTGACCGGCAGCGACGAGTCGCTGCTGGAGTTCGTCCGCGACCGGCCGGGCCACGACTACCGCTACGCACCCGACATCAGCGCGATCTCAGAGCTCGGCTGGCAGCCGAAGGTCAGCTTTCGCGAGGGGCTCGCGGAGACCGTGCGCTGGTACCAGGAGCACGAGGAGTGGTGGCGGCCCCTGAAGTCTGGCGAGTACTGGGACTTCTATCGCCGCAACTACAAGCCGCTCGAGACCGAAGTGTCATAGGGACGGCCCCTAGGGTCTCGGTCGTGGTCTTGAACCGGGACGGGCGGCGCTTCCTGGACGTCTGTCTGAGCGCCGCGCTCGACCAGGAGGTGGACGGCGGCCACGAGGTGCTTCTCGTGGACAACGGCTCCGGTGATGGGTCCGCTGAGCACGTCAGACAACATCATCAGCGCGTGCGCGTGGTCGAGGCGGAGCGCAACCTCGGTTTCGCGGCGGGCAACAACCTGGGCATCCGCGAGGCGCGTGGCGAGCTGGTCGTCCTGCTCAACAACGACACGCGCGTGCGGCCGGGCTGGCTGCAAGCTCTGGTCGAGGCGGCCGGCGCCGACCCTCGAGCCGGCGCGGTGACTTCGAAGCTTCTGTTCGCTGAGCGCGCCGGAGTGATCCAGAACGCCGGGTCGCTCCTGCTTAGCGACGGCAGCGGGGCCGACCGGGGGACGGGGGAGCCCGACCGCGGTCAGTACGACGGGCGCGAGGAGGTCTTCGCCTTCTGCGGCGCGGCCGCGCTTCTGCGCCGCGAGGCCCTCGCCGACGTCGGCGTCTTCGACGAGGACTACTTCATGTACTACGAGGACACCGACCTCAGCTGGCGCCTCCGCCTGCGCGGCTGGAAGGTGGTCTACGAGCCGCGCGCGGTAGTCGACCATTGGCACGCCGCGTCGAGCGGACGGGACTCCGGGTTCATGCGCTTCCACGCCGACCGCAATCGCCTTTTCACCGTTTTGAAGAACGCGCCGCCGTCCTTCGTCGGCCGCAGCTTCGCCAGTCTGGGACGCCGCGCTGTGGCGTCGAGCGCGCCTTCCGGGCGGCGTCCGCGAGAAGGATCCAGGGCCCGGGTGCTCGCATCGTTCGCGGCCCACCTGCCCGCCATGCTGGCGCGGCGGGCGCGGATCCGCGCCCGCCGCACCGCGGCTGACGCTGACGTGCTGCGCTGGGTCTACCCGAGGGAGCGATGGGACGCCCGCTCCTGATCGGCCTCACCTCCCCTTACTTCGGAGCTGTCTTCGGCGGAGGCGAGAAGTACCTCGGCGTGACGGCCGAAGCGGTGCGCGACGGGTTCCCGGGCAACGTGGTGGAGATCGCCGGCGCGGTGCCGGCCGACCGTGGGCGCTACGAGGAGACGCTGAACCTCGACCTCCACGGAATCCAGCTCGCGGCCAACAACCCGCGCGTCACAGCGGCCCACCGGCTCGCCAACCGGCTGACTCCGCTGCGCCCGCTGCGCAACCGTGTCCTGGCGGCGCAGGCGGCGCGGGCTACGGCTCGTTACGACGTCCACCTGGCCATGGCCTACCGCATCCCAGTGCGTACGCGCGCGCGACGCGGCGTGATCCTCTGCCAGTTCCCGTACGCGTCACGCGAGGGCGTGGCGGACTTCGAGCGCGTCATCTGCCAGTCCGAGTACGTGCGTCATTGGGTGCGCGAGCTCTGGGGGCGCGACGCTGTAGTCGTCCACCCGCCGGTCGACCTCCCGGCCGGCGGGCCCGAGGCGGCCGCCAAGCGCCCGCTCATCCTCTCCGTCGGGCGCTTCTTCGAGGGCGGCCATTCGAAGCGCCACGAGGTGATGGTGGAGGCCTTTCGCGGGCTCTGCGAGGACGGGCTCGAAGGCTGGCAGCTGCACCTGGTCGGGTCGGTCCACGAGGAGGGTCCGCACGCCGGCTACTTCGAGCGCGTCAAGGCTCGCGCTCGTGGCTACCCGATCCGGATCCACACGGACCTGAGCCACCACGATCTCGAAGACCTCTACCGCTCGGCGAGCGTCTACTGGCACGCGGCCGGGTTCGGAGCCGAAGGCGGGCCGCCCGAAGCGCTCGAGCACTTCGGCCTGACCGTCGCCGAAGCCATGGCACATGCCGCGGTGCCGGTCGTCTACCCGGGGGGCGGCGTCGCCGAAGTCGTCCACGACGGGGAGGACGGCTTCCACTGGCGCGACCCGCGAGAGCTGGCTCAAGTCACCCTCAGGCTGGTGGCCGACGCGGACCTCCGGCGGCGGGTCGGGTCGGAGGCCTGGCGGTCAGCGCGACGGTTCGGCCGGCCCGAATTCAAGCGCCGGATGGTGGAGGCGCTCCGCCCGCTGGTCGAGCCGGCCTCCAGTGAGTAAGCCTCTCCTCGACGCCCGTTCCCTGCAGGGTCCGAGCGCCCGGCGCGGCATCGGGCGCTATGCGCGGGGCCTGCTGCGAGCGCTGGCCGAAGCCGGCCTCGACTACGACGTGCTGATCGACGGCGGCCTCCCCGACCCGGAGGTTCCCACCGGGGTCAAGCTCTACGCGACCCGGCGCCGCTACCGCGGCCGGCTGGCCGGCTACGAGGACTCGGTGGCGCTGGTCGCCGACCTGCGCAAAATCCGGCCTTCCCTCTACCACGCCCTCCACCTGACGCTCCCGGGCCGGTCCCCGTGCCCGGTCGTGGTCACAGTCCACGACCTCATCCCCTGGGCGTTCGGGGGCTGGCGGATGGCCGGCGAGCGCCTCCGCTTTCGCACCGCGCGGCGGCTCCTGCCCCGGGCGGATCTGCTGCTGGCCGTCTCCCAGGCGACCGCGGCCGACATCCGGCGCCTGGTCGGTGCGCAAGCCGAGCGGGTGCGCGTGGTCTACGAGGGTCTCGACCCAGCCTTTCGGCCCCGCGACGGTGCTCCCGGACGGGTGGGCCAGCGCTGGGGCATCAGCAAGCCCTACCTGGTCTTCGTGGGCGCCCTGGACGTGCGCAAGGATCCGCCGGGGCTGCTTCGCGCCTGGGCGGCGGCGCGCGCTACGGGTGCCGACCTGGACTTGTTGGTGGCGGGCGATTCCGGACGCCAGGCGCCGGCCGACATGGGCGGCGCCCGGATGCTCGGCTATGTCGACGATGAGGCCCTGGCCGACCTTCTCTCCGCCGCCGCCTGCCTGGTCTTCCCAAGCCTCTACGAGGGCTTCGGGCTGCCGGCGCTGGAGGCGATGGGCTGTGGCTGCCCGGTGGCCGCCTACCGCAACTCCAGCCTGCCGGAGATCGTGGGCGACGCGGGGACCCTGGTCGCCAACCGGGACGCTGAGGCACTCGGACGGGCCGCGGCGGCGCTCCTGACGGAGCCACAGCGGTCACAGGCCCGCAACTCCGGCCTGAGCCGGGCCCGGAGCTTCAGCTGGGAGAAGGCGGCCCGGGAGACCATCGCCGCCTATCGAGACCTGACAGGGGGTTCTGGATAACCCCGCGTTGACTGGTCGCCGGTCACATCCCCAGGTAAGCCTTCTGGACCTCCGCCGACTCGAGCAACTCTTTTCCGGTGCCCGTGTGAACTATCTCCCCGGTTTCGAGCACGTACCCACGGTGCGCGACCTGCAGGGCCTG
This sequence comes from Candidatus Dormiibacterota bacterium, assembly GCA_955652705.1. Classification (GTDB taxonomy): domain Bacteria; phylum Chloroflexota; class Dormibacteria; order Dormibacterales; family Dormibacteraceae; genus VBGR01. The sequence continues at coordinate 74,609 of CATPBK010000080.1, read as the reverse complement.
GCGCGCGTTCTGCTCCACCAAAAGGATCGACGTGCCCTGCTTGTTGATGTCGCGGATGATCGCGAAGATGGTCTCGACCAGGATCGGGGCGAGCCCCAGCGACGGCTCGTCGAGCATCAGCAGGCGCGGTCTGGACATCAGCGCACGCGCGATTGCCAGCATCTGCTGCTCACCGCCTGACAGGGTCCCCGCCAGCTGGGTTGAGCGCTCCTTGAGGCGCGGGAAAAGCGTGAATCCACGCTCCATGTCCGCCCGCACCCCGTCACGGTCGCGGCGCGTGTAGGCGCCCATCAGCAGGTTCTCGTGGACGCTCATCCGCGGGAAGAGCCGCCTGCCCTCCGGCGCCAGGCAAAGCCCGCGGCGGACGATGGCCTCCGCCGGCCGTCCTGTCGTCTCCTTGCCATCGAAGACAACCCGACCCTTAAGCGGCCGCATCAGGCCCGCCAGCGTCCGCACAGTGGTCGACTTGCCGGCGCCGTTGGCGCCGATCAGGGTGACGATCTCGCCTCGGCTGATGTTCAAGCTCACCCCTCGCAAGGCGACGATCTTGCCGTAGGCGACCTCTAGGCCCGTCACTTCGAGGAAGGCGCTGCCGTCGGAGCTGCTGTCGCTCAAGCGCCCTTGCCCAGATAGGCTTCGATCACGCGGCGGTTGTTGCGCACGTCCTCGGGGACGCCTTCGGCGATCTTTTCGCCGTAGTCGAGCACCGCGACTCGGTCCGAGATTCCCATCACGACTTTCATGTCGTGCTCGATCAGGAAAAGCGTGATGCCGCGGTCGCGAATGGCACGCATGAGCTCGGCGAGCGCTGCCTTCTCCTGCGGGTTGGTGCCGGCCGCGGGCTCATCCAGCAGGAGCAGGCGCGGCTCGCTCGCCAGCGCTCGGGCTATCTCCAGCCGCCGCTGCAGGCCGTAGGGGAGGTTGTTGGCCAGATCCTGGTGGCGGCGCCGGAGGCCGACGAACTCGAGGTACTCGCGCGCCTTCTCGCGGGCGTTCTTCTCTTCCTCGCGCTCGTCCCGAGTGCGCACCACAGCCTTCCAATACGCCGCGTGCAGACGCGCGTGGCGGCCGACCAGCACGTTGCCGAGGACGCTCATGTTGCCGAAGAGCCGGATGTTCTGGAAGGTCCGGGCGATGCCGAGCTGGGCCAGAACGTGGGGTTTGAGGCCGGCGATGGCCCGGCCGCTGAACGTGATCGTCCCCGAGGTCGGCACGTCGAGCCCGGTGACCAGGTTGAAGACGGTTGTCTTGCCGGCTCCGTTGGGTCCGATCAGGCTGAAGATCTCGCCCTCGCTCACCGAGAGGTCGACGTCGTTGACGGCGACCAGGCCGCCGAACTCTTTGCGAACTGTCTTCAGCTCGAGCATGGGCGTCATGGCGCCGGGCCCGGCGCCGGCGCCACAAGCGAGGGATCTTCATCGGTCTCCTCGAGCTCCCTCTCGCGCTGGGCGCTGGGCAGGAAGCCCTGGGGCCGCACGATGATCAGGAGCACGAGCAAGGCGCCGAAGACGAGGATGCGCAGGTAGAGCAGCTGGGGGGTGAAGAAGTACAAGGCCCCGATGACGATCGCTCCCACCACTGCTCCCGGGATGCTGCCCATGCCACCGGCGACGACCATGCAAAGCACCAGGATCGACACGAAGAGCTGGAAGGAGTCAGGCGCGATCAGGTGTTGCCCGGCCGCGTAGATCGCGCCCGCCATGCCGCCGAAAAAGCCCCCTGACGCGTAGGCGAGCAGCTTCAGATTGCGCGTGTTGATACCCGCCACTTGGGCAGCTGTCTCGTCTTCGCGAATCGCGGCCCAGGCGCGTCCCACCCGGGAGTGCTCGAGGCGGCTGACGATGAAAACCGTGAGCAGGATCAGGAGCAGGACCAGGTAGTAGTAGTTCAGGAAGGGCGGTATCTGAAATGGGCCAAGGTGGTTCTGGGGGCTGCCGAAGCTGTAATTGCCGATCGTGATCGGATCGATGTTGATGACTCCGTTGGGACCGTTCGTGATGTTGATGGGCTGGTCGAGGTTGTTGGCGAAAATCCTGGTGATCTCGCCGAATCCGAGTGTGACGATGGCGAGGTAGTCGCCGCGCAAGCGCAGTGTGGGGATGCCGATCAAAACTCCGAAGAGCGCCGCCGCGGCGCCCGCGACCGGCAGCAGCACCAACATCGAGATGTGAAAGCCGGGCTCCGGACCAAGCGCGCTCTGCGCGACCAGGAAGTACGTGGTTTGTTTGGTGATCTCGTACAGCTGGGGGGAGGCGAACAGGCCGTACACGTAAGCGCCGACCGCGAAGAAGGCTACGTACCCGAGGTCTAGAAGGCCGGTGAAGCCGACCACGATGTTGAGGCCGACCGCCAGCAGGACGTAGAGCTCGATGCTGTAGGTCACCGAGAGTAGGTAGCCGCCGGTGAGCAGCTCGACGAGCGGCAGCAGGAGGCCGATCAGCAGCAGTGCATACCGGTTACGGAGCACGACCGAAGCGCCTTTGCCGGCCAAGCGTAACGGCGCCGTAGCCTGTCGCGGCACCCGGCCGCGCACAAGCCTCACCATCAAGTACGCGGCCCCTGCGAGCAGGACCTGCCAGGCCAGGACCGCGAAGGGGTGGTTGCCGAAGGGCCCGTGCAAGAGGGCCACAAGAGCGTCGATAAAGCTGCTCATGCGCGCTGGCTGACGCGTTCGCGGATGATGCCCGAGGGCCGGAAGACCAGCATCAGGATCAGGAAAGCGAAGGCGAACACGTCCTCATAAGCCGAGGAGAAGATCCCGCAGCTCACATTGCTGACGTAGGCCGCTCCCAGTGATTCCGCCAGGCCGAGCAGAAAGCCCCCCAGCATGGCGCCCGGGATGTTGCCGATGCCCCCGATGACCGCTGCCGCGAACGCCTTCAGCCCGGCGATGAAGCCGATGCTCTGGTTGGTCGAGTAGTTGAGCATCCAGAGCAATGCTGCAACTCCCGCCAGGGCGGAGCCGATGATGAAGGTGAACGAGATCACCCGGTCCATGTTCACGCCCATCAGCTCGGCCGCCTCGCGGTCCTGCGCCACGGCTCGCATGCCGCGGCCGAGCGACGTCCGCCGCACGAGCTGCTGAAGGCCGACCATCATCACGACCGACGAGACCAGCATCAGGACCTGTACGTAGCGAAGGCTCACGTCCCCATAGAGCGGGATGTCGCCGGCGAGCAGGTTGGGCAGAGTGTGGTCGCGGGAGGAGACATAAGTCGCAATCCAAGCCTGTAAAAAGAAGCTGACTCCGATCGCGCTGATGAGCGGGGCCAGGCGAGGGGCCCGCCGGAGTGGCCGGTAGGCGACCTTCTCGATCGTGAAGCCGAGCACTGCGCAGAGAGCCATCGCGGCGATCATCGCCAGCAGAAGCACTGGTATCACGAGCGCGAGCGAGGATCTTCCCGTCAGCCCGAACTGGCCGGTCACGCCGAGCACCACGAACGTCCCGATCATGAAGACGTCACCGTGCGCGAAGTTGATCAGCTCGAGGACGCCGTAGACCATGCTGTAGCCGAGCGCGATCAGCGCGTACACGCTGCCCAGGGTGACCCCGTTGATGAGCTGTTGGAGGATGCCTTCGGGGGTCAGCCCAGAGGTGAGCAGGTCCAGGCAGCGCTGCATTTCTTCCTCAAAGAGGTTTGAACGGAAGAGGGGCAGGCATTGGCAAGCCTGCCCCTCTTGTCGACACTGCTAGGGGCCGGTCGTGATGGCCTTGACGGCCTTGAAGTTTCCGCTCTCCACCTTGTAGACCGTGAAGATGCTGGTTGTGATGTCGCCTTTGCTGTCGAACGTGTAGGACTGGACCAAGCCCTTGTAGTCCTTCGTCGCGGCAACCGCGCCGAGGATGGCAGCCCTGGCGGCCTTGACATCACCGCCACCTCCGCCGGCCGTCTTGACGGCGCTCATGATGATGTTCGCGGCATCAAAAGCCTGCGGCGCGTACTGGAAGACGTCCTGGCTGTACTTCGCCTTGAACTTGGTGTTGAAATCAGTGAACCCGCTCATCAGGTTCTGCGCCGGTCCGCCGTTGGAGGCGAAGTTGCCGTCAGCATCGGCTCCGGCCAGCTTCGTGTAGTCGCTGTCCTCGCAGCCGTCACCCATGACGAAAGGCACCTTGATGCCAAGCTTGCGAGCCTGCGAGGTGAGAGGTCCGGCCTGCGCCGAGTAACCACCGTAGAAGATGGCGTCCGGGTGCTTGCCCTTGATCGTCGTCAGCTGGGCCGTGAAGTCGCTGGCGGTGGCGTCGAGGTGCTCCCGAGCCACGATCTTGCCCCCGGCGCTCGGGATCGAGGTATTAACCGAGTCCGCCAGTCCCTGCCCGTAAGTGCTCTTGTCGTCCAGGATGGCGACGTTCTTGCAGCCAAGGGTCTTGACGGTGAAGTCGGCGTCGGTTTTGCCCTGTGCAGTGTCGTTGCCGATCACCCGGAAGGCGGTCTTGAAGCCCTGGGCGGTGTACTTCGGGTTGGTTGCCGAAGGTGAGATCTGGGCGATGCCGTTGTCGTTGAAGATCTTCGACTCGGCGATGGTCGCTGTCGAGAAGATGCCGCCGATCACCGCCACAACCTGGTCGTCGACCAGCTTTTGCGCGTTTTGAGCGCCCTGCGTCGCGTCGGCGTTGTCATCAACGGGGTCGAGCTGGAATGTGTATGCGGTGCCCTGGTACTGGACTCCGCCGGCGGAGTTGATCTGATCGATGGCCAGCTGGGCGCCGTTCTTGGCGTCGATGCCGTAGTTCTGGTACTTGCCGGCCAGCATCCCGATGAACCCGATCTTGAGGACCGGGTCAGACGGCTTGTAAGCCATGAGCCGGGCTGTGGCCGCCGCCGCGAGCGCTGAACCGCCGCTCGCCGGCACGGCTGAAACGGCGTTCGGGTTGCACGCCGAGGAGGTTCCCCCGCTGGTGCCGCCGCCGCACGCGGCAGCCAAAATTGCGAGCGGCGCCGCGATCATGAGGACCGTGAGCCCCCGTCTTCGAATCATGTGATTCCCCCTTGTCTTGCCTGAGAGGCTCGCCGCCCTCTTCCCGGGGTGGCCGGGGCGAGAGTGCGCCGACGGCGAATGCAGCCACTTTGGGGTGGCCGGAATACTCCGATCAGAACTATCGACTCCGTGGCGTCATTAAGTCAAGCGGGCATCGTCAGCCGCCGCAACGCCCGCGCGCCGCGCGGTTTGGTTGCGGCGGAGCCCGGTAGGATAGCCGCGCTATGAGCCGCGTCGCGGTGGCCGGAGCCGGATACGTCGGCCTCACGACGGCAGCCTGCCTGGCCGACCTCGGCAACCAGGTGGTGGCCGTCGACATCGACCAGGACCGCATCAAGATGCTGCGCCGGCACCGGCTGCCCATCTATGAGCCGGGGCTGCGGGAAGTGGTCGAAAGGAACGCGCGGGCGGGCCGCCTGAGCTTCACGACCTGCTACGAGGAAGCGATCCCCGGCGCCGACTACGCGTTCATCGCGGTCGCCACGCCGGAAGGGGCCGAAGGCGCAGCCGACCTCAGTTACGTGGAGGCAGCCGCCCGCTCGGTCGCCGAGAACATGGATGGTCCCCTGGTGGTCGTCAACAAGTCGACGGTTCCGATCGGGACCGGCGACTTCGTGAGCAAGGTGCTGGCCAAGCACGCCGGCGAGCACCGTTTCGACGTGGTCAGCAACCCCGAGTTCCTGCGCGAGGGCTCGGCGCTGGCCGACTTCATGCACCCCGACCGCGTCGTCATCGGCGCCCACCGGCGGGAAGCCGCCGACCTGGTCGCCAAGCTCTACGAGCCGCTCAACGCCCCGATCCTGCTCACGACCATGTACACCGCCGAGATGATCAAGTACGCGTCCAACTCCTTCCTGGCCACGCGGATCTCGTTCATCAACGAGATGGCCCGCATCTGCGAGCGGGTCGACGCCGACGTGAAAGTCGTCTCCGAAGGCATGGGGCTCGACCGCCGGATCGGGAGCCTCTTTTTGGAGGCGGGCATCGGCTACGGCGGCTCCTGCTTCCCGAAGGACGTCAAAGCCCTCGCCGCGACGGCCAAGGAGTACGGCTATCACCCGGAGCTGCTGCGCGCGGTCATGGACATCAACCAGGATCAGCAGCGCCTGGTCATCGAAAAGCTCAAAGACTGCCTCGGCACCTTGCGGGGGCAGGTCGTGGGCCTGCTGGGCCTCGCCTTCAAGCCCAACACCGACGACCTTCGGGAGGCCCCCAGCCTGGAGATCGCCCGCGGGCTCCTCGCCAAAGGCGCGACGGTCCGCGCCTACGACCCGGCGGCGATGGTCCGGGCCAAGCGCCTCCTGCCCGACGTCAACTACCGCCGCGACGCATACCAGGTCGCCCGGGGCGCGGACGCCATCGCGGTGATCACGGAGTGGAACGAGTTCAAGCTCCTCGACCTGGCCCGGGTCCGGCGCTCGATGCGGCGTCCGATAGTTGTCGACGGCCGCAACATCTACGATCCGACCCAGATGCGCGACCTGGGCTTCGTCTACAGGGGGATCGGCCGCAATTAGTCCCCGCGCGGTGGTCTCCGGCGGGGCCGGATTCATCGGCTCGCACGTCTGTCGCGCCCTCCTCGACCGGGGCTGCCAGGTGGTCGTGCTCGACAACCTGCTGACCTCCCGGCGGGAGAACCTGGCCAGCCTCGAGGCGCGGCCCGGGTTCGAGTTCAGTGAACACGACGTCAGCCTCGACATCCGCATCGATGGTCCTGTCGACCTGGTCCTGCACCTGGCCTCGCCCGCGTCCCCGCTGGACTTCCCCGCCTTTCCGATCCAGATCGTCAAGGTGGGGACGCTGGGGACGCACAACCTGCTCGGCCTCGCCAAGGCCAAGGCGGCGCGCTTTCTCCTGGCCTCGACGTCGGAGGTCTACGGGGACCCGCTCGTGCACCCACAACCGGAGTCCTACTGGGGCAACGTCAACCCGATCGGGCCGCGCGGCTGCTACGACGAAGCGAAGCGCTGCGCGGAGGCCTTCACCATGGCGTACCACCGCGCCCACCGCCTGGACACCCGCATCGCCCGCATCTTCAACACCTACGGGCCCGGTATGCGCCACGACGACGGTCGCGTCGTCCCCAATTTCATCACCCAGGCGCTGGCCGGTGAGCCGCTGACGATCTATGGCAGCGGCTCCCAGACGCGCAGCCTCTGCTACGTCGACGACCTCGTTCGCGGGCTGCTGGCGGTGCTCGACTCCGAGGAGAACTTGCCCTTCAACGTGGGCAACCCGGAGGAGATCACGATCCTGGAGCTCGCGCGCACGATCATTGCGGCGACCGGGTCGCGCAGCGAGATCGTCTTTCGAGACCGGCCGGAGGACGACCCGGAGCGGCGGCGTCCCGATATCTCGAGGGCCCGCGAGCTGCTCGGCTGGGAGCCGCGGGTGTCGCTGGCGGAGGGGCTGGAGCTGACCCTGCCCTACTTTCGCAGCGTGGCGGCATGAACCTCCGCGAGAAGATCCGCAACGTTCCCGACTTCCCCGTGCCGGGCATCCTTTTCCGCGACATCACTCCCCTCCTCGCCGACTCCGCCGCGCTGCGCGAGGCGACCGAGCAGATGTCCTCCCACTGGCGCGGCCGGGACGTGCACCTGATCGCTGCCATGGAGGCGCGCGGCTTCGTTTTCGGCGCCGGCATGGCGCTCGAGCTGAGCGCCGGCTTCGTTCCTGTGCGGAAGGCCGGCAAGCTGCCCTGGAAGACGCTCTCCGTCGACTACGAACTGGAGTACCGGAGCGATGTCCTGCACGTCCACGAGGACGCCGTGCAGCGGGGCCAGCGGGTGCTCGTCGTCGACGACCTGATCGCCACCGGCGGCACCGCGCGGGCGGTCTGCGAGCTGGTCGAGACGATGGGCGGCGTGGTGGTAGGCTGCGAGTTCCTGGTCGAGTTGATCGACCTCAAGGGGCGCGACCTGCTCCAGGGTTACGAGGTGCACAGTGAAATCCAGTTCGAAGGCGGTTAGCGCCCACGGCGATGTTCGTGACGCGGGCCTCGCCAAGCAGGGCCAGGAGCTGATCGACTGGGCAGCGCGGGAAATGCCCGTGCTGCTCCTGATCCGCGACAGGTTCAAGAAGGAACAGCCGCTGCGCGGTCTCAAGGTCGGTGCCTGCCTGCACGTCACCACCGAGACCGCCAACCTGATGCTGACGCTCAAGGCGGGCGGAGCCGAGATCGCCCTCTGCGCGTCCAACCCGCTGTCGACCCAGGACACGGTCGCGGCCGCGCTCGTGCGGGAGCACGCCATCCCGACCTTCGCCATCAAGGGCGAGGACACCGAGACCTACTACGGCCACCTCGGCGCCGTGCTCGACACCGAGCCCCAGCTGACAATGGACGACGGCGCCGACCTGGTCACGATGCTCCACCGGGAGCGGACCGAGCTCCTGCCTAACGTGATCGGTGGCACCGAGGAGACCACGACCGGCGTGCTCAGGCTCCGCGCCATGGCCGAGCAGGGCGTGCTCCGCTACCCGATCGTGGCCGTCAACGAGGCGCTCACGAAGCACATGTTCGACAACCGCTACGGCACGGGCCAGAGCACGCTCGACGGCATCATCCGGGCCACCAACGTGCTGCTCGCGGGCAAGGTCTTCGTGGTCGCCGGCTACGGCTGGTGCGGGCGGGGCCTGGCCACCCGGGCGCGGGGGATGGGGTCGCACGTCGTGGTGACGGAGATCGACCCGCTGCGCGCGCTGGAGGCGGCAATGGACGGCTTCCAGGTCATGACGATGCGCGAGGCGGCGCGCGTGGGCGACATCTTCGTGACCGTCACCGGCGACATCAACGTGCTCGACCGCGATCACTTCCGGGCAATGAAGGACGGCGTCCTGCTGGCGAACTCCGGGCACTTCAACGATGAGATCAACCTGCGGGCGCTGGACGAGCTCGCCGCCTTGGTGCGGCCGGTGCGCCAGTTCGTCCAGGAGTACCGGTTGGACGACGGCCGGCGGCTGCACGTCCTGGGCGAGGGCCGGCTCATCAACCTGGCCGCCGCCGAGGGCCACCCGGCCGCGGTCATGGACATGAGCTTCGCCAACCAGGCGCTCTGCGCGGAGCACATCGCGAAGAACGCGGCGGGACTGGAGCGGAAGGTGTACGACGTTCCGGCCGAGATCGATTCCGAGGTGGCCCGGCTCAAGCTCGACGCGATGGGCATCGCGATCGACAAGCTCTCGGACGAGCAGCGCAAGTACATCTCGTCTTGGGAGTCCGGCACCACCTGACACACCACGCCCGAGGCCAATCTCGGGTCCTCTTGTCTGGGGGGCTTCGCCCCCCCGATCCCCTTCGGCCGCACTCGCGGCCGCCCCTGGCCTGCGGCCGGGGCCCCATCCTTCTCCCCCATGCCTAGCAGGCGCGCCTGGGTGCTCGGTGGCGGCGGTGCCCGAGGAGCGGCCGAGGTCGGCATCATGCTCGCCCTCTTCGAGGCCGGCGTCGACCCGCCGGTCCGGCTGGTCGGGTCCAGCGTGGGCGCGCTCAACGCCGCCGCCATCGCCGGTTACCCGACCTTGGCCGGGGCCCAGATGCTGCGCCGGATCTGGCTTTCCCACCTGGCCCACAACGTCTTCCGCCGCCACGCCCTCGGCATGACCATCTCAGGCCTGCGCTGGAAGCCTTACCTGGTCGACTCGGATGCCGTCGTGCGACTGATCAACAGAGTCGGGGCGCTGACCGGCGTGACTACCTTCGAAGAGCTCAACGTCCCGCTCACGGTGGTGGTCACCGACCTCGGGATGGGGCGCCCCGGCCTCTTCAGCTCCGGGGAGCTCGGGCTGCCCCTGCTGGCTTCGACCGCCATCCCTGGGCTCTACCCGCCAGTCACCATCGACGGCCACGAGTACTACGACGGCGGCATCGTCAACAACACGCCGATCTCGGTCGCCATCAACCAGGGCGCCCGGGACGTCATCGCCATCAGCCTGATGGCGACCCGGCCCGACCCCACCCGTCTGGACTCCTGGCCTGACGTGCTGGCCAGGACCGTCCAGCTCACGCTTCACCAGCAGATGCTGATCGACTTCGAACGGCTGCAGGAGCGAGCCCGCCTGACAGTCCTCTGCCCGCTGCTGCCGGTTGAGGTCGACCGCTACGCCGCCAGTGGCCAGCTGGGCTCGGTGATCGAGGCTGCCCGCCGGTCGATGGCCGACCTCCTGGCCAAGCGCGGCTCCCGACTCTTCCGCCACTCCGGGGTCCACTACCTGGAGCTCGGAGCCTAAGCTACTCACCTGCCGGTACTCCCGGCGCCTGGAGCCGAGCCCGCACGGTGGCCCGGTTTTGCCGGCGCGGGAAGCAAGGAGGAAGTTGCAGCGTGATGAAGCGCAAAGACGGCGCCGCCCCCCTTCTCTTCACGTCGGAGTCCTGCTCCGAGGGGCACCCGGACAAGCTCGCTGACCAGGTCTCCGACTCGATCCTCGACGCGATCCTCTCGAAGGACCCGCTGGCCCGGGTCGCCTGCGAGACGGCCATCACGACCGGTCTCATCATCGTGATGGGAGAGATCACCACCGACTGCTATGTCGACATCCCCCGGATCATCCGGCAGACCATCCGGGATGTGGGCTACACCCGCGCCCGGTATGGCCTCGACGCGGAGACCTGCGGCGTCATCACCAGCATCGACGAGCAGTCGCCCGACATCGCCCAGGGCGTGGACGTGGGCGGCGCCGGCGACTCCGGGATGATGTTCGGTTTCGCCTGCGACGAGACCCCGGAGCTGATGCCGCTGCCCATCAGCCTCGCCCACGCGCTCGCCAGGCGGCTGGCGGAGGTGCGCCGCTCGAAGACCGTCGGCTACCTGCGGCCCGACGGCAAATGCCAGGTCACTGTGGAGTACGGCGTCGAGGGCAAGCCGGCTCGCGTCGACACCGTCGTGATCTCGGCGCAGCACCACGAGGAGGCCACCCCGGACGAGATCCGGAAAGATCTCGAAGAGCAGGTCGTCGACAAGGTCATCCCGAAGGCGCTCCGCAAGGACGGCTTCCGCTGCCTGGTCAACCCAACCGGGCGGTTCGTGATCGGCGGTCCCGCCGCCGACGTCGGGCTGACCGGACGCAAAACGCAGGTCGACAGCTATGGCGGGTACGCCCGCCAGGGCGGCGGCTGCTTCTCCGGCAAGGACCCGACCAAGGTCGACCGGGCAGGCGCCTACGGCGCCAGGTACGTCGCCAAGAACATCGTGGCGGCGGGACTGGCCAGCCGCTGCGAGGTCCAGCTGGCCTACGCCATCGGCGTCGTCAAGCCGGTGGCAATCGCCGTCCAGACCTTCGGTACGGGCAAGGTTCCCGACTCCGAGATCAAGCGGGCCGTCGAGCGGCAGTTCGACCTGAGCCCGCTCGGAATCATCAAGGAGCTCAACCTGCGGCGGCCGCTCTTCCGGCCGACGGCCTGCTACGGCCACTTCGGACGGACCGACATCGAGGCGCCCTGGGAGGACACCACGCGCGCCCCGGACCTCCTGGCCGAGGTAAGGGACTGATCGCGGTCATCCCCGCCGGCGGGGCGGGGTCACGCCTCTGGCCGTGGTCCAACCGCGCCCGGCCGAAGCACCTTCTGGACCTGACGGGCAGCGGCCGCTCCCTTCTGCAGGAGACCTACGACCGCGTCCGCCCCCTGGCCGAGGAGGTGTACGTGCTGACCGAGGCCCGCCAGGTTGAGCCGATCCTGGCCCAGCTGCCACTGCTCCGGCGGGACCGGATGATCATCGAGCCCGTCGCCCGGGGCACCACCAGCGCCCTCGGCCTGGCCGCCTTGACGCTGGCCGAGCGGGACCCGGAGGCGGTGATGCTCAGCCTCCCGGCGGACCACGTCGTCAAGGGGCGCCGCGCTTTCGGCGCGGCTATCAAGCGCTCGGCGCGCCTGGCGGCCGGCACCGACCGCCTGGTGACGATCGGGCTCCGGCCCACTTACCCGGCCACCGGGTTCGGCTACATCAGGACGGCGGGCAGGTTTCGCGGCGGGGGCGTCACGGCGCTCAAGGTGGACCGGTTCGTGGAGAAGCCGTCCCTGGCGAAGGCACGGGAGTACCTGGCGGAGGGCGACCACTACTGGAACCTGGCGATGTTCTCTTGGCGGGTGGGCGTCTTCCTCGAGGAGCTGGCCCGCTACTCGCCGCGCCACTTCCGCGGTTTGCATCGCGTACTCGCGGCCCGGCGCGCCGGCGATGAGGCCCGGGCGGCGAGGCTCTATGCGCGGCTGCCTGCGGACGCCGTCGACAACACGATCATGGAGCGCACCGACCGGCTGCTCCTGGTGCCCGGCGGCTTCGAATGGGTGGACATCGGGTCCTGGTCCGAGCTGCACTCACTGCTGCCGAAGGATGCGGCCGGGAACGTGCTGCGCGGCGACCCGATCCTGGTCGACGCCGCGGGCTCCTTCATCTCCGCTCCAGGCAAGGCGATCGCTGTCATCGGCGTGAAGGACCTCGTGGTGATCGACACCGAGGAAGCCCTACTGGTGGTGCCGAGGGACCGTGCCCAGGAGGTGAAGAGCGTGGTCGACCGTCTCAAGACCCGCGGCAAGACGAAGTACCTTTAGCGAGGTGAGGAAGAGGGGTTCCCAACCGCTTCGCGGTCGGCGTCGGCGCTGCGACGCCCTGCCGGCCGATCCCCATGTCGGCTCGTCCGGTCCTCGGTCACGGAGTCGTTGGATGCGCTCCCTCCGGTCCTCCGGCGCCTCCTCGGGCTCGGCTCGACAGGATCGCCGGATCGCTCGACGCCCCTCTTCACCCCCTCGCTGATCTTGGCCGAGATCAAGTTCGGCACCGACGGCTGGCGGGGCATCATCGCCGACGACTTCACCTACGACAACGTCCGCCGTGTCGCTCAGGGGATCGCCGACTTCCTCAAGGACAGACGGAAAGGCGCCACTCCACTCGCGGTGGTCGGCTATGACTGCCGCTTCGCTTCCGAGGAATTCGCCCGCGAAGTGGCTCGGGTTTTCGCCGGCAACGGCATCAAGGTGCTGATCTTCGATCGGCCCTCGCCGACCCAGGTCGCCTCCTGGACGGTCATCGACCGCAAGGCGGACGGCGCGGCCGTCATCACCGCCAGCCACAACCCGTGGCTTTTCAATGGGGTCAAGTACAAGCCGGAAACCGGCAGCTCGGCCCCGACCGAGGTGATCCGTGACCTCGAGCGCCGGATCGCGGACATCGACGCCGGCTCGGTCAAGCGGGCCGAGGACGGAGTGGAGACCTACGAGCCGCTGCCCGCGTACTTCGAGCAGGTCGGCCGCATGGTGGACCTCCCGGCTCTGCGCGGCTCCGGCTTGAAGGTCCTGCACGAGTGCATGTTCGGTTCGGGCTACGGGTACTTGGGCGGGCTCTTGGCCGGCGGCTCCACCCAGCTGACCGAGCTCCACGCTGAGCGGAACCCGTACTTCGGAGGGATCAACCCAGAGCCGATCCCGCGGAACCTGCAGTCCGCCCTGGCGACCATGAAGTCGGGCGGCTACGACCTCTGCGTCGCGACAGACGGCGACGCCGACCGGGTTGGGATCATCGACGAGAAGGGCAGGTTCATCACCCAGCTCCAGGTCTACGCCCTGCTCATGCTCTACCTCTTCGAGATCAAGGGCTGGCTGGGTCCGGTAGTCAAGACCGTGAATATGACGTCGATGGCCGACCAGCTCGCCAAGGAGTTCAAGGTCCCCGTCTACGAGGTGCCGGTCGGTTTCAAGTTCGTGGCGCCGAAGATGATGGAGACCGACGCGGTGCTTGGCGGAGAGGAGAGCGGCGGCTTCGGCATCCGCGGCCATATCCCGGAGCGCGACGGCCTCCTGGCGGGCCTCTTCTTCGCCGACATGATCGTCCGTTACCGCAAGCCGATCAGCGAGGTTCTGGCCGACCTCCAGAAGCGGGTGGGGCCGCATGCGTACGAGCGTCGCGACGTGCCCATGCGCCGTGAGACTTACGACCGCGACCGGCAGGTGATCCTGAAGACGCTCGCCGAGAAGGCGCCCAAACAGGTGGCCGGCCAGAAGGTCGAACGGGTGCGCGACGACGACGGCTTCAAGTTCTATCTGGCGGACGGGTCCTGGGTGCTGGTCCGGACCAGCGGGACCGAGCCCCTGATTCGGATCTACTCCGAGGCGGCCACCAAGGAGGACGTCACCCGGCGGCTGGACGAGATGTCAGAGGTGATCGGGGTGGGAGCGGGAAGTGGAGGTTAAGCGGGCCGAGGACACTCGGGTCGACAAGCCCTGGGGCTACGAGATCCGCTGGGCAGTCACCGACCGCTATCTCGGCAAGATCCTCCACATCAACCGAGGCGAGGCCCTCTCCCTCCAGTACCACGAGCGCAAGGACGAGACCTTGCTGGTGATGTCGGGCCGGCTCGACTTCGACGTCGGCGACGAGTCCGGCGCCCTCCAGCGCCTCCACCTGAAGGCGGGCGACACCATCCACGTTCCGCCCGGCCGCCGGCACCGGATGACGGCGGTCGAGGACTGCGACGTATTCGAGGTCTCCACCGGGGAGATCGACGACGTCGTCCGGCTGGAAGACCGATACGGTAGGGTTCCCGGGGGCACACCCGAGCCATGAAAACCCCGCCTCCTGTCGACGAGCACGTTCGGCGTACGACGGCAGCCGTCGTGCCTGTCGAGCGGGATCCCCGGTTCCTGGTGTTCGCCTCGCTGGTCCTGGTGGCACTGGCGCTCGGCTTCAAGTCCGAGCTGGTGTCGCCCGGGCGGGTCTGGTTCCTGGCCGCCGGGCTGCTCGCGGTCGCCGCCCCCGCGCTGTTCGGCTACTTGCGCTCCGAGAGCGGCGCGAGCCTGCCCGCGGTCGAGTACTACGTGCCCGCTGTCCTGGGCGCCCTGGCCCTGGCCGGCCTCTCGCTGATCATTCCCGAGTGGTGGCGCTACGGGCTGGCCGTGCTGGTGTTCGGCACCTGCTTCCTGGTCTCCTCGCGGCTGGACTTCATCCGCCTGGCAGACCAGGCCAAGCGCGGCCACCACTTCATGCAGGAGTCGATCCTGGCGGTGGCCATGGTGGGGGGCTTCGTCGCGGTCCTGAGCTCGCCTTTCAACCTGGCCCTGAAGCTGGCCTGGATCGGGATCATCTCGGTCCTGGCGGCCTTCCGCAGCTTCCGCATTTCCGGCGACCCGATTCCGCCCCGCCGAGCCTTCCTGTTCGCATTGATCGTGGCCCAGGTAGTGACCTTCTTCGCGTGGGCGATCTTCTTCTACCTGCAGGGCGTCGCCGAGGGCGTGTTCGCCGGGATGCTGCTGCTGGCCTGGTACATCAACCGGGGCGTGATCCGGCACACGGCCGAAGAGAGCCTGAACCGCCACGTGGTGATGGAGTACGGGCTCTTCGCCGTGCTGCTGGCCTTCCTTTTCTTCTCCAGCTACAGGCCAGGCGGCTGATCGGCTGGCGCCCGGCTAAAGCCGTTCTTCCGCCGCCCACGACCAGGCGACGGGCGTGCCTGACGTCGTGTAGACGGAGAAGATCTTGAGCGTGGTATCGCCCCGAGCGTCGAAGGTCGTCGCGCCCAGCGCCCCCTTGTAATCCCGCGTTGACGCCACCTGAGCTCGCACGTCCTCCTTGCTCGGCAGGTTGCCGCCCGCTGCCTTGACCGCCCGCGAGATGGCGGCCAGCAGCACCCCGCTGGCGTCGATGGCCGGCAGGGTGTAGCGGCCGAACATGTCCTGGTAGGCCGCCTTGAAGGCGTCTGCCGTCGCCATACCGCTCGTGAGGTGGTCAGGGTCAACGCCGTTCAGCGTCGCCTGCATGCCGACCGCGCTCGGCGCGGCGTCGCGCAGGCAGACCGGCGTGAGGATGGCATCGCCGCCGAGAAAGGGGACCGAGGCGTCGAATACGCCGGTCATCTTCGATCTGGCCAGGCACGCGCCGCCGGTGTCCCGGCCGCCGAAGTACACGGCCTTGGCGCCCTTGCCGGCAGCCGCGTGCAGGAAGGCGTCCAGATCGGTGCTGGTGCGAGGGTCGAAGTCGTTGCGCAGCACGGGCGGGCCCGAACGTTTACGGAGCTCGGCCTCGAAGGCGTCGGCGAGGGCTTTGCCGTAGGCCTGGCCGTCGGACGCCACCGCGAAGCCCGAGAGCTTGAGCGTCCCGCTCGCGTAGGCCGCCATCGCCGGCGCGGCCAGGTCGTCGGCCGCCACGACGCGGAAGAAGTTGTTGGGGCCGGCCGGCCGCAGGTCGTTGGCCAGGCCGGAGCAGCCCGGCGCTTCTCTCGTCAGACACTCGTTCGAAGCGGCTGGCGAGACCATGGCGAGGTTGGACGCGTTGGCGATCGGGATCTCATGCTCGGCCTCGCTCGAGAACAGGGGACCGATCACTCCCAGCACCCTGGAGTCGTTCGCCAGGCGCCCGATGTTGTCGGCTCCCGCCACCGGGTCGCGGACGCCGCCCGGCGTGCTGTCGAAGTCGCGCAGGTTGACGGGCACGCCTTCGACCCGACCGTGCCAGACGTTGTTCACCTCGTAGCGGACGCCGTCCAGGACGGAGAGGCCGACGACCCGATCGGGACCGGTCTGCGGCACGGCGACCCCGATCTCGATGGTGAAGGCGGAGCGGGGCGCGGGGGGCCCGGCGCTGCAGGCCGCCAGCAGCAGTCCCAGCAGCGCGGTCAGGACGCGTCTCACCTGCCGAGGTAGGTTATTCGGACTTCCTATCTCCTCCTACTCAGGCTGGGTGGGAATTGTGGTTGGCTTTTCTTCTTCCCCTCGCCCCTCGGTCGGAAGCGAGTCTCCCCACCCGCTCGGAGGCAAAGGGTATATCCGAATGGGGTGTTCGAAGTCAATCCGAGTCGGTGGCTATACTCAACCGCGCTCACCCCGCCCGACAATCGGAGCACGTGTATTGAAGACGGAGTTCAGTGAACACTTAAAGCCCCGGTCCCAGTACGTGGACGAGGCGATCCAGATGGCCATCGCCGGCCGTTGGGAGGAAGCAGCTGACCTGAACAAATTCATCCTCGAGAAGTTCGGGCCGGATGAGGAAACCTTGAACCGGATCGGCAAGGCGCTGACGGAGCTCGGGAAGCTGAAGGAGGCCAAGGAGTCCTACGAGAAGACCCTCCAGCTCAACCCGCTCAACCTCATCGCGCAGAAGAACCGGGCCAAGCTGGACGTGCTGGTCCAGACCAAGGGCGAGCTGCGCAGTGGTCCGGCCAAGGTCGACCTGAACCTCTTCGTGGAAGAGATGGGCAAGACGGTCTCCACCACGCTGGAGGACGTCGCCGACCCCGACGTGCACAACAAGGTGGCGCCCGGCGACATCGCGGAGCTCCGCATCGAGGGCGACACGATAGTTGCGGAGAGTGTCCGCGGGGTGCGGCTGGGGCTGATCGAGCCACGCCTCGCCCGCCGCCTGATCAAGTTCATGCAGGGCGGGAACCGCTATCTGGCGGCGGTCACCGCGGCTGAGCCGGGCAGCGTCAGGCTGATCATCCGCGAGACCTATCAGGATCCCAAGTTCGTCGGCAAGCCCAGCTTCCCCGTGCGCCGCCAGCGGGCGGCGGCCGAGTTCCGGCCTTACGCCAAAGAGAGCCTGCTCGCCCGCGACCTCGAATTCCCGATCGAGACCGAGGAGGAGGAGGGGGACGAGGACGAGGAAGGCGCCGTCGGGGGCCAGCGCATCGACGACCTCGATGACGGCGGCGGCGCGGCGGAGGACGAGGAGACCATCGACTTCTCCGAGGACGCCGACGAGGACGACAAGGACGACGAGGACGAGGAAGAATGACGACCGCCTCCGGGGAGCCCTTTCACACCTTCAGTTAGTCGGCGGCAAGGGGGGAATGCCAAGCAGCCCGAAGGGGCAAAGCCCTGCCGCTCTGGCCGACGGTGCCCAGGCGCGGGTGGCGCGCTAGGCAGCGCATCCGAAGATGCGCGACGCCGCGCGCCGGGCCCCGCAACACCGGCATCAGCGCCGTAGGCGCCCGGTGGATCAGAGCGGTCGGATGCGACCCATTCCTCCCTTGCCGCCGACTAGTAACGCCGCTCCTGGCACTGTTCCGGGATTCCGGGACCTGCTGCCCGACGAGGCCGAGTCGCTTCGGGCCGGCCAGGAGGCGATCCTCGCCGAGATGCGCCGCTGGGGCTACCGGTTCGTCGTCACTCCGACCCTGGAGTCGGTCGAAGCGCTCGCTCTCGGGCTCGGCCCTGAACAGCAGCGGCGCCTCTTCAAGTTCGCCGACGCTGACGGCTCGCTGGTCGCCCTGGTCGGCGAGAAGACGATTCCGGTGGCCCGGCTGGCGGCCGGGCAGCTGCGGTCGGCGCCGCTGCCGCTGCGCCTCTGCTACGCGGCGTCCGTCGTCTCCAACGACGGCGGTCGCTTCGCCAACCGGCGCGAGACGCACCAGGTCGGCGCTGAGCTGGTCGGCGCGGCGGGGCCTGCAGCCGACGCCGAGGTCATCGCGCTGGCGGTCCACTGCCTCGACGCGGCGGGGCTGAAGCGCTACCAGGTCGACGTCGGCCACTCCGAGTTCTTCCACGGCCTCCTGGCCGGGCTCAAGCTGCCGGCAGAGGTTGAGACGGGGGTTCGGGCGGCGCTCGCGGCGCGCGACTTCGTGGCACTCGAGCGCCTTCTGGAGACCACACCGCTGCGTTCGGCCGAACGGGAGCTGCTGCTCCGTTTCCCGGCGCTGCGCGGCGGCCGCGAGATCCTCGACGCCGCGGGCCGCCTGGTCGCCAACCGCCGGTCCGAGCGAGCCCTGGCCGACCTGGCCCGCGTCGAAGAGCTGCTGCGCGAGCACGGGCTCGGCGGCCAGGTCAACCTCGACCTCGGCGCCATCCGCGACTTCGACTACTACACCGGCGTGATCTTCGAGGGGTACGGCGCCGATCTCGGCCGCCCCCTGGCCGTAGGCGGCCGCTACGATCGCCTGCTGGAGCGGTTCGGGCGGCCGGCGCCGGCTACCGGCTTCGTGGTCCACCTGGACCTGGTGGCGGAGGCGATCGCCCGAGCGGGCGGCCGGCCCGCGCTGCCCCAGCTGGACGCGGCGGTGGCCTGGTCGGCCGCCGGCGTGCCCGTGGCGCTCAAGCTGGGCTCCTCGCTGCGCCTCTTCGGGATGCGAGCGGTCGTCGATACCGAGTCACGCTCTCTGGCGGCAGCCAGGCGCTGGCGGGGGCAGGTCGGCGCCCAGAGCTTGGTTCACTGCGGCGGCCCTGGACCGGTGACCTGGGCTTCGGGCTCGCGCACCCGCCGGCTCCCCCCCGAGCAGGTGGTGGCCCAAATTGTCGGAGCTCTCCGGTGAAAGTCTCGCTGGCCATTCCGACCGGCGTCCTCCTGGAAGGCAGCCTGAGCTTGCTGGAGCGCGCGGGAGTGGCCCGCGTCACCGCCGCGCAGCTCGGCCGGCGGCTCTTCCTGGAACGTGATGGCCTTAGGCTGGTCCTGGTACGGCCGGCCGACGTGGCGGCGTACGTCGACCACGGAGCCGCCGACCTCGGCGTGGTCGGCAAGGACCAGCTCTGGGAGAACCGCGGCGACCACTATGAGCTGGTCGACCTCGGATTCGGCGCCTGCCGCCTGATCCTGGCGGTGCCCGAGGCGTCGCCGATCGCGGGGCCCGAGACCTGGCCGCCGCTCCTGCGGGTGGCCACCAAGTACCCGATCGCGACCGCCGAGTTCTTTCGGCGCACCGGCCATGCGGTGGACATCGTTCGCCTCCACGGCGCGGTCGAGCTGGCGCCCCAGGTCGGCCTCGCCGACGCGATCGCCGACCTCACCGCAACCGGCGCCACGCTGCGCGAGAACCATCTCCGGGTGGTGGCCGAGGTGGGGCACTCGACGGCCCGGCTGATCGCCAACCAGGCCAGCCTCAAGACGCGCAGTGGCGAGGTCCAGGCGCTGGTGACGAAGCTCAGGAGCGCGGTGAGTTGAAAGTGAAGCGCTTCGACGCCGGCTCCTGGTTCGACTCGCCGCTCAGCCGGCGCAGGCTCGATCTGGGGGAGCTGGCCGAGGAGAGGGCGACGGTTCGCGAGATCTGCGAGCGCGTCCGCACTGAGGGCGACGCGGCCCTCCGCGAATACACCAAAAGGTTCGACGGGTGGGACCCCGGCGACGCCGGCGCCCGGGTGTCCGGAGAGGAGCTCCGCCACGCGCTGAAACGCCTCTCGCCCGCCAACCGCGACGCGCTCGAGTTCGCGGCCCGCCGGATTCGCGAGTTCCACGAGACGCAGGTTTTCGACCCGGTGGTGGGCAAGCCGGGCTTAAAGCTGCTCACGCGCCCGGTGCGTCGCGCCGGGCTCTATGTGCCCGGCGGCCGCGCCGCCTACCCGTCAACAGTGCTGATGGGGGCAATCCCAGCCCGGGTCGCGGGCGTGACGGAGGTGGTCGTGGCGACCCCGCCGGCGCCCGACGGGTCGGTGCCGGTGGCCATCCTGGCCGCGGCCGCCATCGCGGGCGTCGACGAGGTCTACCGGATGGGGGGCGCCCAGGCGATCGCCGCGCTCGCCTACGGCACCGCGGCTGTGCCCCGCGTGGACGTCGTTGCCGGGCCGGGGAACGTCTACGTGGTGCTGGCCAAAAAGGAGGTCTTCGGCGCGGTCGGCATCGATTCTCTCGCCGGCCCCACCGAGGTGCTGATCGTGGCCGACGCCGGCGCTCGAGCGGACTACATAGCCGCCGACCTGGCCTCCCAGCTGGAGCACGACCCGATGGCCTGGGCGGTCCTGGTGACCGACTCCGCCCAGCTCGCCGACCGCGTCGAGGAGGAGCTGTCGAGCCTGGTCCGAGGGTTGGAGCGGGCCGAGGTGATCGGCGCCGCGCACTGCTGCACGGTCGTCGTGAAGGACCTGGAGCAGGCGATGGAGGTGGCCAACGACTTCGCCCCCGAGCACCTGGAGTTGATCGTCGCCGACCCGGGCGCGCTCTCGGCCAAGGTCGAGAACGCAGGGGCGGTCTTCCTGGGGCCGTTTGCTCCGGTGGCGCTGGGCGACTACGTCGCCGGCCCCAATCACACGCTGCCGACGGCCGGCGCCGCCCGGTTCAGCTCGCCCCTGGGCGTGTACACGTTCTTGAAGCGCACCAGCGTCGCCAGCCTGAATCGGGGCGACCTCGACCTGCTGCGTGAAGCTTGCGTCGCCCTGGCCCGCCTGGAGGGGCTGACCGCCCACGCCCACGCTGTGGAGGTGCGCTTTGAGTAGGAGCGCGCGCCTGGAGCGGGACTCCAAGGAGACCCGCCTGGTCGCCGAGGTCACGCTGGACGCGGGCAGCCAGGTTGAGGTCGGCACGGGCCTGGCCTTCCTGGATCACATGCTGGAGCAGGTCGCCCGCTACGGAGCGTTCGATCTGCGGCTGCGGGGGCAGGGCGACGTCCAGGTCGACCCGCACCACCTCGTGGAGGATTCCGGGATCGTGCTCGGGCAGGTCCTCGCCAAGGTGCTTGGCGACCGCGACGGAATTGCCCGCTTCGCCGCCGCCTACGCGCCCCTCGACGAGTCGCTGGCGCGCGTGGTGGTCGACCTCGGGAAGCGGCCTTACCTCTCCTACAACGTGCCTCTCAAAGGGCGGATCGGAACACTCGAAAGCGAGGTGCTAGAGGAGTTCTGGCGAGCCTTCTCGCTGCACCTCGGGGCGACCATCCACGTTGACCTGATCCGGGGCCGCAACCGGCACCACATCGCGGAATCGACGTTCAAGGCATTGGGTCTGGCCCTGCGCGATTCGATGTCCGTGCGCGGCCGCGGCGTCCCTTCCTCGAAAGGCGTACTAGGTTGAGAGCGCCCGGGACCAACGGGGGATCTGCGCCGGCCCGGGACGGCCTCACCGGTTGATCGCCATCGTCGACTATGGCGTTGGCAACCTGCGCTCGGTCGAGCGCGCGCTGCTCAACGCGGGCGCCCATCCGACGATCACCGCGGACAAGGAGGACCTGCGCCGAGCCAACGGTCTGGTCCTGCCAGGCGTCGGGGCTTTCGCGCCGGCTTTGAAGAAGCTGGAGCAGGGCAACCTGGGCCGGGAAGTGGTGGACCTGGCCCGGCGCGGTAAGCCGCTGCTCGGCGTCTGCCTCGGCTACCAGCTGCTCTTCGACGAGTCCTCCGAGCACGGCCACCATGAGGGCCTCGGGTTGCTCAAGGGCTCGGTCGAGCTGGTCGCCGACAGCGAGCGCCTGCCGGTGATCGGCTGGTGCCGGCTGCGCCAGGTCGACTGGTCGCCGCTCTGGGACGGCATCCCGGACGCGTCCTACTTTTACTTCGTGCACTCCTACACGCCAGCTGCGACTGACTGCGTGATCGGCAGCACCGAGACGGCGCCGGCCGCCGCCGCCGCGCGCCTTAACGTGATGGGCACCCAGTTCCACCCGGAGAAGAGCGGCACTGCTGGGCTTCGGGTCTATGCCAACTTTCTGGGCGTTTGCGGGGAGGGCTGAATGAGCGAGATGGCTGTTCTGGTGATCAGGATCCGGGCCGAGCAGGCACACGAGTACGAGCGGCTCTTCGAGTCGAGCGAGCTCCCGCGCTGGCGCGACTATCACAAGCGGGGACTCTTCAAGCGGGCTCGCATCTTCCGCTCGGCCTTCGGCACCCACGAGAAGGAAGGCATCGCCAACTACGTGATCGCTGTCGAGTCGGAGGGCGAGGGGCACCACGTGCACGACAACGATCCTGGCTTCAAGGAATTCAACAGCAAGGCCGACGCCTTTCAACCGGAAGAACCGTTCGTGTTCGGCGGCGAACCTCTCTTCAAGGTCGGCTGACTGAATCGCCATGCCAGCCAAGCGCGTCATACCGTGCCTGGACGTTGACGCGGGCCGCGTCGTAAAAGGCGTTCGGTTCGTCGAGCTGCGCGACGCAGGCGACCCGGCCGAGCTGGCCGCCGCCTACGACCAGGCGGGCGCCGACGAGCTCGTCTTCCTGGACATCACCGCTTCCGCGGAGGAACGGGACATCCTCCTTGACGCGGTCTCGCGCACGGCCGACCAGGTCTTCATCCCGCTCACGGTGGGGGGCGGCGTGCGCAGCACTGAGGACATGCAGCAATTGCTCTCGCACGGGGCCGACAAGGTGGCCGTGAACACCGCCGCCCTCGAGGATCCAGAGCTGATCACGCGAGGAGCGGAAATCTTCGGCTCCCAGTGCGTCGTCGTCGCGATCGATGCCCGGCGCCGCCCGGAGGCCGCGGGCTGGGAGGTGTTCAGCCACGGCGGCCGGCGCGAAGCGGGCCGCGACGCGGTGGCCTGGGCTCGCGAAGCTGAGGACCGGGGGGCGGGGGAGATCCTGCTGACCTCGATGGACCGGGACGGGACCAAGAGCGGCTACGACCTGGAGCTGACCGCCGCGGTGAGCCGGGCGGTGCGGCTGCCGGTGATCGCCTCGGGCGGGGCGGGCACCGCGGCGCACATGTACGAGGCGCTCACGGCCGGGGGGGCCGAGGCAGCCCTGGCGGCGTCGGTGTTCCACTTCGGCGAGCTGACGATCGGGCAGGTCAAGCAAGACCTCGCAGCCCTCGGACTGGAGATTAGGCTGTGAACGCGGTCACCATGCCCAGAGCAAGCTCCCCGCGCGCCTTAACTGGGGGGCTCCGCCCCCCCGGCAACACCGGCGTCAAGACTCCGGCTCGCCTGCGCTCGCCCGCCTTCGGCGGTCTTGACACCGGCGGCGGGCTGTGCGGGGCACAGCCCTGCCCCCCTTCGGCCGCACTCGCGGCCGCCCCTGGCCTTCTGCCGGGGCCCCGGGATTGCCTCAGATGAGCGAGCAGGGTGAACCGGATTTCACCGGCGGCCTCCTTCCAGCTGTCGTGCAGGATGCGGACACCGGCCACGTCCTGATGCTGGCCTGGATGGACGCCGAGGCCTGGCGCAAAACAGTCGAGACCGGGCAGGCCTGGTTCCACTCCCGGACCCGTGGGCTCTGGGAGAAAGGCGGCACTTCCGGCAACCGGATGGACGTGGTCGAGCGCCGCCTCGACTGCGACCTGGACGCAATCCTGCTCCGCGTCCACGCGCACGGGCCGGCCTGCCACACGGGCGCGACGAGCTGCTTCTTCAACGAAGCCTGACCTCCGGAGCGACCTGCATGCTTATGCGTAAGGCCTGTATGTTTATGCACTCATGAGTGGGAAGACCCGGGCCGCGGTGGCCGGCGCCAATGGCTATGCGGGCATGACGCTGGTCCACCTCCTGTCCCGCCACCCGGCGGTGGAACTGGTCCAGCTCACCTCGCGCTCCTTGGCCGGCCGGCCCTATTCGGAGGTCTTCCCGCTCCACGACCTGGAAGGCGAGTTCCGGCCGGAGCCGGACGCTTCGCAGGTCGACGTGGTCTTCAGCTGCCTGCCCCACAACGTCGGCGCGGCCAAGGCGGAAGCGTGGTTGGAGGCAGGCGCGCGCGTGGTCGACATGAGCGCCGACTTCCGGCTCAAAGACCCGGCGCTCTATCCGGTCTGGTACCGGCAGGAGCACCCCGCCCGCGACCTGCTTGCCAGCGCCGTCTTCGGGCTCCCCGAGCTGCACGCCGCGGACCTCCCCGACGCCCGGCTGGTGGCGGTCCCCGGGTGCTACTCGACGGCAGCCATACTGGGGCTGGCGCCGGCCGTGGCGGCGGGCCTGGTCGCGTCGGACGTGATCGTGGATGCGAAGTCCGGCGTGAGCGGGGCCGGCCGGTCGCCGGGCCTGGGGGTGCATTTCGCCGAGGTCAACGAGACCCTGGGCGCTTATGCGATCACCGGCCACCGCCACCTGCCCGAGGTGCTCCAGGAGCTGGCCGGCCTGGCCGGCAAGCCACCGGAGGTGACCTTCGTGCCGCATCTGGTCCCGATGACCCGCGGCATCCTCGTCACCTGCTATTTCGATCTGGCCGGCCCGCTCGCCCAGCTCGAAGAGGCCTACCGCGAGTTCTACAGCGAGCAGCCCTTCACGCGCGTCGTCGAGCGGACGCCGACGACCAAGCTGGCGAGCCACACCAACCTCTGCCTGGTCAACGTGTCGGCGCAGGGCCACAAGGCGGTGGTGACCGCGGCCCTCGACAACCTCGTCAAGGGCGCCTCCGGGCAAGGGGTCGAGTGCTTCAACATCGCCTTCGGCCTCGATCGCCGGCTCGGACTCGAGGAGGCGCTCCAGTGGCCCTGACCTTCCCGCGCGACTGGCGGGCGGGCACCGCCGCCTGCGGCATCAAAGCCTTCACGGCCGGCGCGGGTGCGATTCCGGAGGATCAGCGTGATGACCTCTGCGTGATCCAGAGCGAGCGGAAGTGCGACGCCGGCGGCGTGTTCACGACCAACAAGGTGAAGGCGGCGCCGGTCGTGATCGACCAGCTCCACCTCCGGCAAAATCGGGTCCAGGCGCTGGTCATCAACTCCGGGAACGCCAACGCCTGCACCGGCGCCCAGGGCTACAAGGACGCTCTCCTGATGGCGAAGCTGACGGCGGATCGCCTGGACCTCGACCCGCCTCAGGTCTTGATCGGGTCGACCGGCGTGATCGGCCGCTACCTGCCGATGGAGGCGGTGAAGCGCGGCATTGCGGCCGCCTGCGAGGGGCTCTCGGCAGAGAACGGCCCCGCGGCCGCGCGAGCCATCATGACCACCGACACCAAGCCGAAGACCGCCACCACCGAGGTCGAGGTGGCGGGCGCCAACGTGCGGGTCGGCGGTATGTGCAAGGGCGCTGGGATGATCCACCCGAACCTGGCGACCATGCTCGCCTACGTCACGACCGACGCCGCGGTCGAGCCGGGCCTGATGGCTGCGCTCGTGAGGCGCGTCGCCGACCGCAGCTTCAACCAGGTCACCGTCGACGGCGACAGCTCCACCAACGACACCTTTCTCCTGCTCGCCAACGGCGCGGCCGGCAACCGGCCGATCGGTCCCGCCTCACCGGAAGCGGAAGTGCTCGAGGACGCCATCCTGCTCGTCGCGCGCCAGCTGGCCCGAGCCATCGCCCAGGACGGCGAGGGCGCCACGAAGCTGATCACCGTACGGGTGAAGGGCGCCCCCGATCATGGCCAGGCGCGGCAGGCGGCGCGGGCGGTCGCCTCTTCCAGCCTCGTCAAGACCGCCGTCCACGGTGGCGACCCGAACTGGGGCCGGATCGTGTGCGCGCTCGGTTACAGTGGCTCGGAGCTCGCCATCGACCGGCTCACGGTGCGGGTCGGCGGCCTGACCGTGTTCACGGCCGGAACGGGCCAGCCTGTCGACCTGGAAGCGGTCCAGCAGGCCTTCAGAACACCGGAGATCGAGATTGCCGCCGAACTCGGACTGGGCGACGGCGAGGCTGAAGCCTGGGGCTGCGACCTATCGGAGGAGTACGTGCAGATAAATGCTGATTACACGACCTGAGAACGCCGGGATCCCCGCGATATCGAAGATTTCGTGGGGTGGGACGACATGACGCTGACTGCTGAAGACCGCGCCCGCGTGCTGGTCGAGGCGCTGCCGTACATCAAGCGCTTCCACGGCCAGACGGTCGTTGTGAAGCTGGGCGGCAGCGCGATGAACTCCAAGCAGGAAACGCTGCTGGATGTCGTGCTTCTGCGGTACGTCGGCCTTTACCCGGTCCTGGTCCACGGGGGCGGTCCGGAGATCACCGCGATGAGCGAGCGGCTCGGTTTGAAAGCCGAGTTCCTGGAGGGGCTCCGTGTCACCGACGCCGAGACCATGGACGTGGTGAAGATGGTCTTGACCGGGAAGATCAACCCGGACCTGGTGGCGACCATCAACAGGCTCGGCGGCCAGGCGGTCGGCATGAGCGGCGAGGACGGCCCCAGCATCATCGCCGAGGCCTCCGACCCGAGCTTGGGCTTCGTCGGTCGCGTGACCCAGATCAATCCGGAGCCGATCCAGGCGCTGATCAATCGCGGCTACATACCGGTCATCGCTTCGATCGGCCTTGGCTACGACGGGCACTCGTACAACATCAACGCCGACACGGTGGCGGCCGAGGTCGCGGTCGGGCTCGGCGCCGCCAAGCTGATCCTGCTCACCGACGTCGAGGGTGTGGTCGGCGAGGAGGACAAGGTCGTGAGCCAGCTGAGCCGCGCCGACGCCGAACGGCTGCTCACGACCGGCAAGGTCAGCGGCGGCATGATCCCCAAGGTCAAGGCCTGCTTGCGCGCCCTTGACGCAGTGTCGCAAACGCACATCATCGACGGCCGTACCGCCCACGCGCTCTTGTTGGAGCTGTTCACGGAGGCAGGCATAGGCACCATGGTCACACCATGACGCGCGACGAGATGACGCACGGCCACCTGACGCACGATGAGGTCGTCGAGCTCGACCACGAGTACTTGATGCAGACCGGCAAGCGCTTGCCGGTCACATTCGTGCGTGGCGAAGGCGTGCACCTATATGACGATCGGGGCAAGGAATACCTCGATCTGATGGCTGGCATCGCCGTCAACATCCTCGGCCACTGCCACCCCGCGATCGTGGAAGCGGTCGCCGAACAGTCGCGCCAGCTGATCCACACCTCCGGCCTCTACTACCAGCACAACGCCGTGTTGCTGGCGCGGCGCCTCGTGCAGCTCGCCTTTCCCTCGCGCGTGTTCCTCAACAACAGCGGCGCGGAGTCCAACGAAGTGGCGATCAAGATCGCGCGCAAGTGGGGCAAGCGAAACCGCGACGGCGCTTACGAGATCATCACCGCGCTCGGCTCCTTCCACGGCCGCACGCTGGCGACGATCGCCGCCACCGGACAGGAGAAGTACCAGAAGCCCTTCACGCCCATGCCGGACGGGTTCGTTCACGTTCCCTATGACGACCTCAAGGCGATCAAGGCGGCCACCAACGAGCGGACCGTGGCCGTGATGCTGGAGCCGATCATGGGCGAGATCGGGATCATCGTGCCCTCGCCCGACTACCTGAAGGGCGTTCGGCAGTGGTGCGACGAGCAGAACCTACTCCTGATCCTGGACGAGGTTCAGACGGGCATGGGCAGGACCGGTCGCTGGTTCGCCCACCAGCTCGTCGGCGTCGAGCCGGACATCATGACGCTGGCCAAGGCGCTCGGCGGCGGCCTGCCCATCGGCGCCTGCCTGGCCAAGCCGCGCGCCGACGTGCTGGAACCCGGCGACCATGGGACGACCTTCGGCGGCAACCCCGTCGTGGCGGCGGCCGCCCTGGCGACCATCGATGTGGTCGAGCGCGACCATCTGCTCGAGCACGCGGTCGAGGTGGGCGACCTGCTCCAGGCAGCCCTCGAGGACCTCGGGCAGACCGACGCCCGCGGCATCGGGATGATGCGCGCGTTCACGTTCGCCGAGGCGCGCGCCAAGGACTACCAGGTGAAAGCCATGGAGGCGGGCGTGATCGTCAACGCGGTGGACGACTACAGCATTCGCGTGGAGCCGCCGCTCATCCTCTCGGCCACCGACGTCGACCAGGCCGCCGAGCTGTTGAAGAAGGCCCTGGCTTGAAGCAGAAGCGGCAGGTCGCGATCTTGAACCTGATCCGGGCACGGCCGATCCACACCCAGCAGGAGTTGACGGACGCGCTCGCGCGCGAAGGCCTGGAGACCACCCAGGCGACGGTGTCGCGCGACATCCAGGAGCTGGGCCTGGTCCGGTCCAGGGGCGGCTACAGCCCGGTGGTTTTCACCGAGTACGTGACAGGTGTTCAGGCGGTCGAGTTCCTGACCGTGGTTCACACCAATCCCGGCTGCGCCAACCTGGTCGCGCGCGCCATCGACGAGCGCGAGCTGCCCGGCGTAGTGGGCACGCTGGCCGGCGACGACACGATTATCGTGGTCCATCCCAACCGCCAGGCTGCGGCCGCCTTCAAAGGATTTCTGAGTGGCTGACGGAGCCTCTCTCGGGAAGCTCGTGCTCGCCTACTCGGGCGGGCTCGACACCTCGGTCGCCATCCGCTGGCTCAAGGAGACGGGCTACGACGTGGTCGCGCTGACCATCGACCTGGGCGAGAAGAAGGACCTCGACGCCATCCAGGAGCGGGCCCTGAAGATCGGCGCCTCGGCTGCCTACGTGGTCGACGGCAAGGTGCCCTTCCTCCGCCACTTCGTCTGGCCGAGCCTCCAGGCGGGCGCGGTCTACGAGAAGGAGTACCCGCTGGCGACCGCCCTCGGCCGGCCCCTGATCGCAGCCATGCAGGTCGTGATCGCGCGCCGCGAAGGGGCGACCGGCATCGCCCACGGCTGTACCGGCAAAGGCAACGACCAGGTCCGGTTCGACGTCTCCACGGCGGCTCTGGCGCCCGAGCTGAAAGTGGTCGCGCCCGTCCGCGAGTGGGGGATGAACCGCGACGACGAGATCGAGTACGCGCGGCGGCATGGCATCCCCGTCCCGGCCACCTCCGAGTCGCCCTACTCGACAGACGAGAACCTCTGGGGACGCTCGATCGAGGCGGGGATCCTGGAAGACCCGTGGGAGGAGCCGCCGCGCGAGGTCTTCGAGTGGACGCGCGACCCGCGTCAGTGTCCCGACGAACCGGCTTACGTCGAAGTCGGGTTCAAAGAAGGCCTGCCGGTCTCGCTCGACGGCCGGCCCCAGGAGGCTCTCGAGATCGTCACCACGCTCAACCGTCTTGGCGGCGAGCACGGCGTGGGCCGGATCGACCACCTGGAGAACCGCCTGATCGGCATCAAGTCGCGGGAGGTGTACGAGGCCCCGGCCGCGGTGGTCCTGCTCCGGGCCCACCAGGCGCTGGAGGACATCACCCTGCCCAAGGACGTGGCCCGCTTCAAGGACCTGGTTGCGCGCGAGTGGGCGCAGATGGTCTACGACGGGCTCTGGTTCAGCCCCCTGCGCGACGCTCTTTACGCGTTCGTGGCAGAGACCCAACGCCACGTGACCGGCGAGGTGCGGCTCAAGCTCTTCAAGGGCACGTGCACGGTGGTGGGGAGGAAGTCTCCCGAGCAGCTCTACCAGCTGCAGCTCGCCACCTATGGCAAGGGCGACACCTTCGACCAGGGCGCGGCGGCGGGCTTCATCAAGCTCTGGGGCATGGGGGTGCGGACCGCGGCCCAGGTCCAGGGCCGGCTCCACGAGCGCGACCTGACGGCGATGCTCGGCGAGGTCAAGAGGCTGGCGCCATAGACAAGAGCGGAAAGCTTTGGGGAGGTAGGTTCAAGAAGCCTCTCCTGCCCGAGCTGGAGAGGTTCACCAGCTCGCTCGACGTGGACGTCGAGCTGGCCGAGTACGACGTGCTCGGCAGCCTGGCCCACGCCCACGCGCTGCAGGCGGCCGGCCTCCTGACCAAGGAGCAGCTCCGGCGCGTCGAAAAGGGTCTCAAAACGGTCGGCCGCGAACTTCAGTCCGGCAAGTTTGCGTTCGCGGACTCCGACGAGGACATCCACACCGCGGTCGAGCGCCGCCTCGGCGAGCTCGACGCGGATGCCGCTGCCCGGCTGCACACAGGCCGCTCCCGGAACGATCAGGTCGCCCTCGACCTGCGGCTCTATTGCCGGGCCGCCGCCGGCGCGATCGTCGAGGGCCTGGCCTTCGTAGTCGAGGCACTGGCAGCCCAGGCGCGCAGTCATGCCGCCTGGCCGATGCCTGGCTACACGCACTTGCAGCGGGCGCAGCCGATCACCGTCGGCCACCACCTCCTCGCCCACGCCGAGCCCCTCCTGCGCGACGCCGGCCGGGTGATCAACGCCCATGAGGCGGCCGGTGAGCTGCCTCTCGGCGCGGGAGCCCTCGCCGGCTCGACGCTGCCGCTGGACCGAATGACAGCGGCGCGCGAGCTCGGCTTCAAACGGCTGACGCGGAACAGCGTCGACGCCGTTTCGGACCGCGACTTCGCCCTCGACCTCGCCTACGCCTGCCTCTCGGTCGGGATCCATCTGAGCCGCCTCGGCGAGGACGTGGTCCTCTGGGCGAGCGCCGAATTCGGCTTCGTGCGGCTGGCCGATGAGGTGGCGACCGGCTCGAGCTTGATGCCGCACAAGCGCAACCCAGACGTGGCCGAGCTGCTTCGGGGCCGGTCCGGGCGGGCACTCGGCAGCCTCGTCGCTTTGGCGACCGTGTTGAAAGGCCTGCCGCTGGCCTATGACCGCGACCTCCAGGAAGACAAGCGGGCGCTCTTTGACACCGTCGCCAACTGCCTCGAATGCCTGGAGGCGGCCGCGCTGCTGGTGAGCCGACTGGAGTTTGACCGCGCCCGGTTGGAGGCCGCGGTGGCCGACCCCGACCTGCTTGCCACCGACACCGCCGAGCGCCTGGTGGCGGCGGGCCGGCCCTTTCGCGAAGCCCATCTCGAGGTCGGCCGCTCGGTCCTGGAGGGAAGCCATGAGCCGCCGTGGGTGGCGGCCCGCTCGCTGCAGATGCGCGACCAGGAAGGTGCGCCGCACCCGCGCCGGGTGGCCCAGGCGGCCGGCCGAGCCCGGCGCCAGGCCGAGGGGCTCAGACGGTGGACCAAGCAGATCTCCTCGGGCTGATCCGGCCCGGCGTCACGGGCCCTGGCTCGTGGGCCGAGCTCGGCTCGGGCGACGGCAACTTCACGCTTGCGCTGGCCGAACTGCTGCAGCCGGGCGGCAACGTCTACTCGGTCGACCGCGTCGGGGCGGCCCTGCGGCGCCAGCGGCAGCGGGTCGACCAGGCTCACCTCGACCGCGTCGGCTTCAAGTTCCTGGAGGCCGACTTCACAAAGCCCCTGGACCTGCCGCCCCTCGACGGGGTGCTGATGGCGAACTCGCTCCACTTCGTCCGCCGGAAGGAGGAGACGCTACGTCACGTCCGTGGCTACCTGAAACCCGGCGGCCGGCTTCTGCTCGTCGAGTACGCCGCCGACCGCGGCAACCCGTGGGTGCCATACCCGATGTCGTTCGAGACCTGGAAGCTGGTCGCGGTGGCGGCAGGCTTCAGCGAGCCGCAGCAGCTCGGGCAGCACCCGAGCCGCTGGTTGAACGGGATCTATTCGGCGCTCTCCGTCCGCCAGTAGACGCCGGCGCGCCGGTCCATGAAGCCCTCGTCGACCAGGTAGCGCCGCAACGACGCGTAGTCGTCGTGGAACTCCGCCAGGATGGCGTTCACCTCCAGCTCGACATAGCGCCGGTCCGGCTCGAACTTGCCGGCCAGCCATTTCAGAACCACAAGCCGCTTCCGATGCGTGGCCGGGATCTGCTTCAGGCGGCCGTTTTCCAGGTAGTCGCCGAGCACCTTGCGCTCCCAGGCGTCCGCCTCCAGGTCGTCCGGAATCTCCGCCAGCCGCTCCGGGGCCAACTGGCGGTTCAGCGACCGCAGCGGCGCCGGGTTGAAGTGGTAGACATGGGTCGTCCCTTCCGAGCGCATCGAGGCCAGGCCGACCTCGCGCAGCGCCGCCAGATGGTGGGACACGGTCGGCGCCCGCAGGCCCAGCAATGTCGCCAACTCTTCGACGCTTCGCTCCCGCTCGGCGAGAAGGCCGAGGATCTTGAGCCGGCTCTCGTCGGCGAGGGCCTTCAGGAACGGCAATACTTCGATATCCATCTAACTAGTATCCTACGCGAGTGCTCCTGGCGATCGACGCCGGCAACACGCACGTGGTCTTCGGCATCTACGAAGCGGACCGCCTGGAGGCCAGCTGGCGCGTGTCCACGCCTGCTAGGTGGACTGGCGACGAGGTCGCCATGCTCCTGCGCGACCTCTTCGCGCTGCGCGACCTCGACCTGCGCAAGGTCGACGGAGTAGTCATCGGAAGCGTCGTCCCCAACCTGAATCAGGGCCTCCTCGAGGCGGCCGAGACCCACCTGAAGGTGGCGCCGGTCATGGTCGGGCCGGGCGTCAAGACCGGCGTCCGGATCCTCTATGAGAATCCGAAAGAGGTGGGGGCCGACCGGATCGCCAACTCGCTCGCCGCTTTTCGGAAGTTCGGCGGACCCGTGATCGTGATCGACTTCGGGACCGCCGTCACCTATGACGCGATCTCGGCCGGCGGCGAGTACGTCGGGGGCGCCATCGCCCCCGGAGTGGAGATCTCCCTGGAGGCGCTGATCGAGCACACCGCCCGCCTCTTCCGGGTCGAGCTGACACCGCCTGACTCGGTCATCGGGAAGACCACCGTGGCGGCGATCCAGTCCGGGCTCTTCTGGGGCTTCGTGGGCCAGATTGAGGGGATGGTGAGGCGCATGTCTGAGGAGCTCGGCGGCGACGCGCATGTGGTGGCGACCGGCGGTCAGGCGGAGCTGGTGGCCGGCCTGACGCACGTGATCGAGGCCGTGGAGCCCCAGCTGACACTCGACGGACTGCGGCTCATCTATCTCCAAAACTCGCCTGGAGGGTGATACAAAGGGGCGTCCCGCGATGAAAGCAGCGCTCCTCCCGGTACACGTCGGCCCGGGAGTGGACTCCGGGCGGCTCGACCGCGTGCTCGCAGACCTCGGGCTGGAGCCGGTCGAGCTGAGCCGGGCGGTGGCGCCCGACAGCCCCGCGCTCTACCTGGTCGCGGCCGCCAGCCTGAAGTCGCCTGAGCAGCTGCAAACGCTCTCCCGCGGCGGCGCGGTGGTAGTGCTCCATGAAGAAGCCGAGGTGCCTCCCGCCGGCTGGGACGGCGACGCGGTCTGGGTGCCAGCGGCGGCGCCTGCCCGCGTCCTCGCGGCCGCGCTCCGGATCGCTCGCGACAACGTCGTCCTGAAGGCGCGTGTGAGCCGGCTCGAGGCCGCCGAGCGCGTCAACCGGGAGCGCTTCCAAGAGATGAACCGGATCGGGATCGCGCTTTCCGCGGAGGCGGACTTCGACAGCCTCCAGGACCTGATCCTGCAGAGCTGCCGCCAGCTCACCAAGGCCGACGCGGCCACGCTCTACCTGGTCGAGGAGGACGCGGACGGCCAGCGGGTGCTGCGCTTCGCCTGGTCCCAGACCGATTCGGTGGCCATCCCCTTCACCAGTTTCAAGATGCCGCTCGCCGAGGAGTCGATCGCTGGCCACACGGTGATCAGCGGGACCGCGATCAAGCTGGCCGACGTCTACGAGCTGCCGCCCAATGTCCCCTATGGCTTCAATCGCAGCTTCGACGAGGAGCATGGCTACCGCAGCAAGTCGATGCTCTGCGTCCCCATGCGCAACCACGACGGCGTGATCGTGGGCGCCATCCAGCTGATCAACGCCAAGAGGTCCTTCGAGACCAGGCTCAAGCCGCGGAACGTTGAGGCCGAGGTCGTGCCTTTCGAGGACGAGCACCTGGACCTCATCCAGTCGATCGCCAGCCAGGCTGCCGTGGCCCTGGACAACAAGATGCTGCTGGACTCGATCCAGAACCTCTTCGAAGGCTTCGTCGAGGCGAGCGTGACCGCGATCGAGTCTCGCGATCCCACCACCTACGGCCACAGCGGCCGCGTCGCCGCGCTTACCGTGGCGCTGGCGGAGGCTGCCTCGGAGACCGCCGCCGGCTCTTACAAGGACCTCCACTTCACGCCGGACCAGCTGAAGGAGATCCGCTACGCGAGCCTCCTGCATGACTTCGGCAAAGTGGGCGTGCGCGAGCACGTGCTCGTCAAGGAGAAGAAGCTCTATCCGGCCAACATCGATCACTTGCGGTCCCGGTTTGCGTTCGTCGAACGCTCCGTCCAGCAGAAATACACGGAGCTCAAGCTGCACGCCGCGATCGAGCACGGCGGTGTGCTCGAACCCGGCGTCGTCGCCGAGCTCGACATCCGCCAGGCGCAGGAGATCGCGCGCCTGCGGGAGTGGCTGGAGGCGGTCTTGAGCGCCAACGAGCCGACGGTCCTGCCGGAGGACAAGGCTTCGACTCTGAGCTTCCTGGCGGAGTACCTGTACGAGGACGTCGATCACCGCCCACACCCGCTCTTGGAGCCGGACGAGTACCACTTCCTCTCCATCCGGAAAGGCACTCTCGACGACGTGGAGCGCCTCGAGATCGAGTCGCACGTGAGCTGGAGCTACCGCTTCCTGACCAAGATCCCCTGGACGCCGGCGATGCGGTCGATCCCCCAGATCGCGTACGCGCACCACGAGAAGCTCGACGGCAGCGGCTACCCGCGCCGCCTGCTCGCGGCCGAGATCCCGGTCCAGGCGCGAATGATGACGATCTCCGACATCTTCGACGCCCTCACCGCTCAGGACCGGCCCTACAAGCGCGCAGTCTCGACCGAAGCGGCGCTCGACATCCTCAGCGAGGAAGCGGGAGTGGGCAAGCTCGACAAGGCTCTGCTCGAGCTCTTCGTCGCCCGGAAGGTCTACGAGGAGGTCCGTGGCCACCGACCCGACCAGGACCTCTTCCTGGCCGGGGTCCCGCGCCCGCCCAGCTCGCCGCGGTCGCCGGCGTGAGGGTCAAGTTCTGGGGGACTCGCGGCACCCGCCCGACACCCGGCGGGTCGACGCTCCGCTACGGCGGCAACACGCCCTGCGTCGAGGTCCGCACCGAGAGCGGCGCGCTGATCATCATCGACAGCGGCTCGGGCATCGCCGAGTTCGGCAACACGCTGGATGGCCCGGTGGATGCCCACCTCCTCATCAGCCACACGCACTGGGACCACATCCAGGGCTTTCCCTTCTTCGCGCCCAACTTCAGGCACGGTTCGAAGCTCAAGGTGATCGGTCCGCAAGGCTCCATGAAGTCGCTCCAGGGTGCTTTCGCCGACCAGATGGACCCCGCCTACTTCCCGGTCAACCTCTACGAGATGCCGGTCGAGCTGGAGTTCGTCGAGATGGCGTCCGACGAGGTGTTCATGGCGGCCGGCGTGAAGATCGTGCCGCACACCATGAACCACCCCATCGCGACCTTCGGCTACCGGCTCGAGGAAAATGGGCACACTTTCGTGTTCGCCACCGACAGCGAATCCCATGGAGACCCAGACGCGCTGGCGGCGAGGGCTGCCGGCAACGCGCCCGGCAACCCGCCGGAGACGCTGGACGGCCTCCTTCACGACCAGCACATCGAGTGGTGCCGGGGCGCGGACCTGATCGTCCACGACGCCCAGTTCAGCCGGGAGGAGTACCGCCACAAGGTCGGCTGGGGCCACTCGACTTTCGACTTTGCTCTGCTGGTCGCGCGCCAGGCGGAGGCTCGCCAGCTCGCCTTTTACCACCACGACCCGATCCATTCCGACCACCAGATCGACGCTATGGTCGAGGAGGCGCTCGGGTCCGACCTCCACCGGCGGCACCGCGGCCTGATCGCTTTCCCGGCGGCCGAAGGCCAGGAAATCGACCTTTGACTCACCGAGGTCTAAGGACCTCTGACTGAGGCAACCGAGCCAGAGATCTCGTCGGTCGTTCGCGATCGGCTGGAGAAGCTGCGCCGCATTCGCGAGGCCGGCGGCGACCCGTACGTGCGGAGCTTCCACCGCACGCACACCACCACCGCCGCGCGTCACGCCCTCGGCGACGGGGAAGGCCCGACCGACCCCGTCACACTGGCCGGTCGGCTGATGGTGAAGCGCTGGAGCGGCGGCGTGACGTTCGCAGAACTCCAGGATGGGACCGGCCGCCTCCAGCTCATGGCGCGCCGCGACGAGCTGGCCGACGCCTATGAGGCCTTCCTCGACCTCGACCCCGGCGACCTGCTTGGCGTGACCGGGCCGGTGATCCGGAGCCGCCGCGGCGAAGTCACCGTTGACGTCAACAAGTTCCAGCTGCTCTCCAA
The DNA here is from genome assembly GCA_955652705.1 of Candidatus Dormiibacterota bacterium. Classification (GTDB taxonomy): domain Bacteria; phylum Chloroflexota; class Dormibacteria; order Dormibacterales; family Dormibacteraceae; genus VBGR01. Next base: position 38,190 of record CATPBK010000080.1, on the reverse strand, counting down.
GGCGCTCCGGCCGCTGCCCGAGAAGTGGCATGGCCTGAAGGATGTCGAGCAGCGCTACCGGCGGCGGCACGTCGACCTGATCGCCAACCCGGATGTCCGCGACGTGTTCGTCGCCCGCACCCGGATCATCTCGGGACTGCGCCGCTTCATGGACTCGCAGGGCTTTTTGGAAGTCGAGACGCCGGTCCTCCAGGAGGTCCCGGGGGGCGGCCTGGCCCGGCCCTTCAAGACCCACCACAACGCGCTCGACCTCGACCTCTACTTGCGGATCGCGCTCGAGCTGCACCTGAAGCGACTGATCGTGGGTGGGCTGGAGAAGGTCTACGAAGTCGGGCGGGTCTTCCGCAACGAGGGTCTCTCGCCACGCCACAACCCCGAGTTCACGATGCTGGAGTCGTACGAGGCGTACGCCGACTACGACGACGTGATGCGATTCCTGGAGGAGCTGCTGCCCGCCACCATCGAGTCGGCGGGCAAGGAACCCGACCTCGAGTACCAGGGCGAGCGACTCGACTTCGCCCCGCCCTACCGGCGGGCCAGAATGGCCGACCTGATCAGGGAGGCGACCGGAATCGACGTCCTGACCGAGCCGGACCTGGCGGCCGCCGCCGCCAAGGCTGGAGTGGACGTGCAGGCGAACCTGCCCTGGGGCTTCATCGTGATGGAGATCTACGAGAAGAAGGTCGAGACCGGGCTGCGCCAGCCGACCTTCGTGATGGACTACCCGCTCGACGTGTCGCCTCTTGCTCGCAAGCGGGAGGACGATCCGCGCTTCGTCGAGCGGTTCGAGCTGGTGGCTGCGGGCCGCGAGCTTTGCAACGCGTTCACCGAGCTGACCGATCCCGTCGACCAGCGCGAGCGCTTCCTGGCCCAGGAGGCCACCTTCAAGGCCTTCGGCGGCGAAACCCACCCCATGGACGAGGATTACCTGGTGGCGCTCGAGCAGGGCATGCCGCCGACCGGCGGGCTCGGGATCGGTGTCGACCGCCTGGTCATGCTGCTCACCGACCAGGCCTCGATTCGTGACGTGCTGTTCTTCCCGCAGATGCGCCTCGCCCACTAGGGGTGGGGCCGAAAAGGGGGGCCGAGCCAGGTGGCGATCCTGGCGAGCCGAGCCGTAGGAGGAGGCGCAGCGAGCGAATCAGTAGATTCGTGAGCGAGCATCGTGGAGTCGTGAATACGCGTGAGCCGACACCCGGATCGGCCGCCAGGGCGCCAGATGGCCGGCGGCGCCTCGAAATCGAGGCGCGGATCCTTTTTCGGTCGCACCCCTAAGGTGTTGCCGCTCGAGTTCATCCGGCGCCACCCGGACGAGGTCAAGCGCGCGGCCGAGCTCAAGGGGGAGGAGGCTCCGGTCGACGAGCTCCTCGAGCTGGACCGGCAGTGGCGCCAATGTCTGACAGTCGCGGAAAACGCGCGCGCCCAGCAGAACCACCTCTCTAAGCAGTACGCGAAGACGCGCGACCCCCAGGATCTGCGAAACGTCAAGGAGATCGGCGAGGAGGCAAAGCGGGAGCTGGCCAAGGCTGAGGACTTGAAGCGCCGGCTGGACGATCTCTTGCTGCGGGTGCCGAACCTCTTTGCGCCCGACGTCCCGATCGGCAAGACGGAAGCCGACAACGTCCGCCTCCGGGAATGGGGCGAGAAGCCCACGTTCGACTTCCAGCCGCGCACCCACTACGACCTCGGCGAGTCGCTCGGCATCATGGACTTCGAGCACCCGGCGCACATCGCGGGGTCGCGCTTCGGCGGCCTGCTCGGCGCCGGGGCCCGTCTCCAGCGGGCCCTGGTCCAGTTCATGCTCGATACGCACGTCGCGGAGCACGGCTACCGGGAGATGTACGTGCCCTTCCTAGTCAATAGCGAGGCGATGGTGGGAACCGCCAACTTGCCCAAGTTCGGCGGCGACTCCTTCCGGGTCGCGGACCGCGACCTCTGGCTGGTCCCGACCGCTGAGGTGCCGGTCACGAACTGGCACCGCGACGAGATCCTGGACCTGGCTCAGCTGCCGATCCTCTATGTCGCGCACACACCCTGCTGGCGATCCGAGGCGGGCGCCGCCGGCAAGGACACGCGCGGCTACATCCGGATGCACCAGTTCGAGAAGGTCGAGCTGGTCAAGCTGACCTCGCCGGAGACCTCGGGGGAGGAGCTGGAGGCGCTCATGGCCAACGCCGAAGCGATCCTGCAGCGGCTCGGCCTCCACTACCGCGTCCTCTTCATGTGCACCGGCGACATGGGATTCGCGCAGTACAAGAAATACGACCTGGAGGCCTGGTGCCCTGGGCTCGAGAGATACCTGGAGGTCAGCTCCTGCTCCGTCTTCCAGGACTTCCAGGCCCGGCGCGCCAACATCCGCTACCGGCCCGCGCCAGGGCAGCCGCCCCGCTTCGTGCACACGATGAACGGGTCCGGGCTGGCGCTGGCGCGGACGCTCGACGCCGTCATGGAGACCTTCCAGCAGGCTGACGGCACGATACTGGTGCCCGAGGTGCTGCGGCCCTACATGGGAGGACTGAAGCGGATCGCGGGGTGATCCAGGCGCCCAGCGCGGAGGCGGTCGCCGCCTACTACTCCGGGCTGGAGGGCTACTGGCACCCGGTCGCGGTCGGGAGCGACCTCGGCGCTGAGCCCGTGGCCGTCGAGCTCCTCGGCCGCCGCCTGGTCGTGGTCAGGCTGGAAGGCGAGGCGGTCTGCTTCGACGACCTCTGCCGGCATCTCGGTTCGGCGCTTTCCATCGGCGAGGTGCTCGAAGGCGAGCGGCTGCGCTGCCGCTACCACGGGTGGACGTATGACCGGACCGGCCGGGTGGTCGACATCCCGGCCCGGCGTGGTGCCCCGATCCCGCGCGAAGCCAAGGTCCATCCCTACGCGGTGCGTGAGGCCTACGGCCTGGTCTGGGTTCGGCTCGGTGAGGAACGGGCGCCGATGCTCGAATACCCAGAGTGGAGTGACGAGCACTTCCGCAAGACGGCTTACCGCATCTATCCACTCTGGGCGGCGACAGCCACTCGGATCGTGATGGGCGCTCTCGACGACACGCACTTCCCGTGGGTGCACCCCGGCACGCTCGGCGATCCGGCGCACCCGGAGCCGCCCGACCACCAGGTCTCAGTGGAGCGAGACCGGCTGGTCTCCACCTACTCGATCCAGCAACCCGCCAACCCCTCGCTCGGCAGCGCCGTCGGTGCAGGCGGCCGGGAGGAGGTCGTTTACACGAATACCGTCACCCCGACCGCCATCCGGCTCCTGAAGGAGGCTCCCGCCGGGAGGTTCGTGCTCTTCCAGGTGATGCAGCCGCTCTCCTACCTGTCGACGCGGATCTACCTGCAAGTCGCGCGCGATTTCGACTTGGAACCGGCCCGTGACGAGAGCTACCTGGTGTTCGAGGACGTGATCCAGTCCCAGGACCAGCCCGTGGTCGAGAGCCAGCGGCCGTGGCTGCTGCCGCCCTTGAGCTCGCGCCTCATGCTCTACATCCGGCCCGCCGACCTGCCCCTGATCCGCTTTCAGAAGTGGATGGAGGAGCTCGGCATCCCAGAGTTGTAGAGTCAGGATTCGATGAGCTTGCCTCTCGCACCGTTCGGGCGCACCGGGCACCAGTCGAGTCGCGTGCTCTTCGGTGGGGCGGCCTTGGGCAGCGTCACCCAGGACGTGGCTGACCGCACCCTCGAAGTCCTGCTAAGCCACGGAGTCAACCACCTCGATCTGGCCGCCAGCTACGGCGACGCCGAGCTCCGCGTCCGCCCCTGGCTCCAGCGCGAGCCAGACCGCTTCTTCCTGGCCACCAAAACCGGGCGCCGGACCGCGACGGAGGCACGCGAGGAGCTCCACCGCTCGCTCGATCGGCTTGGCGTCGACCACGTCGACCTCTGGCAGCTCCACAACCTCGCCGATCCGGGCGAGTGGGACACCGCGCTGAGCCCGGGCGGCGCCGCCGAAGCGGCGGTCCAGGCCAGGGAAGAAGGGCTGGTGCGCTTCATCGGGGTTACCGGTCACGGCTCCCAGATCGCCGCTACCCACCGCCGCAGCCTGGAGAGGTTCGACTTCGACTCCGTCCTGCTGCCCTACAACTACCTGACGATGCAGCTGCCCTATTACGCGGAGAACTTCGAGGCTCTGGCTTCGACCTGCCGCGAACGGAACGTCGCGGTGCAGACGATCAAGTCGATCGCGCTCTCGCCCTGGCTCGGCCGCGAGCGGACCCGCACCACTTGGTACGAGCCACTGGACCGGCAGGAGGACATCGACCTGGCCGTCTGGTGGGTGCTGGGCCGTCCCGGCGTGTTCCTGAACTCGGTCGGCGACGTCGACGTCCTGCCTCGGGTCCTGGACGCCGCGGAACGGTTCGCAGCGCGGCCTTCGGACGCGGAGATGCAGGCGCTGGTCGAGCGGTCGCGGCTGGCGCCGCTCTTCGTCTAACCGGAGGAGATCGCCGGCGCTTCGACCCACTCGTCCTCGGGCACCTCGGCGGGGCTCGCCACGCGGACCTCGATGCCGGCCTCCCGGATCAGCCGCAGCTCATCCGGGTCGGCGCGCGGGTCCGTGATCAGGACCTGAATGGCCGCCGAGGGGACGGTCTGGCACATGGTGTCGCGGCCGATCTTCGTGTAGTCGGCCAGCACCACGATCTGGCGAGCCGCGGCGGCCAGCGCGCGGTCGGTGGCGGCCACCAGCAGGTTGGGCGTGCTCAAGCCTCGCTGCGCCGTGAGGCCATTCCCGGATAGGAAGGCCAGGGACGCTCGCAGGCCCCGGAGCGACTGCTCGGCCGGCGGGCCCACCAACGCGTGGATGGAGCGCCGGAGCGTGCCGCCGGTGAGGAGCAGCTCGATGCCGGTGGAGTCCATCAGCGCCTCGGCCACAAGAAGCGAGTTCGTCACCACGGTGAGCTCGGGGATCGCGCGCAGCTCGCGCGCGAGCGCCAGCGTGGTGGTGCCCGCCCCCAGGACGATGGAGTCGCCGGGCTGCACCAGCTGCACCGCGAGGCGGGCGATGGCGGCTTTCTCCGCCGCCGCCTGAGTCGCCTTCTCGCGGTAGGTGGGCTCGTGCGCCAGCCCGTGGGGGAGGACCGCTCCGCCATGCGTGCGCTGCACCAGTCCCTCGCCTGCCAGCGCCGTCAGGTCGCGCCTGACCGTGATCTCGGAAGTGCCGAGCAGGTCGGCCATGTCGCGCATGGAGACGACGCCTCGGCGGCGGACATGCTCCAGGATCAGCCGCCGGCGCTCGGCCATGAGCATGATCGGAATCCTAGCCGAAGTACCGCTAAAACAACAGAATCGGTCAGGGTCGATCAGATAATTGGCTTCAGACTTGACAAAGTCGATCAAATGATCTTTAGTTTCAGCACCCGAAACGGAGTCCAGCTGAGGGGGAACAGGTTCTCTGGCGAGGTCCAAGGCCAAACCTTCGGGGTTTCTCCCGTCGGTACGTGTTCAAGGGCGCGGTGGCTCCCCTGGGCCCGCCGTTCTCTTCAGCGGTGTGTAGGAGGAAACAGATGGGCAACAAACCGCCGTTTGGGCCGTCCGCGCTGGATCTCGATCTCTCGCGGCGCGACGTCCTCAAGATCATGGGCTACAGCAGCGTGGCCGCCTTTCTGGCCGCCTGCTCGAGCGGAACCACGAGCGGCGGGAGCACCACCTCGACCGGTGGCACCGTCACGGTGGGCAGCAACGCATCGGACCCCTTGCCCAAGAAGGGCATGGAGATGGTCAACGCAGCTTTCACGAAGGCCAACGGTGGAACCGTCGTCAAGCTGAACACTGTGGACCACGGCACGTTCCAGGACCAGATCACCTCCTACCTCCAGGGCACCCCGGAGGACGTCTTCACGTGGTTCTCCGGGCACCGGATGCGGTTCTTTGCCGACAAGGGGCTGGTGTCGTCGATCGACGATGTCTGGGACAAGGTGAAGAGCAATTTCACCGATGCCTTCGCGACGTCGGTGAAGGGAAACGACGGCCATTTCTACGGCATCCCCGTCGACTACTACCCGTGGGCGGTCTTCTACCGCAAGAGCGTTTTCGCCGACAAGGGGTACAAGGTCCCGACCACCTGGGACGCGTTCAAGGCGCTCTGCGTCCAGATGCAGAAGGACGGCCTCACCCCGCTCGCGATGGGCGACAAGGACGGCTGGCCGGCCCAGGGCACCTTCGACATCCTGAACCTGCGGCTGAACGGCTACGACTTCCACGTCGAGCTCCTGACCGGCAAGCAGAAGTTCACCGACCCGCGGGTCGCCAACGTCTTCTCGAAGTGGGCCGAGATCGCGCCCTACTACAACGACGGCCTCGCCGGGATGACCTGGCAGCAGGCGGCCCAACTGCTGGTCCAAAAGAAGGCCGGCATGTACGTTCTCGGGCTCTTCGTGTCCCAGCAGTTCGCGTCGGCCAGCGCGGCCGACCTCGCCGACCTCGACTTCTTCGCGTTTCCGGACCTTGGGACCCAGTACGACGCCGAGAAGGCGCTCGACGCGCCGATCGACGTCGTGATGATGACAAAGAAGTCGCCGACGCTGAGCAAGGAGCGGGGCCAGGCCAACGCTTATCTGCAGTTCTGGTCCAAGGGATCGACCCAGCTGATCGCCTCCACCGCCGCACCGGGCGTGATCCCGGTCGCTAACGACACCGACACCAGCGGCTACGACGCCTTAACGAAGAAGGCGGTCGAGATCATCAAGAACGCGAAGCGGATCACCCAGTTCTTCGACCGCGACTCGCGGCCAGACTTCGCCGGCCCCAACGGGATGCAGAGCTTCCTGCTCTCCTACCTCCAGAGCCCCAAAGGCAACATCACATCCCTCCAGGGCAAGATGCAGCAGTTCTGGGATTCGCTTCCGCCGGAGGCATAGCGGCAAGCATCAGAATCTAAGCCGTGGCTGAAACCACGACGACGGGCGCTGCCCCCGCCGCGGCCGGCCAGAAGGCCGGGGCGGGGGTGCTCGTCTCCAGGCGCCGCCGGCGCTTCAGCCTGCTCACGCGCCACGACAAGCTCATCCTCGGGCTGATGGTCGGCATCCCGCTCGCGTTCGACCTCGCGCTGATCTGGGGGCCCACTCTCGCTTCGGTCGTGCTTTCGTTCACGAACTGGGACGGGATCGGGTCCGTCACCGCACAGAACTTCATCGGGGTGAAGAACTACGAGAACCTCTTCGGCTCCTACCTGTTCTTCCGGCCCGCCCTCTACCACAACATCATCTGGCTCGCCTTTTTGACCCTGGTCGCGACGCCGCTCGGGATCTTCCTGGCGGTGCTGCTCGATCGCGAGATCCGCGGCACCCGGATCTACCAGAGCATTTTCTTCATCCCAGTCGTCCTGCCTCTCGTGGTCGTGGGCTTCATCTGGGAGCTGCAGTACGCGCCCACGGACGGGTTCATCAACAACGCGCTCGGGCTCGTGAAAAGCCACCACATCATCGACTGGCTGGGAAACCCGAACATCAACTTGCTGGCCGCGGTGGTCGCAGCCAGCTGGCGCCACGTCGGCTACGTGATGGTCCTCTACCTGGCTGGTCTCAAAAGCGTCGATCCCTCGCTGCGCGAAGCGGCTAAGGTCGACGGAGCCACGGAGCGGCAGACATTCTTCTGGGTGGTGTTCCCCGTGATGGCTCCGATCAACGTCATCATCGTCGTCATCACGACCATCGAATCCTTGCGCGCGTTCGATATCGCCTACATCATCAACCGCGGCAAGAACGGGCTCGAGCTGCTCTCGACGCTGATCACCAACAACAGCATCAGCGAGGCGAGCCTGGTCGGCTTCGGTTCGGCCATCGCCGTCGTCCTGCTGACCATCTCTTTGGTGCCGATCGTGACGTTCCTCGTCAGCGTCAATCGGAACCCGACCTGATGGCCGTCGCTGCAGCACTCACGCGTCCTCGGCGTCGGCCCCAGCCCCGGCGCCGGCAGCTGTCCCGTGCCTCTCTGCACGGCGTCCTGATCGCGATGAGCTTGGTCTGGCTCTTCCCGCTGGCGTGGGCGGTATACGAAGCATTGCGGTCGATCAGCGACACGACACTCAACGGTTATCTGTCACTGCCGTCGCAAGGCCTCAGCATCGGCAACTTCACCACCGCCTGGACGCAGGCGAACCTGCCGTACTTCTACCTCAACACGCTCTACATCGCGGTGCCGGGCGTGATCGTGACGCTGCTCGTCGCCTCGATGCTGGCCTTCTCGATCTCGCAGTTCAACTGGAAGTTCAACGTGCTGGTGCTGATGATCTTCACCGCCGGCAACCTCCTCCCGGCGCAGGTCATCATCATTCCGCTCTACTGGATCTACTTGAACACTCCGCTGCCCGACTTTGTTAGCGACAACGGGCTCCTCTACGACCAGTACATCGGGGTGATCCTCATCCACATCGTCTTCCAAACCGGCTTCGCCACCTTCGTGCTCAGCAACTACATGAAGACGATCACCAAGGAGATCACCGAGTCCGCACTCGTCGACGGGGCCAATGTGCTGCGCATCTGGTGGAGCATCATCCTGCCGCTTTGCCGGCCGGCGCTGGCGGCGATGGCGACGCTGCTGTTCACGTTCATCTACAACGACTTCTTCTGGGCGCTGATCCTGATGAAGACCGGCGACAAACGGCCGATCGTTTCGGCGTTGAACAACCTGCAAGGCGAGTTCTTCACGAACTACAACCTGCTTGCCGCGGGAGCCCTGCTGGCGGCGGTGCCCTCGGTTCTCGTCTTCATCGCCTTCCAGAAGCACTTCGTCCGCGGCTTGACCCTCGGGGCGACAAAAGGCTGAGCGCCGGCCCGCTCCTGAAAGCCCGGCTGCCGCACCTGCTGTACGGCGGCGACTACAACCCGGACCAGTGGCCTGAAGACGTCTGGCCGGACGACGTTCGCCTGATGCGCGAGGCCGGCGTCAACCTCGTCAACCTCGGCATCTTCTCCTGGTCGCGGCTGCAGCCTGGCCCGGACGAATTCGACTTCGAGTGGTTGGACCGGGTCATGGATCTCCTCAACGAAGGCGGCATCAAGGTCGACCTGGCGACGGCGACGGCGTCGCCGCCTCCCTGGCTGTCGCATCAGCACCCGGAGATGCTGCCGGTGCTGGCGGACGGCGTTCGGCTCTGGCCAGGAGCGCGCCAGCACTACTGCCCGTCGAGTCCGGTCTATCGGGACGCGGCACGCAACCTCGTGGAGCGGCTCTCGGCGCGCTACAAGGACCACCCGGCGCTGGTGATGTGGCACGTCGGGAACGAGTACGGCTGCCACGTGGCGGCCTGTTACTGCGACGTCTCCGCGCGCGATTTCCGCGCCTGGCTGCGGGATCGTTACGGCTCGCTCGAGGGGCTCAACAGGGCCTGGGGAACCGACTTCTGGTCGCAGCGCTACTCGGACTGGGAGGAGATCCTGCCGCCTCGCCAGGCGCCGACCTGGCCCAACCCGAGCCAGTGTTTAGACTTTCTGCGGTTCAGCTCGGACGCTCTTCTCGCCTGCTACGAGGTCGAGCGGGCGGTCCTCGCCAAAGCCACGCCTGGCGTCCCGATCACCACCAACTTCATGCGGTTCTTCAAGCCGCTCGACTACTGGAAGTGGGCTGCGCACGAGGACATCGTCAGCGATGACGTCTACCAGGACCCGAGCGAGCCGGAGGCGTCCAGCCTCGACGCTGCCATGGCCGGCGACTTGATGCGTTCGCTCGGGCAGGGGAGGCCCTGGATCCTCATGGAGCAAACCACCAGCCGCGTCAACTGGCGCCCGGTCAACGTTCCCAAGAGCCCGGGCCAGATGCGACTCTGGAGCTTCCAGGCGGTCGCGCGCGGCGCCGACGGCGTGCTCTTCTTCCAGTGGCGGCAGTCGCGCTCTGGAGCCGAGAAGTTCCACAGCGCCATGGTTCCGCACGGCCCGATCGAGTCCTGGCCGACCTGGCGGGAGGTGGTCCAGGTTGGCTCCGAGCTCGGCCGGCTCGACGCCCTCTGCGGCAGCCGGGTGCCGGCCGAGGTCGCGATCGTCTTCGACTGGGAGAGCTGGTGGGCGCTGGAGCAGCCATCCAAGCCGTCGGCCAACGTCCGCGCGCTGGAACAGGTGCAGGCCTACTACGCGCCCCTGTACCGGGCCAACATCACTGCCGACTTCGCCCATCCGGAGGCCGACCTCAAGGCCTACAAACTGGTGCTGGTTCCGAACCTGTACCTGGTCTCCGACGCGGCGGCAGCCGGGCTCACGGCCTACGTTTCCGGGGGCGGCAGGCTGGTCATGTCTTACTTCAGCGGCATCGTCGACCCCGCGGACCAGATCCGGCTCGGCGGCTACCCAGCTCCCTTCGCGGAGATGCTTGGGCTGCGCGTGGAGGACTTCGCGCCCCTCGCCGAGGCGGAAACAGTTCCGGTCCGCTTCGGGGGAGGCCAGCGCGCGACCGGGCGGACCTGGAGCGAGCTGATCCGCCCGGCGGGCGCCGAGGTGCTCGCGCGGTTTGACGACGGTGACCTGGAAGCCGAGCCGGCGGTCACCAGGCATGAGTTCGGGCGCGGCGCCGCCTACTACATCGGGACCACGCTGGATTCGATCGCGATGGGCGCGCTCCTGGAGAAGGCCTGGACGGAGGCGGGCGTGGCGACCGTTGGGGACGCGCCGTCCGGTGTTGAAGCGGTTCGCCGCAATGGCGCGGCCGGGTCGTACCTCTTCTTGCTCAACCACCGCGATGCGGAGGTCGAAGTTGAGGTCGGGCCGGGTGTGGACGCGCTCACTGGTGAGCGCATCGCCGCCGGCCGGCTGCGCATCGCCGACTACGGCGTGGCCATCATCAAGGAGGACTCTCTCCCTAGGCAAGCAGCAAGCCGAGGTCGAGGTCCAGACCAGCCGTGAAGATGCGCTTGGCCTCGGCGTGCGCGAATGCTACCGCTCGCTCGTTCGCCCGCTCAACCCCTACTCCCCGGACCGCGAAAACGTAAAAGAAGAGGATCCCCAGCCGGTAATCGTCGAAGGCGGTCTCCGCTCTGTAATCGGGCACGCCGGCGCTGACCAGTGATTGGTGCCATCGCCGCACGATCGCGGCCTCGTAGCGCCGGCGATCTTCGACGGTCATGGCGCGGCTCAACAGCGAGGCGACGTCGAAGGCGGCGCGGCCGCGGCCTACCAACTGCCAGTCGGCGAACACCACATCACCCGACTCACCGGCGGGCGGGAAGAACAGGTTGTTGGGCCGAACGTCGCCATGGACAAGGGTCGCGGGCGGCTCGGCGAGCCGGTCGAGGACCTCGGGGAACCGGTCCCGCACCAGCGCCCCCAGCTTGATCGCAGAGGGTGGAAGCTCGTCTTGATAGCCAGCTACGAACTGCGGCCAGTATTCCCTGTAGAAGCCGGCCGCGAGACTGTTCGCGGGCCCGTTTAGCGCCTGCGCCCAGTCAAACCTGTCCAGCTGCGGATGCTGCCACCTCGCCGCATGGAATCGCCCCAGCTGGTCGACGATGGCGAGCGCGTCCTCGACGCCTAGCCCCTCCAGCTCGTCCACGGCGCGCAGGTGGCTCAAGTCCTCGAGCAGGAGCCCGCAGCGTTGGGAGGTCGCCTCGTAGCGGTTCCAGTAGCAGGCCGGGGTCCGGATCGTGCCTTGGGGTGCGACCTCGGCGTAGAAGCGGGACTCGCGCTCGTAAAGACCCAAGAGGCGGGGCAGCGCGAGGTTCGCCGGGACGCGGGTTCCGAGCTTGAGCACGACCGACGCTGGGCCTCGGGCGGCGCCCGCCCCGTAGTGCAGACGCAGCCGCCAGAGCTCGCCCCAGCTGCCAGCTCCGGCGCCCAGGCTCTCCTTCTCGACGCTCACGATGTCGGAGCCCGGCATCACGCCGGCCCTGCGGAGGACGTGCTTCACCCAGTCGACGGTGACCTCGCCGGTGACCTCAGGACCAGGGTCTAGGACGGCCAACGGCAGCATTATCGGGCCGGTAGACTGCCTGCCGGAGCGATGGCCGAGTCCGGTTGATGGCGGCGGTCTTGAAAACCGCTAAGGCGCAAGCCTTCGGGGGTTCGAATCCCTCTCGCTCCGCCAGTTTCAGAGGGAATCCTTCCGCCAGCGGCCCCTCGCCGACGTCTCGCTAGACATCTCGCTAGCGTGGCGTGTTCCACTTGCCCTCACCGTCGCGAGGTCCGCACAGTTCTCACACTGGGCGCAGGTAGGGCTTCAGCTTTCAGATCACGTGGAACAAGAAGTGGAGTATCAAGTAGACGACGATAACCGCCACCACGATACCGACGATGTTTCGCGCATTCAAGGCTTCGCCTCCTGAATATCACACATCGGCAGACCGATCATGGACCTCATTCCGCGGCCAGTATGGCACGCGACATCCACCGTCGACGTATCCGTGGAACGGACGCCCGGAGGAAGGACGACTTGCCGTCGAATCGCTTTAGAAGCCTTGGCAAGCCACCGGTCAACCCACTAGCCTTCGGCGTTGGTTCGCTGATCGTTGCCATCCTTGCTGTGGGAATGGGTGTCAGCCTACTCGCGAAGGGCGGGACCACCAACGTTGTAGTCGGCGTCATCGGACTCGTTGGGGCGTCTTGTTTCATTTTCTTGGGCGTACTTGGCATTCTCGTTTGGCGTAGTCTTCGCCGTCCGTAGAGGGTGGTTCAGCTGGCGACGCATGGACTTTCATGCCCCGAGACATCGTTGACAGATCGCCCCGTCAGGCGAATGCCCGGCGAGCTGACTCGATGGCGCGATCCATCGCCTCCGCCGGAGCTTCGAGCACGTCGCCATGCCCCACCGCAAGGCGCGCTGGATCCAGCCGGCGCAGCGTTTCGGCGGTAGCCAACGCGCTTGGCTTGTGCCAGGTGGCCAGCGCGGGGAAGGGGAAGAGCGGCACCACCCGCCCCGACACGGCGATGCCGCCTCGCGTCTGCATGGCATCCCCGGCGATGAGGCTGCGGTCGCGGACGTCGAGGAAGGCGACCTGGCCCGGAGTGTGACCTGCCGCCGCCACCACCTCGAGTGAGCCCACGCGGTCGCCCGGCTTCAGCAGCCGGTCGGGCCTCCATTCGACCTTCATGAACCAGCCCTTCACCGGCGTCTGCGGCTCCTCCTTGTCCAGCGTCTTGTCACCCGCCAGGAGTCGCGCCTCGCGCTCGCCGATCGATATCTCGACGCCAGGGAAACGCTCTCGGGCTCCGGCCACCCCGCCGATGTGGTCCCCGTGGGCGTGCGTCAAGGCGATGCGCCGGAGCTCGAGCCTCAGGTTTTGTGCCTCCGCCGCGACGTCAGCGGCGGGCGATGACATCGTGCTGTCGACAAGGGTCAGCCCGTCATCCTCCAGGACCAGGTAGCAGTTCATCGGGAAGACGGCGGGGTAGCGCGTCAGCTGGACCAGATGGGCACCATGGCGGGTGATCCTCACCGGGCCACCTTAGAGCAAGCGTGGTCTAGGTCCACTTCGCACCGGCCCGATCGCTCGGTCTACGATCCAGCACCATGCTTGCGGTACCCCTGCGCGGGCTGGCCCCCGTCCGATGAGCGAGACCGAACTGGTCCTCCTCTTCGACGGGACTTGAGGCGTTTGCACCAGGCTGGCGCGCTGGGTCCGCCGGCGCGACCGGGCCGGCCGTGTGCTGGCCATCCCGAGTCAGCGAAAAGGCGCCCTGGCCGAGTACGGCCTCAGCCGGGCGGAGACGGAGCGGGCCGCCTGGGCTATCGGCCCCGACGGGCGCCGGTGGGAAGGCGCGGCCGCGATCACCCGCGTGCTGGAGGTGATCGGCGGGCCCTGGGCTTTGCCTGCCCTCGCTTACCGAGTGCCTCCGCTCGCAGCCGCGGAGGAGGCGCTCTACCGCTGGTTTGCGAGGAACCGAAGCCGGTTCCACCGCTTCGGCAGCCGGCCCGAATGCGACGACCCTGAAAGCGGCTGCGACGATGTCCGGGCGCCGTAGCATCTAGGCTCAAGTGGCCCGAGCCCTCCGACCGTACGCCCTCCAGATCGGCTTCTCGCTCTACATCCCCTTCGTCCTCTTCATCGACGCGCGGATCACGACCGTCAACGAGCAGTACGGCCTCGGCCTGCTGACGTTCGCCGTCCTTTTCCTGGCCGGGCGCCTTTCGCCCCCGGCCGAGCGCCGCCAGGTCTGGCTCTGCATCTTGGTGGCGACCGGGTTCGAGATCTTCGGCTCTCTCGTCTGGGGCCTCTATCGCTACCGCTTTCACAACGTGCCCCTCTACGTGCCGCCGGGCCACGGCCTGGTCTACCTCTTCGGCCTGACCTGGGCCCGCTTGCCAGTGATGGCCAGGCACGGCCGCCTACTGAACCGGCTCGCCCTCACCGCCGCGACCGGCTGGGCCCTGGCCGGGCTCACGGTTCTGCCCGCGTTGACCGGGCGCCTCGACGTGTCGGGCGCTCTCTGCCTGCCCTCGTTCGCCTGGTTCGTGCTTCGCTCCCCACGGGCCGGACTCTTCACCGGCATCTTCATCTGCACGTCGCTCCTGGAGATCCTCGGAACCAGCTTCGGAAACTGGCGCTGGGAGGCGGTCGCTCCCTACACGCTGGTGCCGACCGGCAACCCGCCGTCCGTCATCGCCGGCGGCTACTGCGTCATCGACGGGACCGTGCTGTTGGCGGCCGCCGGTCTCGCAAAGCTGACTGGGCTCAAGCCCTGGCGGCGTCTGAGGCCGGCTGAAGCATAGCTCCAATTCCAGCGGTATCGTTGTTTCAATTCCTTATACTCTTGGTATAAGGTTCGGCCGTGCGATCGGGCACCGAACCGACGACCTCGTGAAGCTCTTCCGCTACAAAGAGGAGGATGGCAGGGTGCGCAGGGTCGAGCGGGGAGGGGAGTGGGCGGTCCTGGAACTCTTGAAAGCGCGGTCCTGATGGAGGCGCCGGACAGGCTCCGTATCGCACTCGTGGCTCCGCCCTGGTACCCCGTGCCGCCCAAGGGCTATGGCGGCATCGAGCTGGTCGTCTACCTCCTCGCTGAAGAGCTGGGCCGGATGGGTCACAAGGTCCTGCTTTATGCCTCTGACGGCTCAAGGTTGGAGCACGCCGAGGTGGTGGCGCTTGCTCCAGCCGGCTGGGCGCGGGAGCTGGGCGGGCAGGACCACCGCTACCGCGAGGCCACCTACCTGGCTCGCATCTACGACCACCTCAGCGGCGTTGACGTCGATCTGCTCCACGACCACAACGAGGCGACAGGGATACTGATGGCTGCGGCCGTGGCGCCGGAGACACCGACTGTCGCGACCGTCCACGGACCGATCACCGAGCCCACCGCCACCTTCCTGCGCGAGATGCGCCGTGACGTCGACCTGGTGGCGATCAGCCACTCCCAGCGCCGGCAGGTCGAGGACTTGAACTGGGTCGGGGTCGTGCACAACGCGGTGGACGTGGATTCACTGCACGTCTCCAACGAGAAGGACGACTACCTGCTGCAGATCGCCCGGGTCTGTCCCGAGAAGGGGCAGCACGTGACCGTCGAGGCGGCCCGGCGGGCCGGGCGCCCGCTGGTGCTGGCGGGCAAGATCGAGGAGAGCCGGCAGTCGATGGCCTACTTCCGCGAGCACATCGAGCCCTGGCTCGGGCGGGGCGTCGAGTGGAAGGAAAACGTCCAGGGCGAGCAGAAGGCCGACCTCCTGGCGCGGGCTTACGCGGCGGTCTTCCCGCTCCAGTGGGACGAACCCTTCGGCCTGGCCATGGTCGAGGCGATGGCCAGCGGCACTCCCGTGATCGCCTTCCCGCGGGGGGCGGCGCCCGAATTGGTGGAGCCCGGCCTGACCGGGCTGCTGGTCCACGGCACCGACGGCGTGGTGGAGGCCATGAAGCACGTCCCGGAGATCGATCCGAAAG
Source organism: Candidatus Dormiibacterota bacterium (assembly GCA_955652705.1). Lineage (GTDB taxonomy): Bacteria > Chloroflexota > Dormibacteria > Dormibacterales > Dormibacteraceae > VBGR01. Next base: position 22,413 of record CATPBK010000080.1, on the reverse strand, counting down.
CCTGTGCGACGCGGGCCAGGGCTCGTTTCAGCCCCCGCGCGATGGCCGAAGGCTACCTCCGCGTCTACCGTGCCGCGCTGGGTTCCAGGACAGGCACATTTGATAGCGTGACTATCAAATTAGGACTTGGGAACCAAGGATCGGAGGTGAGCCGAATGGCGACCGTTGAGCGAGGGGAGAGGCAACTGCCGCCCGACCGGCCCGAGAAGGGCGCCTAAAGACCAGGCACGGCGCCTCCTCGGCTGGGGGGTGCCGATTCAGCCGAGCAGTCGCGTCAGGTCGTCAAGGTGCCCGCGCTGGTGGGCCAGCATCGCCCGCATCGCGTCCCGGGCCGCGAGGCCGCGGTAGGCGCCGGCCCCGATCGGTTCTTCGAGCGGCAGCTCGCTCAGGACTGGGTCGAGGGCCCGCACCCCGGTGTTGAACTCTTCGCGAAGGGCTTCGGGTGAGGAGCCCAGCCGCTTGCGCAGCTGCGACGCGTTCCAGCGGTCGGAATCGAAGGGCTCGGTCGGCTCGCCGGTGGCGGCTCGCGACGCTGCCACGCGGGGGAGCGCCGCCTGGCTGCTGGAGAGATGGGCGAGGAGATCCTTGGCGGTCCAGCCGGCGTAGCCATCGGCCGGCCGCGCCCAGTCGCCGGCTAGCGCCTTCAAGTCCAGCCCGAGCTCGTCAAAGCTCGCGCGCAGGCAGAGACGTTCGAGGTCCGCCGCCAGCCCGGCCGGGTCCTCGAGCGGAACGTCATGGCCGGTCTGGAACCAGTGGACGGCGGTCTCCGGCACCTGCTGCTTGGCCATCTCTGTCGCGCGGCGCTTGAACTCGACGAACGCCGAGGGCATGCCCTCCGCCATCGCGAGCAGCGATGGCGCCGCGACCTGTGGCCAGAGCAGGTCGGAGGGGAGGTGAAACATCGCCTCCAGGATTTCCAGCCGGACGGTCGCCGTGAGCGGCAGGCGGTAGCCCCCCGGGTCCTTGACCAGGCCGGCCTCGACGAAGTCCTCGAGGTCCTCGGCCCAAGCGTTCCGCACGTAGGATCGCTGCGCGTCATAGGCGGCCTGGAGGTCGGCGTAGAGGGGGAGAGGAGGCTGCATGAGCTTCGCCGCCTCCGTCCAGCTCATCCGGTCGGAGAGAGGCTGCACCGTGAAGTCGACGATGGCCAGGCCCGAGGCCAGCTCCGGGTGGGTGGCCGCTACTTGGAGCGCCACGGCGCCTCCCCAGGAGTGGCCGGCGAGAACCGGACGGCCCAGTTCCAGCCGGGTGATCGCGGCCACGGCGTCGGCGGCGAAGCCGTCGATTCCGAAGCCGGGCGGAGGCAGCGGCGAGCGCCCGTGCGCGCGTTGGTCGAGCGCGACCAGGCGGCGGTCCAGGCGCTGCGCCATCCGATCCCAAATCCGGGCGTTGGAGCTCAACCCGTGGAGGAGGAACAGTGCCGGCTGCTCGGTTGCCTGGTCGTTCCATTCCAGGTAATGCAGCTCGGCGCCCCCGCTCTGAACCCAGCCCTCGCGCATGCTCGTGTTCGGGAGTTTATGTGTCCGGGCGACCAGGAAAGAACTACGACAGAAAACCATGCCCCGATTTGAAAAGTTCACCGAGAAATCACAAGAGGCGCTCCAGGCAGCCGCCCGGGAGGCTTCCGAGCGCGGCCAGCAGGCGATCGAGCCTGAGCACCTGCTGCTGGCGCTCCTGACTGACGAGGGCGGCCTCGCCCGTCCCCTTCTAGAGGCCGCCGGCGCCTCGCCGCAGGCCGTCCAGCCCGCCGTTGTCTCACTGGTCGAGCGGCTGCCCCGCGTCCGCGGCGGCCAGACCCACATTTCGAATGCGCTCACCACCGTGCTCGAACGCGCTGAGACGGAGGCCGAGGCGCTGAAGGACGAGTACATCTCGACCGAGCACCTCCTCCTGGCGATGGCCGATCTCACAGTCCTGAAGGACAACGGAGTCACCCGAGACGGCCTGCTCCAGGCGCTGAAGGCGGTGCGCGGCAACCAGCGCGTGACCGACCCCAACCCCGAGTCCAAATACCAGGCTCTAGAACGCTACGGCCGCGACCTGACCGCGCTCGCGGCGAGCGGCAAGCTGGACCCGGTCATCGGCCGGGATGAAGAGATCCGGCGCGTGATCCAGGTCCTGAGCCGGCGGACCAAGAACAACCCGGTGCTGATCGGCGAGCCCGGCGTCGGCAAGACCGCGATCGCCGAAGGCCTGGCCCAGCGGATCGCCAGCGACGACGTTCCCGAGGGCTTGAAAGGCAAGCGCGTCATCTCGCTCGACCTCGGCGCGCTGGTCGCGGGCACAAAGTTCCGCGGCGAGTTCGAAGACCGGCTGAAGGCAGTCCTGAAAGAGGTCGAGGAGTCGAACGGGCAGGTGATCCTGTTCATCGACGAGCTCCACACGCTGGTCGGCGCCGGCGCCGCCGAAGGCGCCATCGACGCCGCCAACCTGTTGAAGCCGGCCCTCGCCCGAGGCACGCTGCGCGCGATCGGCGCCACCACCCTGGATGAATACCGCAAGCACATCGAGAAAGACGCCGCGCTGGAGCGGCGCTTCCAGCCCATCTTCGTAGGCGAGCCCAGCGTGGAGGACACGATCAGCATCCTGCGCGGGCTCCGCGACCGCTACGAGGTCCACCACGGCGTTCGCTTCAAGGACGCGGCGCTGGTGGCCGCGGCCGTGCTTTCGCACCGCTACATCAGCGATCGCTTCCTGCCGGACAAGGCGATCGACCTGATCGACGAGGCCGCCGCCCGGCTGCGAATGGAGATCGACTCGATGCCGACCGAGCTCGACGAGCTGGAACGCGCGATCCGCCAGCTCGAGATCGAGCGGCAGGCGCTCTCGAAGGAGAACGACCGGGCCTCCAAGGACCGCCTCAAGGCCCTCGACAAGCAGCTCGCCGAGCTGGCCGAGCGCCGTGACGCGCTACGCGCACGCTGGCAGCAGGAGAAAGAACAGATCGGACGCGTGCGGGAGCTGAAGGGGCGCCTGGAAGAGGTCCGGCACGAGGCCGAGCGGGCCGAGCGCCAGGCCGACTTCGAGCGGGCTGCCCGTCTCAAGTACGGCGATGCGGTCGAGCTCGAGCGCCAGCTCGCGGAGGCGAGCGGCAAGCTCACAGACGGTGAAGGCGCCCGGCTCCTGAAGGAGGAGGTCGACGAGGACGACATCGCGGCGATCGTGGCCAAGTGGACCGGCATCCCGGTGTCGCGACTCCTGGAGGGCGAAGTCCAAAAGCTGATCAAGATGGAGGAGCGCCTGCACGACCGCGTCGTCGGCCAGGACGAGGCTGTCTCGGCGGTGGCCAACGCGGTCCGTCGCGCCCGCTCCGGCCTCAGCGATCCGAATCGCCCGGTGGGCTCGTTCATCTTCCTCGGGCCCACGGGCGTGGGGAAGACCGAGTTGGCCCGGGCGCTGGCCGAGTTCCTCTTCGACGATGAGCACGCGCTGATCCGGATCGACATGTCCGAGTACCAGGAGAAGCACACCGTGGCCCGCCTGATCGGCGCGCCGCCCGGCTACGTCGGCTATGACGAGGGCGGCCAGCTGACCGAGGCGGTCCGCCGGCGCCCTTACTCGGTGGTCCTCTTCGACGAGATCGAGAAAGCGCACCCTGACGTGTTCAATGTGCTGCTCCAGGTGCTCGACGACGGGCGCCTGACCGACGGCCAGGGTCGCACCGTCGACTTCCGCAACACCGTCCTGATCATGACCTCGAATCTGGGCTCGAGCCTGATCCAGGAGATGTCAAACCGCGACTTCGAAGAGGTCCGCGACGCCGTGATGGGAGTGCTGCGCGAGAGTTTCCGGCCCGAGTTCCTGAACCGGGTCGACGAGGTCGTGGTCTTCCGCCCGCTGACGAAAGACCAGCTGGCCCGCATCGTGGACATCCAGCTCCAACGTCTGGAGGCGCGGCTGGCCGAGCGCAAGCTGACGCTGCGAGTCAGCGACGCCGCTCGGCAGCTGCTCGCCGAGCGCGGCTGGGACCCGGTGTACGGGGCGAGACCGCTCAAGCGCACCATCCAGCGGCTGGTCCAGGACCCGCTCGCCATGGCCCTCCTGGAGGGTCGCTTCGCCGAGGGCGATACGGTCGAGGTGGACGCGCGAGAGGGCGAGATCGTCTTCCAGAAAGCGGCGGCCGTGGGCGCCGCAAACGCCACGGGCTGAGCGGGGCGGGGGGCGCCGCGGCTCCCTATAATTCGGCGCCGTGGCGAACCCCGGCAGCGGCGAGATCATCGCCTTACTGCTCCCGCTCGACAAGGACGACTTCATCCTGCCGATTCCGCCGGACACGCGCGTGCTCGGCCTCTACGAGGTGGACGGTGTCCACCTCTGGTGCATCCGGCCGGGGCACCGCGGCCAGACCCACTTCCTGCTCTTGCGAGCGGGGGACAGGGTGCCGTCGGGTTACGAGTTCGTGGCCTCGACGCAAACGAGGCGCGGCGCGGTGAAGTTACTCTTCCGGCAGTCCGCGTCACGCTAGCCGGCCGCCGGGGGTCGTACGAAGGTGGCCAGGCAGAGCCGCTTCAGCCGCCGCGCGTAAGCTTGCCGCGACCAGCCCCGGTCTAAGACCAGGTCCTCCCAGGTGCTCACGTTGGTGAGCGCCCAGAGCGTTTCGGCCGCTCCCTGGACAGTCCATCCCGCCGCCAGCCGGCCCTCGTCATGAAGGCGCCTGATGTGCCGGGTGCAGCCCTCGCGCCGCAGGAGCATGCGGTTCTCGTCCGCCGCCCGCGCCGCCGGGTCGGTGCGTCGCGCCTCGTCCAGCACCTTGGCGATCAGGTAGATCCGCGGCGTGTACTCGGCGATCAGGTCGATGAAGGCGAGCAGCTCGTCGACTCCGGTCGGCGCGCTGCGCACGCGCTGCGAATAGCGCGGCAAACCTTCGGACTTGTCGACGTGCTCGACCAGCGCCAGGAGCAGGCCGCTGCGCGAGCCGAAGTGCAGGTATACGGCCTGGCGTGATACCCGCGCGGCCTGGGCGACGTCCTCGAGCCGGAAGTTCGTCCCCCGGTCCTCGGCCAGGGCGCGGGCGGCTTCCAGGATCCTCGCCCGCGTGTGCAGGACAGGCGCGCTTGACACCATGTAAAGCAGATCCTATCTTTACATCGTGTAAAGCGGGTCGCCGACCCGCTAAGGCGGAGGGCTGACTGGGATGGCAAAGCTGCAGAGAGTCGATTCGAAGGCGGCCGAAAACACGATGGTCTTCGCAGAGGGGACCGGTGAAGCGAAGACGGTCAAGCTTGGTGAGGGGACGGTCCGCTTCGTGACCTTTGGGCCCGGCTGGCGATGGTCGAAACACGTGGGTCCGGTGGTCGGCGCCGAGAGATGCCAGACCGCTCACATGCCGTACGTCGTCGCCGGGCGTCACCACGTTGTGATGGACGACGGCAGTGAGATCGACCTGGGCCCGGGCGACGCCGCGGTGATCCCGCCCGGGCACGATGCTTGGACCATCGGCGACGAGCCCTGCGTGCTCGTCGACTTCGGTGGGATGCGGGCCTGACGTCGATGGGACTTTGATGCGGGCGGCGGCCCGGTTAACCTAGAAGACGGCGCTTTCCGGCAGCTCGGAATGGTGTGGTGAGGTGGGCCTCAATGTCCGCGACACCAGGGAGTGATGACGGAGGTCAGCAGAGTAAGCGGGGCCCGCAACTCAGCCCGGCGTCGGCCCGACCTCATCGGACCTGACGTGTCGATTTTCAGGGGGCGCCGCGCGTCGTATGGGTAGAAGTGCATTTGGGCCCGCGACACACGAAGGAGGCACACGATGTCCGAAGCCAAGGAAGTCGTTCGCAAGGTTGAGGAGGCGTGGGGCCGCAACGATCTCGCCGCCCTCGACGAGCTCATCGCAGCCGACGTGAAGAACAACGACGCGCCGCCTGGATTCCCGACCGGGCTCCAGGGGGCCAAATTTGGCCATTCCATGTTCATGGCCTCGTTTCCGGACCGTTCGATGAAGATTCATCAGATCATCGGCGACGGCGACCTGGTGGCGGTCCGCTCGAGCGTCCAGGGCACCCACACAGGCGCCCCTTTCCTGGGCCTGCCGGCCACCGGCCGGCAGATCAACATCGAAGCGGTCAGCATCTACCGGGTGGCCGGAGACAAGGTCGTCGAGCACTGGGGACTCAACGACGGGATGACGCTGATGATGCAGCTCGGGATCGTGAAACCACCCGTGCCGGCCTGACCACGCGGCATAGGTGCTGTCGCGGGCGAATGCGCCTATCGGGCAGCCATCAAAGCGTTCATCCGTACGCGGCTGCACGTTCCGCGGCAAGCTACCGCCCCAGGAGTGGCGGGGTGTCGTGGATACTTTTCGAACTCTCGCTTCGACTCCAAATTGGTCCCGTGTGGGCGGGCATAATCGGATCCATGCGTGAGGAGGTTCTTTTCGAGAGGGGGACGACGCTCGTGCGCCGTCTCCGAATGGAGCCCGGCGAAGCTATGCACTGGCACGTCGACCCCTTTCACCGCGTGACCGTCGTTCTCCACGGAGACGCCCTCGAGCTCCAATACCGCGACGCTGCGGAGAGAGTTCAGGTGATCGTGGTCCCGGGCCAGGTCGGCTGGGACGAGCCGACCGCGCGCCCGCATCGTGCGGTGAATGCTGGCGGAGTCTATGAGGAAGTGACGGTCTTCTTCCGCGACCGGGAGGGCGCCCTACATCAGCCCGACGCCTGATCCGCGAGGACGTTTTCCCGGAGCCGCGTCGAGCGCGACTTCAGAACGACCCCTCAGTTCAGGCCGCGCACGGAGCGGCCGGCCGGCGAGGCGGGCCGAGGGGGGAGGCGATGTCCACCAGGGACATCCACGGGCGCGAGTCCACTAACGGAAATGGAGTCCCGGCGCATAGCGCCGGATCTCGGCCCCCGAGGCTCCGAAATTGAAAGGACCCTTCCCCTGAGGCCGCGCACGGCGCGGCCCGGCGCGCGAGGCGCGCCGAGGGTGGAGGCGATGTCCCACAGGGACATCCTCGGGCGCGAGCCATCCAATAAATAATGGAGTCCCTGCGCTTCGCGCAGGGTCTCCGCCCCCGAGGCTCCGCCTCGGTGGCGGGGCATCGTAGATACTTTTCGAGCTCAGGCGATTGCGGAGCTCAGGGGGCCGGCGCCACGAGACGAAGCGCGGTTCGCTGCGCTATGAGCGCAAAGTCCCTGTCAGCCTGCAGCAGGATCACGTTGGCATCGATCGCGACGACGGCTATCAGACAGTCGACCAATCGCCGGACCGTGAGCCCGGCTCTGCGGCAGGTGCGATAAACGGCCGCGGCCTCTTCGTAGTCGGCCAGCCCGCGAACGGGGAGCAACTGGCCGCCGAGGACGAGCTGGCGGAGAAGGCGGAGATGTTTGTCGTCGTGGGCGCCGGCAAGCACCTCCATCACGATTGGCTCCGTAGTGGCAAGCGGTGCCCGGTCCTTCAGGAGACCTCTGAGCTGAATCGCCACTGGGCTTCCGGTGCCACGTAGGAATTCGACCCAAGCGGAGGTATCGACCAGGGTCAGCTCGGGGTCGTTCGCGATTCGCGCAGCTCCTCAAGGTTGGCATCCCAGCCGGATCCCTCCAACGCCAGTGCCTCGTGCGGTTCGAGTGGCTCATCAATCAGTCGCCGCAGGGCCAGGTCGACCGCCTCGCGCTTTGTCCTGAGTCGGTACCGGCGCATCACCTCGGCGACGAGGCGGTCATTGAGCTCCACATTCGTGCGCATGGATACACCACCATACACCACGCTAAGCGCGTTGCGCCAGTGGCTAGACTCAGTCGCGCTTTGTGGTTGCTTGGAACGGATACCGCAACTTGCGTGACGCAGGGTGCGGTATGGCGCGGTGTCGTGGATACTTTTCGAACCCTCAGGGGTGCGCCCGGTTTCCACTCAGTTCGAGCTGAGTCTCCTTAATTCAGGCTCTAGTGGCGGTGGCGACCACGTAGCGGCTTGTCACCCTGAAAGCCGTCGGATCCTCGTTGGCCGCTTCCAGGACGGCAAGCGCACGCCCCCCGACTCCTTCCGCCTCGCCGCGCGATTCGAGTAGGGCTCGGCCGGCGATCGACATGGGATGGTCCCGGCCCTGGATCGCCAGGTACTCGCGCGCCGACGATGCCGTGATAACGAGCTCTTCCGGTTCAACCGCAACCGAGAAGCCGTGGGGAGCAAAGAGACTCGCCAGCGCGCTCTGTTCGTGCCAGGCAAAGGGGGGCGGGCCGGCAGGCCGCCCGATTGCCGCCGCAACCGCCTTCTGGAAGATGCCGACACAATCCTGGATGGCACCCTCGGGAATCCAAGCGGTCAGCAGGATGCGGCCTCCAGGGGCGGTCACCCGTGCCATCTCAGCCGCAGCCGCCCCAGGATCGGGAGCGAAGATCACGGCGAATATCGAGAGCACGACATCTGCACCGGCCGTTGCGACGGGTATCGATGCGGCGTCGCCCTGGACGAATGTGGCAGTGACGCCGCTCTCCGCGGCTCGGGAACGCGCAACCTCGAGGAGGCGGGCCGCCGGGTCGACGCCGGTTGTCTGGGCGCCTCGTTGCGCAGCCAGGAGCGCGGCATTGCCGGTGCCGCAGCCGACGTCGACAACCCTGTCCCCCGACGAGATCGCCGCCCGCTCAACCACCGCGGCAGCCACCGGAGAGAGTTCCTCCGCTGTGGTTTCGTAGCGCCCGACGCCCCAATCCAAACCCATCGGTCCAAGCAGTCCTAAAAATCGGTGGGGGTTGAGTCGTACTTGCCTGCGAGCGCGGCGCGGATCTCCTCGTTCGATCTGCCGGCGGCGAGGCCGTCGCCGAGCTCGGCAAAGAAGCCCTCGAGACCGGCGGGCGCGATGATCAGCAGGGCTTGCGAATCGGGATGGGATTTGAACCCGTGGCGTGTCCCACGGGGGACGAACACCGTCCCGCCCTCCTGAACCTCGAACTCGCGAGTCCCCAAGACGAAGGTGAAGCGGCCCTTGATGATGTAAAAGAGCTCGTCACGCTCGCGATGGACGTGCGGCGGCGGTCCTGCGGGCGCCGCGGGGCCGGGGTGCAACAGGATGACCTCAAACGCGCCGCCGCTCTGCTCGGCCGACACCTGCAGCTTCCCGACGACGGACAGCTCTCTCCCCTCGCCGCGAGCGGCGACGTGGCCGCCGCCGCTGTCTCCCTCACTCATCGGGCCAGTATGGGCGGATACACGCCACCGGGGCTCGAGCGGCACCAAGGTTGGCCACAAAGCCCCCATCCGCCGGCGGATCGGCCCCTCCAACGCCTCCGAAACCCCCGTTCGCCGGCGGACGCGGGTTGCAGTGACGGCGGGGCGCCGTCGCGCAGCGACGGTGCGAACGCCCGCTAAATGAAAGACTCTCCGGCAGCCGGCCGGCGGCCGGCTGGCGGGAAGGGAGGGATTCGAACCCTCGAGGGAGTTTCACACCCCCTACCCGCTTAGCAGGCGGGCGCTTTCGACCACTCAGCCACCTCCCCGGACACGGGGTCGCCAACCGATTCTAGCCAGCAGGTGGTTATTTAATCCCGCTCGTTCGTTGTGATGTAGCGCACGATCATGACGAAGCGGACCGGCGAGCGCATCGTTGCCTTGACCAGCGCGGAGGTCGAGCTTTTGAAGCAGGTCACGACCCGTCGCCGTCGCCCCGAGCCCGGCGGACCCGACGGAGAGGAGGCGACCGCCGCCCGGCTGCGCAACCTCCGCCGCAAGGGAGGCGTGCGACCCCCGGCTCCGTCTTAGGTCACTCCCCCGGGATGTCGAAGACCGCCTTCACCTCGTCCTCCGGCTGCGCTGTCAAGGCGGTCTCATAGTTCTCGATCGGCACGTGCGCCGTGATCACTCCGGCGAGCTGCTTCGGCCAGCGCTGGGCCATCTCGCCCAGGTCTTTGACGGCCTGCTGGAAGTAAGAGCGGTTGGCGTTGACCGACCCCAGCACCACCTGGTTCCAGAGCACCATCTGGCGCATCAGGTGGCCGCCCTCCAGCTCCAGCTCACCGCCGCGGTCGCCCGGCACGCCGGTGAAGACGAGCACCCCGTTGACGCCCAGCGCGCTCAGGAGCTGCCAGGCGACCGGCGCCACGCCCGTGGCTTCTACGATCAGGTCGATGGACCCGGTGCTGCTCGGGATTTCCTCCACCGGTGTCTCCTGCACGTTCCAGTAGGTCCCGCCGATCGACTCCACCAGCCGTCCCTTGTAACCGTCACGCGGCCTGATGTCGGAGACGTGCGTCTCCACCCCGTGCAGCATGAGGACGAAGGCGGCCATGATCCCGATCGGTCCGGCTCCCGCCACCAGCGCCCGCTTCACGAAGCGCCAATCCCGGTTCGCCTCCTGGTCGTCGGTCAGATTGCGCACCCAGTCCAGGCGGTTCTGGATCAGGACCGACTCCAGGATCGCCTTCTCCACCACCGTGGTCGGTTCGATCAGAACGCCATAGGGCCGCAGCTCGGGCGGCAGCTTCACCGCGAAGTCGGTCGATTCCACGATCCGGGAGGTCATGTAGCCGTGCGCGCCCACGATCCCGCGCTCGGTGTACTTGCCCGTGTAGCAGAGGTCGGACTCGCCATGGGCGCAGGTGGGGCATTCGGGCAGCCCGCAGGGACGCCGGACCGTGCAGACGACGAGGTCGCCGGCCTTGTAATCGGAGGCTGCCTCCGATCCTGTTTCGACCACCTGTCCGAGCATCTCGTGGCCGAGGACCAGGTAGTCGGAGCCGGCCGGCGGCACGCCGCCTTCACCGCGCACGATCGCTCGGTCGGTGCCGCAGATCCCCACCTCGAGCACTCGGATGCGGAGCTCGTCGGGGGCCTGGATCGTGGGTTCGGGGACGTCGGTTCGGAGCGTGGGCTTGCCGCTCGGCTTGTCGAGGGCGACGGCTCGCATCGCAGCCCATACTAGTGTCCCGCATGCTGGCGCCCGGAAGTCCAGGAGCCCCGCCGTCCTGGGGACCGGGGTTAAAGCAGGCGTTCGGGGCCGCTCCGGGCCTGGACAGCAAGGTCTGGTTCACCCTCGCCCAGGGCAACCTCAGTGAGGTCTTCTTTCCGAGCCTCGACCACCCGGCCCTCCACGAGCTCCGCTTCCTGGTCGCCGCGCCGGGCGCACCGCCGGTCGACGACGCGGCCGAGGCAGACCACAGCCTGCGCTGGCTGCGGCCCGGCGTCCCCGCCTTCTCGGTCTTCAGCTCCCACGACGAATACCACCTGAGTCTCGACTTCGTCGTCGACCCCGATCGCAGCGCGCTGCTGATCGCCGGCGCCTTCAACCCGGAGCTGCCCGACCTGCGCCTCTACCTGATGGCCACCCCTCATGTGGTCCCGGGGAGTGAAGGCAACGAAGCGGAAGTCCTCGCCCTCGATCCGCCGGTCCTCCTGGCCCGACAGCGGGACGTCCACATCGCCATGGTCGGCCCCTTCGCCCGGGCCAGCGCCGGCTATCGGGACGCATCGGACCTCTGGGTCGACCTCAACGACTCCGACGGCGCCATGTCCGCGACGTACCGGCGGGCCGGTCCGGGCAACGTGACCCTCGGCGCCGAGCTGGCCCTGCACGCCGGCGCTTTCCAGCTCGCTGTGGCCTTTGCGCACGCCCGCGCCGACGCCGAGGAGATCGCACTGGAGGTGCTCCGCAAGGGCTCGGCCGCGGTCACCCAGTCCTTCGAGAAGGCCTGGAGCGCGCTGCCCGACCTGCCGCCCCGCCTGGCTCAGGTCAGCGGGGATGGCGGCAGCTTGGCGCGAGCCTCGCTGGCCGTGCTGCGCTGCCTGGAGGACAAGGACGCCCGCGGCGGCTTTGTGGCCGCCCCGGCTGCGCCCTGGGGGGAGCTGAACCGAGACGGCAACCACGTCTACCACCTGGTCTGGTCGCGCGACCTCTACCACCAGGCCAGCGCTCTCGTCGACGCGGGCGACACGGCGCCTGCGGCGCGCGCCCTCCGGCATCTGGCCCGGGTGCAGCGGCCGACTGGCGAGTGGACTCAGAACTGGACGCTGGACGGCCGGCCGCACTGGCGCGCGGTCGAGCTCGACGAGGTGGCGTTGCCGGTACTCCTGGCCTGGAAGCTAGCCCTCGCCGAGGCGCTGGACTGGGATCCCTACCCCGAGCTGGTCCGCCCCGCGGCCATCTATTTGCTCAGGAACGGGCCCACCACGCAGCTCGACCGCTGGGAGGACGCAGGCGGCCTCTCACCTTCCACGCTGGCGGTGAGCGTTGCGGCCCTGGTCGCCGCCGCCGAGCTCGCCCACCAGGCCGGAGATCACCTAGCCGCGGCCCACCTGCGCGCGGTCGCCGATTACTGGGCCGACCGCGTCGAGGCCTGGTGCTTCTCGGAGACGGCCGGCCACTACGTGCGCCTGTCCGCCGACCCCGACGCCGGAGCACCGGCCGACGGGGTCTTGAGCGTCGACTTCATCGAGCTGGTCCGGCATGGCGTCCGCGACGCCCACCATCCAGCCGTGGCCAAGAGCTTGGCCCTCGTCGACGCCTTGCTCCTCTCCCGCACACCGGCCGGCCCGGCCTGGCGGCGCTACGTGGGGGATCGTTACGGGGAGGCGGAGGACGGCCGTCCCTGGCCGGTCGCCGGCGCCGGCGGAGTCGGTCGCCCCTGGCCGCTGCTGATCGGCGAGCGAGCCCACCTGGAGCTCCTGCGAGGTGAGCAAATCGCGGCCCTGGTGAGGGCCTTCGAGGCCTTCGCCGGGCCGGGCCTGATGCTGCCGGAGCAGATCTGGGACGGACCCGCGATCCCGCAACGTGGCCTCCAGCCGGGGATCGCCAACGGCTCGGCGGCGCCGCTGGGCTGGGCCCACGCCGAATACTTGAAGACGCTCAACTCGCTGGCGACAGGTCGCTCCGGCGACCAGCTGGAGCAGGTCCGCCGGCGCTGCATCATCGATCCGCCCGAGGACCCGCCTTTTGTCTGGAGCCACGCCCACGCGGTGCGCACTTTCGCGGCTGGTCGCCGCTTCAAGATCCAGCTCGAGCAACCCGCCGTAGTGCGTTGGAGCGCCGACGACTGGGCCACCTGGAGGGAGAGCCCAACCGTTGACACGACGCTCGGTTTCCATGTCGCCGAGCTCCCGACGCAGATAATGCGGCCGGGCGCGGTGATGGGCTGGACCGCCCACTTCAAGGATCGCTGGGAGGGTCGCAACTACACGCTGACCTGCCGGTAGAGGCCTACCATGCCCCCTCCTGACCTCCCCCGTCAAGCGGGGGAGCAAGGGTCAGTCGTTCTCGTCGTCGGGCAGGTCCAGGCGGAGGTCAGCTGCCGTGTCATCGTCGAACTGGCTGTGCAGCTCGCCGCAGTCCACGCAGCGGTAGTACTCACCGATGAACGACTTGTGCCAGATGGCGAAGCTGATCAGGCCCGGCTCCTCGATGAAGACCTCCTGTTCCAGGCGGTAGACGACCTGCTCCCAGTCGCCCTCCGGCAGCCGCTCGTCGAGGACCACGACGCAGTACGGATGAGGCTCGCCCCAGACCATCGTAACCTCGCCCAGCCGCTCGTCCTCGTGGTTGACGATCGACCAGGTCTCCCCACTCGTGCTCCGGCTTGACCGCACCAGCCGGAGGTCCTTCCAGAACTTGGTGGCGGCGTCGCGCTGCGCCTTCTCGCGCTCGGCCTGCGCTTCCTGGAAGGCGCTCCACATGCGGAGCAGGTGGTTCCGGAATCGGTGGTAGGTGGAGAGCAGGCGGGGCTCCTTCTGGGTAGAGCCGATCAGCTGCTCGAAGGCGTGCTCGAAAGCGGCCTCGACCCGCTCCTGGCGGTCGGCCAGGTCTGTCTGCCATTCCTGGTCCTCGGAGAGCCGCATGCTCTCGTTCAGCACCACCTCGAAGTCGAGCCAATCCTCGCCGAACTCTGGGACCAGCACCTGCTCGACGATGTCGGCCAGCCGGTGCTCTTCGAGCAGGACCGGGTTCACCCGCTTGCGGGCCTCGGGCCAGCTCTTCCAGCCCATGACGTTGTGGATCCAGTAGTCGAAGATGGTCACCGCGTACTGGAGGGCGGCCGGCGAGCTCCAGATGCCGGTGGGCCATTGCTTGCGGCCGGTCCGGACCTGGTTGTAGAGGGCGATGACCTCTTCGTCGTCGAGATATTCGGCTTCCATATAGCGGTCCCTGAATTTTATGGATACCCGCTTACGCGCTCGAATAGGCAGGCGGCTCGCCTCTCCGACGCAAGGCTCCAGGTCTGGGTCGCGCTGCCGTGGGCCTGCCGTATGCTTGGCCTTCCACACCCGGATGGCCGGAATTCGAAGCTGCGGCCCCTGGGTATAAAGAACGTAATGGCTTCCCCAAACGGCTTCACCCCGGACCAGGTCGCCCGCTACGCGCGGCATCTGATCCTGCCCGAGGTGGGCGGCAAAGGCCAGCGCAAGCTGATGGGCACGAGCGCGCTCCTGCTGGGCGCTGGTGGCCTTGGCTCCCCCGCCGGGCTCTACCTGGCTGCGGCCGGGATCGGCAAGATCGGCATCGTTGACTTCGACAACGTCGACGCTTCCAACCTCCAGCGCCAGATCTTGCACGGTGTCGAGGACATCGGCCGGCCCAAGACCGAGTCGGCGGCCGATCGCCTACATTCGATGAACCCGGACGTCGAGGTCGTCGGCATCCGGCAGCACTTGAACTCGACAAACGCGCTCGACATATTCAAGGACTACGACATCGTCGTCGACGGAACCGACAACTTCCCTACCCGCTATCTGGCCAACGACGCCGCCCATTTCCAGGGCAAGCCCCTCGTGCACGGGGCGATCTTCCGGTTCGAGGGCCAGGTGAGCCTCTTCGACTCGGCGCACGGCACGGCGTGCTACCGATGCCTGCATCCGGAACCGCCGCCTCCCGGCGCGTCTCCGAGCTGCGCGGAAGCCGGGGTGTTCGGGGTGCTACCGGGCATCGTGGGCAGCCTGATGGCGTTCGAGACCATCAAGAAGATCCTTGGCATCGGCGAGTCGCTGGGCGGCCGCCTGCTGCTGTTCGACGGCCTCGAAATGGAGTTCCGCGAGCTCAAGCTCCGCAAGAATCCGAAGTGCGTGCTCTGCGGCGACAACCCGACGGTGACGCAGCTGATCGACTACGAGCAGTTCTGTGGCGTGCCCTCGTACGAACCCTCCGAGCAAGCCTCCGCGTAGGTACAGCCCCGCGTAACCTTCTCTGAGCTGTGATCCAGCTCGGAACCTCGAACCCGGCAGCAGTGGAACGAGCGCGCCAGATCGTGCGTGAGCTCGGATCCGTGCTGGTCGCCTACTCGGGCGGTGTGGACTCGAGCCTGCTGCTCAAGCTTGCGCTCGACGAGCTCGGCGTCGAGCGCGCCGTGGCCGTCCTGGCCAGCTCGCCGGCGTATCCAGAAACCGAGCAGTCAGCGGCTCGTGCGCTGGCGCGTGAGCTGGGCGCCCGGCTCCAGGAGGTCCAGACCTCTGAGGTCGAGCTGGACGCCTACGTGCGCAACAACCCCGACCGCTGCTTCCACTGCAAGGAGGAGCTCTTCGACACCCTCGAGCCCGTCCAGCGGGACCTTGGCCTCACTCACCTCGCTTATGGGGCCACCGCGGACGACGCCGGCGACCACCGCCCGGGCCACGGCTCAGCGGTGCGGCGGGGTGTCCGCTTCCCGCTCCTCGAAGCCGGTCTGGGCAAGCCCGAGATCCGGCTCGCCGCCCGTGCTCTTGGCCTGCCCAACTGGAATAAGCCATCCTTCGCCTGCCTCTCCTCCCGGATCCCCCACGGCACGCCCGTGACCGTCGAGGCGCTGCGCCGGATCGAGCGGGCGGAAGCGGCGGTCAAAGCGCTGGGCTTCACGCAGGTCCGAGTCCGGCACCATGGCGACGTGGCCCGGATCGAGGTCGAGCCGGAGGAGATCGCGGCGCTGGCGGCCCGGCGGGAGGAGGTCGCCGCCGGGATCAAGGCGGCCGGGTACACGTTCGTGGCCCTCGACCTGGAGGGATATTCGACCGGCAGCCTGAATCGCGCCTGGAAGCCGAGCAGACAATAGGAGCCGTGCCCACCCTCGAGTGGACCGGCTCGGCTCTGCGGCTGATCGACCAGACCAAGCTTCCTGACGAGGAGTCCTACGTGGTCTGCGCGAGCTCCGCCATGGTGGCCAAGGCGATCCGCTCGATGATCGTGCGCGGGGCGCCGGCCATCGGCGCCGCGGCCGCGTACGGCGCCGTCCTGGCCCTGCGCGAAGCAAACCCGGAGGCGGGCCTGGCGGCCCTTCGGGCCAGCCGTCCCACGGCCCGCGACCTCGCCTGGGCGCTGGATAGAGTGCGGGCCGCGGCCGACCCGCTTGCCGAGGCGGACCGGATCGCCCGGGATTCGGTCGACGCCTGCCGGCGCATGGGCCAGCTCGGCGCCGGGCTGCTGCCGGACCGTCCGCGGATCCTCACCATCTGCAACACGGGAGCTCTGGCGACCGTCGACTACGGCACGGCGCTGGGCGTGGTCCGCGCCGCGCAGGAACGCGGGCAGGAGCCCTCGGTTCTCGTGATGGAGACACGCCCGCGCGCGCAGGGCGCGCGGCTCACCACCTGGGAGCTGCGCGGGTTGGGGATTCCTCACCGCTTGATCGCCGACGGAGCCGCCGGCCGTGCGTTGCAGGAGGGAATGGTGGACGTGGCGCTCGCGGGCGCCGACCGGATCGCCGCCAACGGCGACGTTGCCAACAAGGTCGGAACCTACCCCCTCGCCCTGCTCTGCCGCGAGCACGGAGTGCCCTTCTATGTGGTGGCGCCGCTCAGCACCATCGACTTCCACGCGCCTGATGGCGCGGCCATTCCCATCGAGGAGCGCGACGAGCGGGAGGTGACCACCTTCGCGCCCGAAGGGACGCGCGCCTTCAACCCGGCGTTCGACATCACACCGGCGGCGCTGGTGACCTCCGTGATAACCCAACTCGGAGTCTTGCGGCCGTCATTGCGCGAAGCGCTGGCCGCACTCCGGGTCGCCGCCGGATGATCGGTGTCATCGGCGGCTCCGGTCTTTACAAGCTCCTGGATGACGTCCGCCGCGAGCACTTGAAAACGCCCTACGGAGAGCCCAGCGGCGACGTGGCGATCGGCTCGCTCGCGGACCAGGAGGTGGCCTTCCTGCCTCGACACGGCGTCAAGCACACGCTGCCGCCGGCCCAGATCAACTACCGCGCCAACCTCTGGGCGCTCAAGGAGCTGGGCGTGACGCGCGTCATCGCGCCCAGCGCCGCCGGCTCGCTCCAGCCGCACGTCAAACCTGGAGATTTCGTGGTCTGCGACCAGTTCGTCGACCGCACCCGCGGTCGCGCCGACACCTACTACACAGGTCCCCGTGTCGCCCACGCGAGCGCGGCCGACCCGTACTGTCCGCAGCTCCGGGAGCTCGCCCTCGAAGCCGGCAACGAGGTCGGCGCGACCATGCACGAGGCAGGGACGGTGGTCGTCATCCAGGGCCCTCGCTTTTCGACGCGCGCTGAGAGCCGCTGGTTCGCCGCGCAGGGCTGGCAGGTGGTGAACATGACGCAGTATCCCGAAGTGGTCCTGGCGCGCGAGCTGGAGCTTTGCTACATCAACCTCTCCCTGATCACCGACTATGACGCGGGCCTGCAGGGCTCGCCGAACGTCCCCGCGGTGACCGTGGCGGAGGTCGAGCGCGTCTTCGCCGCCAACATCACCCGGGTGCGTCAGCTGATCCTGGACCTGATTCCGCGCATCCCTGACGAGCGGTCCTGCCCCTGCGGCACAGCCATGCAAGGTGCCTTCATAGGTGCCTGACGGCCTGGTCCTGGCGATCGACCAGGGCACGACCGGAACTTCCGTGCTGGCCGTCGGCGAGGATGGCGAGCCCAGGGGTCGGGGCTACCAGGAGATCCAGCAGCATTACCCGCAGCCGGGCTGGGTGGAGCACGACCCCGAAGAGATCTGGCAGAGCGTGCTGAAGTCGGCGGCGACGGCGCTCGAGCAGGCGGGTGGTTCGACGCATGCGGTGCGCGCGATCGGGATCACGAATCAGCGCGAGACCGTGGTCGCCTGGGACCGCAAGAGCCTCCAGCCGCTCCACAACGCCATCGTCTGGCAGGACCGCCGCACCGCCGCGGAGTGCGATCGCCTGAAGGCGGCCGGCGCGGAGGAGCAGGTCCGCAAGACCACCGGCCTCGTCATCGACCCCTATTTCACGGCGACCAAGCTGCGCTGGCTTCTCGATCACGCGGACCTCCCGCCTGACGCCGCGGCCGGCACGATCGACAGCTGGCTGATCGCCCGCCTGACCGGCGGGCGGGCTCACCTGACGGACGCCTCCAACGCATCCCGGACGCTGCTCTTCGACATCGACCGCGGCGCCTGGAGCCAGGAGATGTCCGGCCTCTTCGGCGTCCCGACCGACCTGCTGCCCGAGGTCGGACCGTCCAGTGGCGAGCTGGCCCGCAGCGACCCGGCGGCTTTCACCGGGATCGCGGCCCCGATCGCTGGCGTCGCCGGAGACCAGCAGGCGGCGCTCTTCGGCCAGGCCTGCCTGCAGCCGGGGATGGCGAAGAACACCTACGGCACCGGCTCCTTCGTGCTGCTTCAGACCGGCGACGCCCGGGTCGAGTCGCAGACGGGCATGCTGACGACGGTCGCCTGGCGCCGTGACGGCCAGCTCAGCTACGCGCTGGAGGGCGCCATCTTCGTCACCGGAGCGGCCCTGCAGTGGCTGCGCGACGGTCTCGGCCTCATCAAATCCGCGGCCGAGGCCGGTCCGCTCGCCGAGTCGGTGCCGGACGCCGGCGGAGTCTTCTTGGTGCCGGCTTTCGTCGGGCTCGGCGCGCCCCACTGGGACCCCTACGCGCGGGGCGCGATAGTGGGGCTGACCCGGGGCTCGAGCCGAGCCCAGCTGGTGAGGGCGGCGGTAGAAGCCATGGCCTACCAGACCTGCGACGTCGTTGAGGCGATGACCGCCGATGCCGGACGCGAGCTCAGTGAGCTCCGGGTGGACGGCGGCGCCAGCGTCATGGACGTTCTCTGCCAGCTCCAAGCGGATCTCCTCGGAATCCCCGTCCGCCGGCCGCGGCACACGGAGACGACCGGGCTGGGCGCGGCCTTTTTGGCCGGCCGCGGCGCTGGGGTGTGGGGGACAGATGAGGAGCTGGCGGCGCTCTGGCGGCTCGACCGGGAGTTCGAGCCCAGGCTCTCGCGTGATGAGGCGCAGAGCCGCCTCAGCGACTGGCGGCGGGCCGTCGCCCGGAGTCGCGATTGGTTTCGTCCGTAGAAGCGCGGGCTACGATTCGACACGCGGTGAAGTTTCCGATCCTCTACGCGCGAGAGCTCTGGCGTCGAAACTGGATCATGGGTCCCGGCCTGCTCGTGGTCGGCACTGCGCTCGTGATCTTTAACCCGCGGGACCCGGGCCTGCCCATCCTGATCGCCGAGTGCGTAATCGGCGCCGTCCTCGTGCTCGGCTTCTTCGCGCTCTTCCGCCGCCTGAGCTACGTCCGCCCCAGCGACGACGGGTTACGTTTCAACTGGAGCTTTCCGCTGACGAACACCACGATCCCGTACGAACGGATCCGGGCTGCCCGGGTGGCGCTCCTGAAGAACGCTTTTCCGCCCGAGCGCAAGAGCTACGTGAACAACATCACCAAGCCGCTGCTGGAGAAGCCGGCGGTTTTTCTGAGACTCGGCGGCGACGAGGCGGACGTGGCCCGTATCACCAAGCGCCTCGGCAAGCGTTACGCATTCGACAGCACCATCGCCGTTCCGGTCGACGATCCCGAGTCCCTTGCCCAGGAGGTATCCCGACGGCTGCCCAACCGGCTGCAACAGCAGAACCTCGGCGGAGCCCGGCGTCGGAAGCGGCGCCGCTAGCGCCCCAGCCCGGGCCCGTCCCGCGCGCTCTCGCCTACCTCCAGCTGCAGCGAGCCGACGTCGTCGCGCTTGCGGCCCTCACGGTCGTGGCCTTCGTGATGCGCTTTTTCAGCCCGATCTTCCCGGACCTCTACGCGCATCCCCAGGACCACTTCGCGCTGGACAACTGCGTCGTCAACACGCCGGTGAACTCGCAGGCCAGCACGGGCTCCCTCTGCGGGCTGGGCTACCCATACCAGCGTGGCTATCCGAGCAATGGCTCCTACGCGCCGGCCCATGGAGAGATCTTCGACGAGGTCTACTTCGGCGACTTCGCGCACCAGGACCTCGTCGGCCAGTACTACTTCGACCCTGAGCCGCCGCTGGGCAAGCTGATCATCGCCTCGGGCGAGTGGCTTTACGGCTGGTGGCGGGCCACCTTCGAGCACGCGAGTGGCAGCTACGCGGATCTCGGGTTCACGCCGTTCGGCTTCCGGATCATGGGCGTCTTGTTCGGCTCGCTCGTGATCCCGCTCCTGTACCTGCTCGCTCTCCGCCTCTGGCCGAACCGTCTCTTCGCCGCCGCCGCGGCGCTGCTCGCCTGCTTTGACGGGATGTTCTTCGTGCAGTCGCGGATCGGCATGATCGACATCTTTCCGATCTTCTTCATCCTGCTCGCCTATTGGGTGTTCCACCTGCACCTGGACAGTCCCACACCGCGGAGCTCGATCGTCTCGCTGCTTGCCACCGGCGTGGTGGTCGGACTGGCGGTCGCCGCCAAGTGGATCGCCCTGGCCGCGCTGGCGACCATGGTTCTCATCCTGGCCGTCCGCGTCCTCCGGCGGCTGGTGGACGTCCGCCAAGCTACGGCCGGCGGCTCCTGGGCCTGGGGCCGCTCGGAGGCCGTTGGGCCGGCTTTGCCGGGCGCGGTCAGGGCCGCGACCTATTTGCCGGTCGCCGTCCTCGCTTTCGTCGTGATCCCATTTCTCATCTACTACGCGAGCTGGTGGCCGAACTTTTTCCAGCACGGCTACTTCAAGAGCTTCAGCGATTTCTGGAACTACCAGGTCAGCGCCTACGTCTACCACGCGACCCTGACCGCCAGCCATCCCTACGGCTCGCCCTGGTACTCCTGGCCCTTTCTTTACCGGCCGGTGGCGTACTACTGGGATGGCCAGGGCCTTGGCGTCGATGCCAACACCGGCCAGCCGCTGGTGGCCGGCCTGATCAACCTCGGCAACCCCTGGACCTGGTGGACCGCGATCCCCTGCCTGCTTGCGATGCCCTACTTCGCGATCAGGCACCGGAGCTACGCGGCGGCGTTCATCCTGCTGGCCTTCCTCACCCAGTACCTGCCCTGGTCGCAGATCAGCCGGGTGCTCTTCCTCTACCACATGTTCGGGAGCCTGCCCTTCATGTTCCTGGCGCTTGCCTTCGTGCTGGCCAAGATCGGCGAGCTCGGGGAGCTCCGGATCGGCCAGAGCGTGCTGCTGAGAGCGGGGGATTGGCGCGCTATCGCCTACACGCACCTCGCGATCGCGGTCCTCGCCTTCATCTACTTCTATCCCGTCTGGACGGCCATCCCGATCGGGTCCAGTGACTACCTGCTGGGCTGGCGGCATCCATGGTGGTCGGGCTGGCCCCTCGGCCATATGTGGGTCCGGACGTGGATCTAGCTGAACAGCGCAGGGCAGCCGAGCGTGCGCCGTCGCGAGCCGGCTGGATCGTCGCCGGCCTGATCCTGGCGGTGCTGCTCGCCTTCCTACTGGCGGAGCTCGGCCTGGTGGCGGTGTTCCTGCTTGCCTGTGTGGTGGCCGGCTTTGGCCTCACCTATCTGGCGGGGATCGAGCTGCTCTTCGAGGAACGCCTCTTCTTCGGGGCGGTGATCGGCGCTCTGGCCGTGACCGGCGGCGGCTTCCTGTTCTTTGCTCTCGCCGCCGGCCAGCTCACCGCCGGCACCGTCTGGGCGGGCGCCCTACTCGCCCTGGCCGGATCGGCGCCGGGCTGGTTCAAAGGCCGCTCCCTGGTCAGCGCCGATCTTCAGGCGGCGCGGGACCGGTGGTGGCAAGATCCCCGCTCGGCGGGTCATCCGTGGCCCCTGGCGGCCGTCTTGGCGATCAGCTGGGCGTACACCTTCCGGCTCCTCTCCCAGGCCTGGAGCTACCGCGGCGGCGGGCTCTTCGCGGGCAACCCGAGCGTTTGGGGCGACTGGGCGGCACACCTCGCGTACGCCGGCTCCTTCGCCTACGGCCGCAACTTTCCACCCGAGTACCCGATCGACCCCGGACATGCGCTCGCCTACCCGTTCCTGGTCGACTTCTTCGCGGCCAGCCTGGTCCCGCTTGGCGTGGCGCTGCCGGCCACGCTGGTGCTGACCAGCGGCTTCCTCGCGCTGGCCTTACCGGCGGTCATCTACCTGGCCGCGGTGCGTTTCCTCGGCGGCCGCCTCGCCGCGGCGCTCGGCTTCTTCGTGTTCGTGCTGATGGGCGGGCTCGGCTTCGTGTTCTTCTTCGGCGACATCGCCGACAAGGGCTGGGGCGTCTTGCTGCACCTCCCCCGCGAGTACACCCACCTCGAGGCCCTCAACTACGTCTGGCTCAACCCCATCCTGGCCAGCCTGCTGCCGCAGCGCTCCACGCTTTTCGGCTTCAGCCTGCTTTTCATCACGCT